>JAILBM010000340.1 GCA_024680925.1 Butyrivibrio sp.
CCATAGAGAAGGTGGATATTTTAAGGAATGTATTCTTGGCGAAAATATTGATTCTAAGGATATTCCAAGGAACAGATATAGTAGTATATATTTCCTTTTGTGCAAGGGAGAGATATCGCATCTTCATAGACTGGACTGCGATGAAGTCTGGTATTTTCATGATGGTAATCCTTTATCTATATATATGATATCTCCAGAGGGAGAGCTTACTATAGTGAAGCTTGGACTTGATATAGAAAAGGGACAGATGCCTCAGCTTGTGGTTCCAAAAGGCTATTGGTTTGGAGCATGTATGGAAGAAGAGGATTTTTCTCTTGTGGGTTGCATGTGCTCTCCAAGTTTTAGATATGAAAAATTTGAACTTATGACAAAGGAAATTCTTGAAAAAGAATTTCCTCACATAAAGAATATTGATCACTTTCTGATATGATATATATGTGCTTATTAAAAGAATATATAATAAATAAATTTATAGTTTGAGGTTTTAATGAATAGAAATATTTTAATTACTAATGATGATGGTATAAATTCTAAAGGCATAGAAAAGCTGGCAAAGGCAGCTTTAAAATACGGAAATGTCTATGTAGTGGCTCCGGATTCTGAAAGAAGTGCCATGTCTCATAGAATTACCTTAAGAGAAACCATTGATGTAAAAAAGGTAGATTTTCCGGTAGAGGGCATTAAAGGAGCTTTTGCTATTTCCGGAACTCCCGCAGACTGTGTAAGAATAGGCATTCGTAATATAGTTGAGGGTAAAACGGATCTTATTTTGTCCGGAATTAATAATGGATGTAACTGCGGCTCGGATACACAGTATTCAGCTACAATCGGTGCGGCTCTTGAAGGGGCTTCTTCCGGGATACATTCTATTGCAGTTTCGGAAACCTTTAATTCTACAGGAGAAATTGCAGATGCATATTTAGAAAAGCTTTTAGATGAGTATATTGAAAAAAAGCTTCAATTTAATCAGATATGGAATATTAATTTTCCTGCAGGAAGCCTTGCAGAACTTAAGGGCATTCTCACAAACAGAAGTGTCTCACCTAATTCTTTTTATGATGATCATTTTGAAGAAGAGGTACTTCCGGATGGTACAAGAAGACTTAAAACTGTTGGTAAATACCGGGAAGATGCTCCTGAAGGAACCGACTTCAGGGCAATAGTCGATGGATATATATCCATTGGTATTGTTAATAATTTATGTTAAATATTTGGATGTATTTTTATAAATAATAAAAACATTGTTGGGAAGTTTAATAAACATGGGAAACACATTTTATTTTGCATTTGAAAAAAGCCTTATGGAATTTTTGCAGGGTTTTATAAATCCTTTTACTCAGGCTATTACAATATTTTTTACAAATTTTGGTCAGGATGCAGCAATAATTGTTATTCTGGGTTTTTTGTACTGGAGCTATGATAAGGAATATGCCAAATATGTATGTACCAATATCTGCGTAGGCATGATGATATGTCCTTTGGTCAAAAATATTGTTTGCAGAAGACGTCCATATATGGATATTGAATCCATAAAATGTATTAAGGCTCCTGAAAAGGGAGATATCTATAATGTCGCTGTGCAAAGCTATTCCTGTCCAAGTGGTCATACCATAAATGCCACAGTACTTTTTGGAAGTCTTTCTGCCTATAAGAGCGGGGTTAAGATATTAAGGATTCTTGCCATTGTGATGCCTTTTCTTGTGGGACTTTCCAGAATAATCCTTGGAGTTCATTATCCTACAGACGTATTTCTTGGATGGGTCTTTGGAGGAATATGCGTTGCAGGTATGAATTATTTACAGAAAAAGTTTAAGAGAAGATGGGTTTTGCATCTCCTGATCGTACTTTTTTCTTTGCCGGGAATTTTTTATTGCAGAACCAATGACTATTTTCTTGGACTTGGTGTGATGATAGGTTTGTTTCTGGTAATGCCCTTTGAGGAAAGATTTGTTAAATTTGAAAATACTAAATCTTTGGTAGAAGGCATATTAAGATTAGTTGTAGGCATAATTCTATATCTAATTATTAATTCACTTTTGAAGCTGATTTTTAAAGCTGATGATGAAACAATTGCTTCTGTTTTCAGAGGCATTAGATATTTTATAGATATTTTTCTGCTTTTTGGTTTTTATCCAATGTTATTTAAATACATTCCAAAAAGAAAATAATTACACAGACCGGAGTATTTTATGAAGCTTTATTTTACCAGACACGGACAGACAATATGGAACGTTGAAAATAAGATCTGCGGAGCCACAGATATAGCCCTTACGGATCTTGGAAGAGAGCAGGCGAGAGAGCTTGGAATACGTATTAAGTCTGATAATATTAAAATTGATAAGATTTTGTATTCCCCTTTAATGAGAGCTAAGGATACAGCGATTATTATATCAGAGATAACAGGTATTCCGGCATTTGAAGAAAAGAGACTTACTGAGCAGAATTTTGGCAAATATGAATCTACACCAAGAAACGGTGCCGAATTCCAGGAAGCTAAAAAGAGCTTTATAACACATTTTGAAACCGGTGAGACCATGCTTCATCTTGCCCAGAGAATATACAATCTTCTTGATGATGTAATTGCTGACAGGGATACAACATATTTGCTGGTAGCTCACAACGGCATTGCCAGGGTAGTGCAAAGCTATTTTACAGACATGACAAACGACGAATATTCTGCCTATGGTATTAAGAATTGCCAGTTGTTAAGCTATGATATATAAGTTTCTTATTAAGGATGAGCTTGCAGTTTCTTTTGACTTCAATGATTTACCATGATAAAATTTTAAATTGATAAACTTGTTTTTGGAAATTTAATTGAATCAGAGATATTCATAAAAAATAAAAAGGATTATAGCATATGATAAAAAAGTTTGTTCCATGTATTTATTTAAAAGATAAAAAGGCAGTTAAAGGCTTTGAATGCCTTGATGTTGTCAGTGAAGATCCGACAGGTCTTGCCGAAAAATATAATGATGATAACTGCGATGAGCTTATTGTATTTGATTTATCCGAGACAGATGCTGAACACGAGGCTGCTCTTGATGTTATAAAGGATATCTGCAATAAGGTTGACGTTCCGGTTATAGGTGCCGGTAATGTAAAGCGAATGGAAGATATCAAAAAGCTCTTATATGCCGGATGTAAGAAAGGGGCCCTTAACTTTTCAAAGCAAGGTAATATCGATATTCTTGAGGAGGTATCACTTAAATTCGGTAAGGAAAAAATAGTTATCTGCTATAAGGATACCGATGATATTGTGAGTCACGAAGAGGTTATCAAAAAATATGCCGCCGAGCTTATACTTCTTGACAGAAGCGAAATAAAAGAGTCTCTTAAACTTGATATGCCTACAATATATTCTCTTCCAGATGTTTCCCTTGATAAGATTCTTGATCTTTTCAGAATCCCTTCTGTCAGCGGACTTACAGGAGAGGCAATTAATAAAAATACACATGAAATAAATAATGTTAAAAAGCTTTGTGCAGAAAATGCAGTCGAAGTAAGTGTTTTAACTCCTGCCTTTACCTGGAATGAGCTCAAAAAGAACAATGACGGTCTTGTTCCTGTGATCATACAGGATTACAGAACAGATGAAGTTCTTATGATGGCTTATATGAATGAAGAAGCCTATAACGATACCTTGACTACAGGCAAAATGCATTATTACAGCCGCTCAAGAAATGAGCAGTGGCTTAAGGGGGAGACCAGCGGACATTTCCAGTTTGTTAAGTCTCTTACAGCAGACTGTGATCTGGATACAATCCTTGCCAAGGTAAAACAGATAGGTGCTGCCTGCCATACAGGTAAGAGATCCTGTTTCTTTAATGAAATAGCCAAAAAGGATTATACGGAAAAGAATCCTCAGAAGGTGCTTGATAGTGTTTATTCTGTTATTGCGGACAGAAAGGTTAATCCAAGAGAAGGTTCTTATACTAATTATCTCTTTGATAAGGGAATCGACAAGATTCTTAAAAAGTGCGGTGAGGAAGCAACAGAAATTGTTATTGCAGCCAAGAATCCTAATGACAATGAGATAGTATATGAAATCTCAGACTTTTTATACCATGTTATGGTTCTTATGGTAGAAAAGGGCGTATCCTGGGAAGATATTACCGATGAGCTTTCAAGAAGATAAATTTTGTATTTTTGATTTACTTGTTTGCGTTTACAATTATTGTATGTTAAATTTAAAGAGCAACTTTGGGGAGTCCTTTAGTTGCTCTTTTTATGTTTTAATGAATATAAACTGTGATTTTTTTATTGAATTTGGAGATTTTTATGAATAATAATTTGGCACTTTCGGATGAGATACTTCTTAGTATCGAAAAGCCGGAAAGATATATCGGTAATGAAGTAAATGCCGTATATAAGGACAAAAATGAGGTGGATATCAGATTCGCCATGTGTTTTCCCGATGTTTACGAAATAGGTATGTCACATCTGGGAATTCAGATATTGTATGGCATGTTTAACGAATATAAGGATGTTTGGTGTGAGAGAGTTTATTCTCCATGGATGGATCTGGATAAGGTTTTAAGAGAAAAAAATATTCCTTTATTTGCCTTGGAATCCCAGGAGCCTATTAAGAATTTTGATTTTCTCGGAGTAACTATCCAATATGAGATGTGTTATACAAATATTCTACAGGTCCTTGATCTGTCACATATTCCTCTTCATACCAATGACAGAACCTGGGATGATCCTATTGTTATAGGAGGAGGTCCCTGTACCTATAACCCTGAGCCTATAGCTCCGTTTTTTGACATATTCTATATAGGAGAAGGTGAAACAGAATACAGAAATTTATTTGATTTATATAAAACAGCCCGTAAAGAAGGCTTATCAAGAGCTGAATTTTTAAGACAGGTTTCTCATATTAAGGGAATGTATGTGCCTTCATTATATGAAGTTACTTACAAAGAAGACGGTACCATAAAGGCTATGACACCTTTATATGAAGATGTGCCTGCAACTGTTGATAAGGTTATGGTTACGGATATGAGCAGCGCCTATTATCCTATGAAGCCTGTTGTTCCATATATAAAGGTAACCCAGGACAGGGTTGTTCTTGAAGTTATGAGAGGCTGTATTAGAGGCTGCAGGTTCTGTCAGGCAGGTATGCTTTACAGACCGCTGCGCCAAAGAAGCGTAGATGTCCTTAAAAAGTATGCCATGGAAATGTTGAAAAATACCGGGCATGAGGAAATTTCTTTAAGTTCTCTTTCAACCAGTGATTATTCAGAACTTCCTGAGCTTATTGATTATCTGATCAAGGAATGTGGTGATAAAAAGATAAATATTTCATTGCCTTCCCTTAGAATTGATGCTTTTTCGCTGGATGTTATGAATAAGGTACAGGATGTAAAAAAGAGTAGTCTTACCTTTGCACCTGAAGCCGGAACCCAGAGACTTCGCAATGTTATAAATAAAGGTCTTACTGAAGAAGATATTATAGGCGGCTCCCACGAGGCATTTCTTGGCGGCTGGAACAGAGTAAAGCTATACTTTATGCTGGGTATTCCTACAGAAACAGATGAAGATATTCTCGGTATCGGAGATATAGCCAACAAGATTGCCAAAGAGTATTTTGATACGGTTCCTAAGGAAAAAAGAAACGGCAGATCCATAGAGATTACTGCCAGCACCTCATTTTTTATTCCAAAGCCTTTTACACCTTTCCAGTGGGCACCTATGAATACTAAGGAGGAATTCCTTGATAAAGCCAATAAAACCCGTAAGGGTATTATGGAGCAGCTTAATCAGCGTCATATTAAATACAATTGGCATGAGGCTGATGCAAGTATGATGGAAGGTGTTCTTGCAAGAGGAGACAGAAAGCTCTCATCATCCATAGAGGCTGCATATAAAAAAGGCTGTATTTATGATGCCTGGGGCGATTATTTTAAATATGATGTATGGCTTGAGACTTTTGCTGAACAGGGTATTGATATGTATTTTTATACAAGCAGAGTCAGAAATGAAGATGAGATATTCCCTTGGGATTTCCTTGGATGCGGTGTCTCCAAGAAGTTTCTTTACAGAGAATGGCAAAATGCACTGGCAGGTAAGGTATCACCGAACTGCCGTATGAACTGCAGCGGCTGCGGAGCACTGGGTTATGGTGTTGGTGTATGCATAGAGCCTAAAACAGGGGAGGCAGTACATGATTAAACTTCGAGTTAAATTTACAAAAAACGGTCCTATAAGATTTATTGGTCACCTGGATCTGCAAAGATATTTTCAAAAGGCCATAAGAAGGGCTGATATTGATGTTAAATATTCAGAAGGTTACAGTCCTCATCAGGTTATTTCCTTTGCACAGCCTTTGTCTGTAGGTGCCACCAGTGACGGTGAATATATGGATATGCAGGTAAATTCCATGGAAAGCTGTGAAGACATAAAAAAACGTCTTAACGAAGTTATGAATGAAGGTGTTGAAATTCTTGACGTTATCGAGCTTTCTGAAAAAGCTCCAAAGGCTATGACAGCAGTAGCTGCTGCTGAGTACAGGGTTGCATTTAGAAAGGGCAAGGAGCCTTCGCTTAATCTTAAGGAAAAACTGGCTGAATACTATAATCTTGATAAGCTTCCTGCCGTAAAAAAGACTAAAAGCGGTGAAAAAGAAATAGATATGAAGCCTTATATCTATGAGCTTAGTGTCAATGAAGATGACTCCATACACATGCTTCTTAGCGCCGGAAGTGTTAACAATATTAAGGTTTCCATGGTTATTGAGAATTTTCTTGAATTTTACGGAGAAGAACTTAAGGAATTTGGACTTATCATTCACAGAGTAGATACCTATATTGAAGGAAATGATGATAAAGGAAGATATATAGAACCTTTTATCTGCAGAGATCTATCCAAAAGAAAATATATTTGATTTACCGGTGATTTAAATGTTTACTAATGAGATTGTTGTCACAAAATATAATAATAAAACCATGTTTTTTGCCCTGGTGAATAATAAACCGGAGTATCTTGAAGTCCTTGAAGAAAACAGTTTAATCGGAAGAATTTATGTAGGCCGGGTAGAAAATATAGTTTCGAATATTAATAGTGCATTTGTAAGACTTTCTGATAAACAGAATGCTTATCTGGCTGTTAAAGATGTTTGCCCTGAATGTGTACTTAATCGTGATTATAAGCTTTCTCCAAAGCTTAGATGCGGAGATCTTGTACTGGTACAGGTGACGACAGATGCTTTAAAGACAAAGCTTCCAAAGCTTAGCTGTAAAATCTCCCTTAGCGGTAAGTACAGTGCATTGACTATTGGCGAAAAGGGTGTCGGATGTTCCAGAAAGCTTTCCGATGATAAACGTCATGAGCTTACAGAAGCAGTTAAAAAAGCTATTTTTGAGAGTAAGATTACGTATAATGGAGAAACAGGAAGCGCCACATTTAATTATGGCATAATCATCAGAACCGATGCAGCTGCTGATGGTGTAACAATAAATGATGTTCTTGATGATATCCAAAATGTAGAAAGTACTATATCTGATATATTTAAAAAAGCTGTTTTTCTTAGCGGCTGTCAGGAGCTTAGGGATAATTCCGACGACAGTAAGCTTTTGGAAACGGCAAAACGATTTTTCCATGTAGTTGAGGGTTTTAATGACGGGGATATACTTTTGGTTACCGATATTGAAACCATATATAAAAAGCTGTTGGAATTAAAAAAGGAATTTCCACAAAATACTGAGCTTAAATATAGCGATAGTGAAGCTGAAGGAAGCAGAAAGCTTTCAGTGATCTACGGACTTCAAAAAAAAATTGATGAATGCCTTGGCAAAAAGGTATGGCTTAAGTCCGGAGGCTATCTTGTAATAGAACAGACTGAAGCCTTAAATGTTATAGATGTAAACACAGGAAAAAGCATAGCCGGTAAAAAGAATATTATCGAAAAGCTCAATATTGAAGCTATGGAAGAATCCATGAGACAGATAAGGCTGAGAAATCTTTCGGGCATGATCCTGATAGATTTCATAAATATGAAGGATAAAAGCGATAATGAACACCTTATAAACAGTATAAAGTCCATGGCAAGGCTAGATCCTGTTATGGTGAACTTTGTTGATATTACGGGACTTGGAATTATAGAACTTACCAGAAAGAAAACAGGAAAGTCCCTTGCAGAAAATATTTACAGCAAAAGCTAAAAATAGCACAAAAGATTTAGAATGAGCTTTTAAAGATTATTATATTAAATAATCATAAAAAAGTTTTGATGTGTTGACAAAATAATGATAAGTTGTTATATTTATTGAGTATGCCGCTTAACGAGGTCAAAGTGCGCCTATTGGTTGCCACCGAAGTTAGCGAGTTTTTTGAGAAAAGGAGGTGCCTTATGTACGCTATTATAGTAACAGGCGGTAAGCAGTATAAGGTTTCCGAGGGCGATGTTATCAAGGTTGAGAAGCTTGAAGCAGAAGCTGGAAAAAAGGTAACATTTGATGTTATCGCAGTAAATGATGACACAACTTTAAAGGTAGCAGATGAAGTATCAAATGCTAAGGTTGATGCTACAGTTATGGAGCAGGGCCGTGATAAGAAGGTTATCGTTTATAAGTACAAGAGAAAGACTGGCTACCACAAGAAAAATGGTCACAGACAGCCATTCACTCGCGTAAAGATCGAAAAGATCACACTGTAATTTTTAGAAGTTATTGTAGAAAAGTTTGTATATATGACAGATATCATTATTCGTAAAAATTCAGACGGCGATATATGTGGCTTTGAAATGAATGGACATGCAGGTTTTGCTGATTATGGCAAGGATATTGTATGTGCGGCATTGTCAATGTTATCAATTAACACCATCAATGCAATTGCAGAGCTGACAGATTCAGCGCTTTCTGTTAATAGCGATGAAAATAAGGGTTATATGAGTCTTATGATTGACGGACCTGTATCCCATGATGCAGAGCTTTTGCTTAAGTCTTATAAACTTGGAATAGACGCTATATACAGACAGTACGGAAAAAAGTATTTGAAAACAACAATTAAGGAGGTGTAAGTCATGTTAGAAATGAACCTTCAATTTTTTGCTCATAAAAAAGGTGTTGGATCAACTAAGAACGGTAGAGATTCAGAGTCCAAGAGATTAGGAGCAAAAAGAGCTGACGGACAGTTCGTAAAGGCTGGTAATATCTTATACAGACAGCGTGGAACACATATTCATCCTGGTGTTAACGTAGGTATCGGTTCTGATGATACATTATTTGCTCTTACAGACGGAATTCTTAGATTCGAGCGTAAGGGTAGATCAAAGACTCAGGCTAGTGTTCACCCTGTAGAGAACAAGTAATACGAATTTTTTTGGGGCTCCAAACGTAATGTTTGGAGCCTTTTTCAAAATTATGATTTTATTGCCTTTGGCTTTTGCCGGGAAGTAAATAACAAATTGTTTTTTCATATATTTAAAGAGGAATAGAAATGCCTGAATTTGTAGATAGAGCCAGAATATTTGTTAGTAGTGGTAAAGGTGGAGACGGTCACGTTTCCTTCCATAGAGAAAAATTCGTTGCCAACGGCGGACCCGATGGGGGCGACGGCGGAAAAGGCGGCGATGTAATTATAAAGATTGACAAGGGACTTAATACCCTTGCTGATTTTCATTACGGCGGAAAATACAAAGCCCAAAACGGAGAAGAAGGCGGTAAGAAGCGCTGCTCCGGTAAAAAGGGCTCTGATATAATTATAAAGGTTCCAGAGGGAACTGTAATTAAAGAAGCTAAAAGCGGTAAGGTAATTGCCGATATGTCCAAGGGAAATGATGAGATAACCCTTTTAAAGGGAGGCAGAGGCGGAAATGGCAATATGCATTATGCCACATCTACCATGCAGGCACCAAAATATGCCCAGCCCGGACAGCCTGCCAAGGAACTTGAGCTTTTCCTTGAGCTTAAGGTTATTGCTGATGTTGGCCTTGTAGGTTTTCCTAATGTAGGTAAATCAACATTTTTAACAAAAGTTTCTAATGCAAAGCCAAAGGTTGCAAATTATCATTTTACTACCCTGACTCCAAGCCTTGGTGTAGTTGATCTTAAGGATGCGAGAGGCTTTGTTGTAGCAGATATTCCCGGACTTATTGAAGGGGCTGCCGATGGTGCAGGTCTTGGACATGAGTTCCTTAGACATATTGAGAGAACCAGAGTCCTTATTCATGTGGTGGATGCAGCATCAACTGAAGGAAGAGATCCAATAGAAGATATCAGGGCTATTAATACAGAGCTTGCCAAATACAATGCGGATATTACCAAAAAGCCACAGGTTATTTGTGCCAACAAGATAGATATGCTTCCTGAAGGTGAAAATGATGAAGCTGTTAAAAAGATAAGAGAAGAATTTGAACCTTTGGGATATAAGGTTTTTGCGGTTTCCACACTTGCAGGAAAAGGTCTTATGGATCTGCTTTATTATATAAGCAGAACTCTTGATGAAATAGGAGAAGATCCTGTTGTATTTGAGCAGGAGTATGATCCTGAGGTTGAACTTCAGACTGTAGAAGAGGCTATTACTGTTGAATATGATAGTAAGGCCAAAGAATTCGTTGTTGAAGGACCTAAGATTGAGAAGATGCTTGGTTATACCAATCTTGAATCTGAAAGAGGTTTTGCATTCTTCCAGAAATTCCTTGTGGATAACGGTATTCTTGATGAGCTTGAGAAGCTTCACATTAATGAAGGTGATACAGTTCGTCTTTATGGACATAGCTTTGAATATTACAGAAATGCTGATACAGTTCCGGGCGGCCCGGATGATGAGTATGACGAAGACGAGTATGATGAAGATGACTATTCAGATGAAGATTTTTCAGAGGATGATTTTGATGAATCTGATGATGAAGATTGATATTATTATTTAAATAAATGAGACTATTATAGTCCGGAAAGAGATGTTATGGAATTTACAAGCAAACAAAGAGCTTATTTAAAGAGCCTTGCTTCTGATCTTGATCCTATTTTTCAGATTGGAAAAGGAAGTGTTACTCCAGAGATAGTAGAGGCTGTTTCAGAGGTATTTAATACTCATGAACTTATCAAGGTAAATATTTTAAAGAATTGTACCGATGATGTAAATGAGGTGGCAAGAACCCTTGCAGAACGAACACGTTCAAATCTAGTGCAGGTTATTGGTCGTAAAGCTGTGTTGTACAAGCCTTATAAAGAAAATCCTGAAATTGTTCTTCCAAGAGCAGCAAGGAAAAAAGACGCTGAGTAATTTTAATACGTCTGCAATACTATAAAAAGGAATGCAGGAATATATGAAAACAATAGAGATTTCACAAAAGCTCAGAAAAGCAATGGAAGAGGAACTTAAGGCAGATCGTTTTGATCATACCCTTGGTGTAGCATACACTGCTTCATCAATGGCTATGGTTCATGGAGCAGATGTTCAAAAAGCTCTTATTGCAGGAATGCTTCATGATTGTGCCAAGTGCATGTCTCATGATAAACAGTACGAGATCTGTAAGGATAATAATATTGAGGTTTCCGAGGTTGAAAGACGAAACAAAGGTCTTCTTCATGCCAAGGTGGGCAGCTTTCTTGCAGCAGATAAATACAAGATTGAAGACAAGGAGATACTTGATGCCATAAGATACCATACTACCGGAAGACCCGGCATGACTCTTCTTGAAAAAATTGTATTTATAGCAGATTTTATTGAACCAAACCGTAAGGATCTTCCTGAAATGGATGAGATAAGAAGAGAAGCCTTTGAAGATATTGATAAGTGCCTTAAGCATATTTTGAAAAATACTCTTATTTATCTTGAAAGCTCTGATAAGGAATGTGATCCTATGACCAGAACTACTTATGAATATTATATGGAAGAAAAATGATATTCATACCAGTATATTTTTATATAGAGACAACAGTTAAGCATTAAGAAACGGAGAATGATATGGCAGCTGAGAAAACAGGTATTGAAAAGTCCAAAGAAATGGCAAAGCTTGCAATTAAGGCTCTTGAAGACAGAAAGGGAGAAGACATCAGAGTTATTGATATAAGTGAGATTTCTGCTCTTGGGGATTATTTTATTATTGCAAACGGAACAAATATCAGCCAGATACAGGCTATGACGGATAATGTAGATATGGTTCTTGGTAAAGCGGGATATGTTCCTAAGAATATTGAAGGTTATGAAAGTGCCAAGTGGGTTCTTATGGACTTTGGTGATATAATTATTCATATTTTCGATAAAGAAAATAGATTATTTTATAATCTTGAGAGAATATGGAAAGACGGAAAAGAAACTGATATACAGTCTTTAGACTGATTTTCTGTTTCACTTTAAACTGCTAAATTTTTTATTGACTTTATTTCTAATTCTAGTAAACTTAATATAACGATTAAATAATTGTATACAAGTATATCAATTGATGATTTTGTTCAAGGCTGAATGTTTCATTAGTTATTTGTATACAATTTTTTTCGTAAAAGATAGGGAGGTAATGTTATTATGAAAAGATTTAGTAAAGTAGTTAGTATGCTTTCAGCTACAGCTCTTATGGTAAGTGCTCTTGCTGGTTGCGGAAACAGTGCTTCAACAGAAAGCACAAGTACTGGTACAGACAGCGCTTCATCAGATGCTGCTGTATTTAAGATTGGTGGTATTGGACCTACAACAGGTGCCGCTGCTATTTATGGAAGTGATGTTCGTGATGCTATTCAGATTGCTGTTGATGAGATCAACGGTGAGGGTGGTATTAACGGATATCAGATTGAGTACAAATTTGAGGATGATGAGCACAATGCCGAGAAATCAGTTAATGCTTATAACACACTTAAGGACTGGGGCATGCAGATGCTTGTTGGTTGTGTAACAAGTGCTCCTACTATCGCTGTTAGTGAGAAAACCCATGAGGATAACATGTTCATGCTTACACCATCAGGAACAGCAGTAAACTGTGTACAGTATGACAACGCATTCCGTGTTTGTTTCTCAGATCCTAACCAGGGTGCAGCTTCTGCTGAGTATCTTGCAGGAAACAGTACCTACAGTGCTTCAAACATTGCTATTATTTATGATAGTTCTACAGAGTATTCCACAGGTATCCATGACAGCTTTGTAAGCAAAGCCGGTGAGCTTGGTCTTAGTATTGTTGCTGATACTGCATTTACAACAGATTCAGCTACAGACTTTACAGTTCAGCTTCAGACCGCAAAGGATGCAGGTGCAGATCTTATTTTCCTTCCTATTTACTATCAGGAGGCTTCACTTATTTTAACTCAGGCAAATACAATGGGTTATGCTCCAACATTCTTTGGATGTGATGGTATGGACGGTATTCTTGAAGTTGAGAACTTTGATACAGCTCTTGCTGAAGGTCTTATGCTTCTTACACCTTTCTCAGCTACAGCTACAGATGATCTTACTGTAAACTTTGTAACAAAGTTCCAGGAAATGACAGGACATGTTCCTAACCAGTTTGGTGCAGATGCTTATGATGCTGTATATGCTATAAAGGCAGTTTGTGAAGCTCAGAATATCACTCCTGACATGAGCATTTCAGATATCTGCGAAGCTATGAAAACCGGTATGGTTGCTATAGAGCTTGATAATGTTCTTACAAGTCCTACAACACTTTCATGGGAAGCTTCAGGTGAACCTAATAAGGATCCAAGAGCTGTTGTAATTACAGATGGTGTTTATGTTCTTGCTGAATAATATTTTATAAAGCATGCATCTAAGGGGATGTTTGAATTACAAGCATCCCCAATTTTTATTATTTCAGGCGGTGGCTCTTATGATGAATTTTTTGACCTATTTAATTAATGGAATTAGTCTTGGAAGTATCTATGCTATCATTGCCCTTGGATATACTATGGTTTATGGTATTGCCAAGATGCTGAATTTCGCTCATGGTGACGTTATCATGATCGGAGGATATTTAATTTATACATTTTCTATTACCTATGGAATGAATCCTATTGTGGCAATTCTTATAGCAATCGCAGGATGCACACTCCTGGGAATTACTACCGAAAAGGTTGCATATAAGCCTCTTAGAAATGCTTCATCAAATCTTGCTGTTCTTATAACAGCTATAGGTGTAAGCTATTTTCTTCAAAATATTGCACTTTTGATTTTTGGTGCTAATCCAAAATCCTTTACATCAGTTGTTACCTGGGAAGGCTTTACATTTGCAGGTGGCGAACTCAAAATTCAAGGTATAACAATAGTTACAATTATTACTAGTTTAATAATTCTTATTGCATTACAGCTATTTATTAATAAGACAAAATCCGGTCAGGCTATGCTGGCCGTTTCCGAGGATAAGGGTGCTGCGACTCTTATGGGTATAAATGTTAATAAGACAATTTCTCTTACCTTTGCCATCGGCTCAGGTCTTGCAGCTATTGCCGGAGCACTTCTTTGCTCAGCATATCCGACTCTTACCCCTTATACAGGTGCAATGCCGGGTATTAAGGCCTTTGTAGCAGCTGTTCTTGGTGGTATAGGTTCAATACCGGGAGCAATGATAGGTGGTCTTTTACTTGGTATAGTAGAAATTTTAAGTAAGCGTTATATATCAACTCAGCTTGCTGATGCAATTGTTTTCGGCATTTTGATTGTTATTCTCCTTGTTAAGCCAACGGGACTTCTTGGAAAAAACATTCAGGAAAAGGTTTAAGAGGTGATGAATATGAAGCTTACAAAAATTACAAAACGAAACATGATCACATATGGTATAGTTATTGCCTTTTACCTTATTATTCAGATAATGGATGCTACAGGTAATTTATCAAGTCATATGAAAGGTCTTTTGGTTCCTATGACTTATTATTCCATAGTTGCCGTAGCTCTTAATCTTTGCGTAGGTATTCTTGGAGAACTTAGTCTTGGACATGCAGGTTTTATGTGCATAGGTGCTTTTTCAGCATCACTTTTTTCAGTGGCATTTAAAGAAAGTATGCCAGGTGGACTAAGATTCTTGATAGCACTTATTATAGGTACAGCATTTGCTGCTTTATTTGGATTTCTTATAGGTATTCCTGTTTTAAGACTTAAGGGAGATTATCTTGCAATTGTTACATTGGCTTTTGGTGAGATAATAAAAAATATTCTTGCAGCTGTATATTTTGGCTATGATGAAGCAGGATTTCATATCTCCTTTAAAAGCTTTCAGCTTCAGGGTGAGGGTAAAATGCTGATAAACGGTGCTATGGGTATTCAGGGAACACCCAATGATTCCAATTTTACTATTGCTATAATAATTTTGCTTCTTGCTTTGTTTATAATCCAGAATCTTGTAAATTCAAGAGACGGAAGAGCTATTATGTCCATTAGGGATAATAGAATTGCAGCAGAATCCATTGGTATCAATATTACAAAATACAAAATGCTGGCATTTACCATTTCCGCTGCCATAGCAGGTACCGCAGGAGTATTATTTTCTCATAATACTTCTACACTTACAGCTACTTCTACTTATTTTGGATACAATGTTTCAATTATGATCCTGGTATATGTAGTACTTGGTGGTATAGGAAATATAAGAGGCTCTGTAATTGCAGCTTCAATTCTGTATATACTTCCTGAAATGCTTCGCGGACTTAATACTTACAGAATGCTCATATATTCTGTAGTTCTTATAGTTATTATGCTTATTAACTGGGCTCCTAAGGCTATAGAATTCAGAGAAAAGCATTTTTCATCTCTTTTAAGGAGGTTTGCAAAAAGATGACACTCCTAAATGTAAATAATTTAAGTATTTCCTTCGGCGGCCTTAGAGCTGTTGATGATTTCAACCTGAAAATAGAAGAGGGAGAGCTTTATGGCCTTATCGGACCTAACGGTGCAGGTAAAACAACTGTTTTTAACCTTCTTACGGGAGTTTATAAGCCTAATGAAGGTCTTATAAAGCTTGGCGATAAGGATATTACAGGTCTTAGTACAATTGATATCAACAAAGCCGGAATAGCCAGAACCTTTCAGAACATCAGACTTTTTAAGGATTTATCCGTTATAGATAATGTTAAAGTGGCATTACATAATCAGTATTCTTATAGTACTTTATCATCAATTTTTCATTTGCCGTCCTATTACAAGGTAGAGAAGGAAATGGATGAAAAAGCAATGGAGCTTTTAAAGGTATTCGGGCTGGAAGAGCATAAGGATTATCTGGCATCAAATCTTCCTTACGGACAACAACGTAAGCTTGAAATAGCAAGAGCTCTTGCTACAAGTCCTAAGCTTTTACTTCTTGATGAGCCTGCTGCAGGTATGAATCCAAATGAAACAAAAGAGCTTATGGATACAATTCAATTTGTACGTGATAATTTTAAGATGACAATACTTCTTATAGAACATGATATGAAGCTGGTATCAGGTATCTGTGAAGAGCTTACGGTACTTAATTTCGGAAGAGTGCTTACCCAGGGCAATACTAAGGATGTTCTTAACAATCCCGAGGTTATTAAAGCATATCTTGGTGATGAATAAATATTTTTACAGCTATTTAAAGGATGGTTTATTATGGCAGCTTTGCTTGAGGTAAATAATTTAAGTGTATATTATGGTGTTATTCAAGCTTTAAAGGGTATTTCCTTTCATGTTGATAAGGGTGAAATAGTTGCACTTATAGGTGCTAACGGTGCAGGTAAAACAACTACACTACATACTCTTTCAGGTCTTATTGAGCCTAAGGAAGGGGAAATAAAATACAATGGAACAGAGCTTACTAAAATTCCGGCCCATAAGATTGTAGGGCTTGGAATGGCGCAGGTTCCCGAGGGAAGGCGTGTTTTTGCAGAAATGTCTGTTCTTCAGAATCTTAAAATGGGTGCCTTTACCCGTAAGGACAAAAAGGAATTTGAAGATACTTTAAAATTGGTTTACTCCCGTTTCCCAAGACTTCAGGAAAGACAGACCCAGCTTGCGGGAACTTTATCCGGTGGTGAGCAGCAGATGCTGGCTATGGGAAGGGCTCTTATGTCTCATCCGGATATTATTTTGATGGATGAACCTTCAATGGGTCTTTCACCTATTTTTGTTAATGAAATATTTGATATAATAAAAGAAGTTAATAAAGATGGCACCACAGTACTTCTTGTGGAACAGAATGCAAGAAAAGCCCTTTCTATTGCTAACAGAGCCTATGTTCTGGAAACAGGTAATATAGTGCTTGATGATGATGCCAATGATCTGTTAAATAATGATTCTATTAAAAAAGCTTATTTAGGTGAATAATCTTAAAGGGGGTTAAAGCAATATGAAGAAAAATATTGTAATAACCATTGCCAGACAATATGGCAGCGGCGGAAGAACAGTTGGTGAAATGCTGGCCAATGATCTGAATATTCATTATTATGACAAAGAACTTGTTAAACTTGCATCGGAAGAAAGCGGAATAAGTGAAAATTTATTTGTGGAAGCCGATGAACATTTAAGAGAGGTATCTAGACTTAAAAAGCTTGTAGGTCCTTTCGTTTATAAGGGAGAACTTTTAAAGCCTGATAGCAGTGACTTTACATCTCCTGAAAATCTTTTTAATTATCAGGCCTATGTACTTAAAAAACTTGCAGAAACTCAGAGCTGCGTTATTATAGGCAGAGCTGCTGATTTTGTTCTTAAGGATTATGAAAATGTAGTAAGTGTATTTGTACATGCGCCACATGATTTTCTTATGCAGGAGGCAGCCAAGGTTCAGCCTTTAAAGGGCAAGGAGCTGGAGAAATTCATAGCCAGGGAAGATAAGTTCAGGGCAGACTATTATAAATACTATACAGGTAAGGAATGGTCAGATGCCAATAACTATGACTTATGTCTTGATAGCAGCAAGCTTGGATTTAAGAAATGCGTTGAAGAAATAAAAGCATACATAAAAGTCAGATATGGAGATGTTTTATAAACATATATATGAGTCAGATATAGATATGCTTAAAAAATATATAAAAGTTACATAAGTCGATATATTTTAGAACAAAGAATGTCGCTTGCGACATTCTCGCGCCGAGCGCGGTTGCATTTATGCAACATTTACCTATCGCGCGAGTGCGCATCCTTAGCGGAGCGTTTTTTATATCATAGGAAAGCAATTTCCTATGATATAAAATTATAGCTCTGATGAATCATAATTGATTTCATCAGAGCTATTTTTATAGTCATTCACAAGAAAAATAGAAAGGTATTATAAAAAATTATCAATACATTCTCAAAACACCAAATACGGTACCCAAAATAGTACAATCATCTACTATAATAGGATCCATTTCGTCATTTTCCGGTTGTAATCGTATATGGCCTTTTTCTTTGTAATAAGTCTTTACAGTGGCAGAGTCATCGATTAAAGCTACAACCTTATCACCGTTATTGGCTGTGCTGCAGGCATGCACAAATATTTTATCACCGTTGAATATTCCTGCATTGATCATGGAATTACCCTTAACATTAAGAATAAAGGAATCACCCTTAGGGCACATATCGGCAGGGATAGGTATATAACTATCAATATTCTGCTCAGCAAGGATTGGAAGACCGGCAGCAACCTGTCCTATAACAGGAAGACTTACCATTTCCTTTCTTATCATATTAAAGCTGTCATCGCATATCTCAATTGCACGAGGTTTAGTAGGATCCTTACGAATATAGCCTGCTTTCTCAAGGGTTTCAAGGTGTGCATGAACAGAAGATGTAGATTTAAGATTAACCTTCTCACAAATCTCTCTGACTGTTGGCGGATAACCGCGTTGAAGAGTCATATCCTTAATATAATTTAATATTTCAGTCTGTTTAGCTGAAAGTGGTTTGCTATTAGCCATCTTATGTTCCTCCAAACAATCTAATTAGGTTACAAATACATTGTAGCACACATGTTCATGAAAAACAAACAGTTGTTCACAAATATTTGTTCGAAAAAAGTGTTGACAATCAGAATATGTGTTCGTATAATAAAACCAAACAAATGTTTAGAACATTTATTCGATATGTGAGGTGATTGAAATGAGTAAAGCAATGATGGCAGCTGTAAATTTATATCATGACCCAAGATATTTTAATAAAAGTGAAGAACGTATCAGACAGAACAAACTTAGAAGAGAGAGAACCTACAGAAGACAGATTACTATTTTATTTACTGTCCTTGCTATAATTTTTGCCCTGGGTGTATTTGGTGGTTCGGCAATAAGATCCAATGCCGAGAGTGAAGACTATACTGTTGATTATAAATATTATAAAAACGTTGTAGTTGGCTGTGGTGAGTCTTTATGGACTATAGCAGAGGATAATATTTCCTATGATCATTATGATGACATGAATGCCTATATTAACGAAATTATGTCTATCAATCATATTTCCAATAAAAACAGTGTTACAGCGGGAGCTATTGTAACAGTTCCTTATTATTCAGGGGAATTTAAGTAAGAAGTCTTTTAGGAAATATATAAGAGCTAATTTATTATAAGCCATAAAGCGATTCTGGTATTGGATTGCTCTATGGCTTTTGTGTTAGATATAATCTGCTGATGGAGAGTGAAAAGTTAGGGTTGTTTAGGTTGTGGCGGAATTAAGAGTTAGGGGTGTTTAGGTTGTGGCGGAATTAAGAGTTAGAGTCGTTTAGGTTGTGAAAGAATACGAATTGCTCCGTTTCTGCGAAACTCCCGCAATTCTACAAACATTTCGGAATCCGCGCATTTACTACGTAAATGGCTACTTCCTCATGTTTGGCGGGTCAAGAACTCAAACAGCAATTCATGCAAGCATGATTGCTGCTTGAGTTTTTGACCCTGGTATTCTTTTATTAAAATTCTGAAAAGATGTGTTTTATGGGTTGAATTGTGAGATAATATTATTAGAAAAAGAATTGTGAAGGAGGTGAGCTGTTATGATGTATTACGATTCTGTACTTAAAAAATGTTACAAAGCTACATTTTTTACTGAAAAGGGAACTATTTTGGCCGATTGCATCTTGGATCACCGTCCTGAAGAGGATGAAGTGGCGGAGCTTATGAACAGAATTCCTGATGCTATGACAGTTGCCACTTCCGAGACATATGTCATTGATAAGGAAGATAATGACGATCTGCTGCTGCCAAAGGATGATTTTATTACCTTTTGGAATTTTGCAGTAAGTGTAGTAGGTGCATATATAGACATATGCAATGCATTTGGCTATTATGCATGTCACGTTGAGAAGGAAGATCCTGTTGTAGCCGGAGTTTTACAGCTGTTTTATGAAAAACTCACAAAGCTCTATGATGGAAAGGATTCAATTTCGTTGGAAGACATTTACCAATGTATTGATACTCTTCTTGATCAATGTGAAACTCACATCAGTGAATCAACAACTCCTGCCAAGAGATGCAGCTTTGAAGATATGCATTTTGTAATGCTTATATTGGGAGATTGCTTTTATTCATTGCTTGATGAAGAATATGATGAGGAGGATGAAGAGGATTAAAATTAAATAATTATAAACTATTTTGAATTTTTTGTTAAATGAGTTGACGGTATTATGTACACTTATGTATAATTCAAATTAAAGTTCTACTTGATTTTAAGAAAGGAAATTTCTTATGAGTAAAGTACTTATTGTTGATGATGCAGTTTTTATGAGAACTATGTTAAAGGGAATTCTTACACAGGGCGGCCATGAGGTAGTAGGCGAGGCAGGCAACGGACTTGAGGCCGTTCAGCAGTATGCAGCATTGTCACCTGATGTTGTGACAATGGATATTACTATGCCTGAAATGGATGGCTTGGAAGCTCTTAAGAAGATTAAAGAGACTTATCCTAATGCTAATGTCATTATGTGTAGTGCAATGGGTCAGCAGGCCATGGTTGTTGAGGCAATCAAGAACGGCGCAAAAGATTTCATTGTTAAACCTTTTGATGCAGACAAGGTTTTGCAGTCAATTGCCAAGATTGCAGGTTAATTGAAAGTTCTGATATTTTGCACATTAAAAAGCCGATTTTTTTATCGGCTTTTTTTTCATTAATAAAAACAATTTTTCTCCGTAATAAAATAGCAATAAAGGACTATCTTTTTTTTGCCCAAAAAGGCATTATATTAAGTGGGGATAGTTTTACAAAATATATGTATTTTGTTGTGGGGAAGGGGTATGTTAAAAATTTTTTTGGCAGAGGATGAATTTGTCATCCGAGAAGGTATTAAGAAAAGTATCGACTGGAAGAACCAGGGGTACGAATTTGTAGGAGATGCTGCTGATGGGGAGCTTGCATACTCCATGATCTTAAAAAATCAGCCTGATATTCTTATCACTGATATCAAAATGCCTTTCATGGACGGACTTACACTTAGCCGCATGATCAAGGCGCAGTTTCCATGGATTGAAATTATATTGCTAACAGGATATGAAGATTTTGAATATGCCAAGGAGGCGATTAGAATCGGTGTATCTTCATATCTGTCAAAGCCTATAAGCGGTGAGCGGCTTCTTAGGGAAATAAAGCTTATTGCGGATAAAATTGATAATAAAACCCTGAAGTCTGCAGATGATGAAAAAGAGATTCTTTCAGAACTTGATCCCAGACATATAGACAGAAAAAGGGTTAAGGAATTTCTTCGTATAGGTGAGGAAAAGGATACAGATTTATTTCTTACAGAATTTGCAGATGCCTTGGGAAAAAGCACATTGCAGTCCACTATGCTTAGACAGTACATAGCTATGGATATTTATTTTTGTGTGACGGATTTTATAGAAAATGAGCTTTGTATTTCTAAAGAAGACTATGAATGTACTCTTTTTGCTTCAAAACTTTTGGAAAGTGAAAAAGAGACCTTTGAATACCTTAAAAAGACTATAAACACCGCAATAGTTCTTAGGAAGGACAATTCTATTGATCATAATCGTGAAGTGGTAAATGAAGTAATAGGCTATATAGATGAGCATTATTCAGATGAGGAGCTTTCATTAAATGAGCTTGCTGATCATGTTAATTTTTCACCAAATCATTTAAGTGCCATTTTCAGGCAACAGACAGGGCAGACACTTATTAAATACTTAACGGATTATCGTATGGATAAGGCAAAAGAGATGCTTATATCCACCGGGAAAAAGTCTAATGAAATCGGGTCCATGGTTGGTTATAAGGATCCACATTATTTTTCACATTTATTTAAGAAGACTCAGGGTATGACTACTACTCAGTATAGAGGCAGAGCTTCTTTGGAGGATAAATGAGAGATAAAAACAAATCAGTGCTTGCCACACAGATACGTATATCCTATCTGATACTTCTTTTGCCCAATGTAGTATTTATGCTTTATGCCTTTTATAGCCTTTGGCAGATTGGCGACAGGTATAACGATATGTTAAATTCCGTGGCCATAGCAAGTGAGTTCAGTCTGGATTTTAAAGAGGATTTTGATTATGAAACGTATCTTTTGATCGTAGGTAATGTGAGCTTTGAAGAATCAAGGCTTTCTACACTTTTGGAAGATGCAGGAAATGTAGTGGCTCAGCTTGAGGAGTATACAGATACTACAGATAATCTGAAAAGACTGGAAAGTGCCCAAAGATACCTAAATAATCTTGAAGGTTATATAGATAATATAAACTCTAATCTTCAATATGGTAATCGCTATGAGAACAATATTCTTATATGGGAAAATGACGTTCAGATTGTAACTGCTCTTGTACAGGAAACCATAAATGAATATATCTACTATGAAAATAAACAGATTCAGATAGCACAGCAGGATAACAGAGAGCTTTTTATAAATGCTGCAAGGATTTCTCTGGCTATATTCTGCTTTATATTACTGGCTATTCTGGTGGTGTCCATAGTTGGACCACTTATCATCACAAGGCCTATAGAGGAGCAGGTTACAAAAGAGCAGAAAATGCTTAGGAAGGCCGAATTTGAGCTTTTGCAGGCTCAGATAAATCCTCACTTTTTGTATAATACCTTAGATGCCATAGTCTGGTCAGCAGAATCAGGAAACCAGAAACAGGTGGTAAACATGGTGGGAAGTCTGTCTGATTTTTTCAGAACATCGCTTAATAAGGGAAAAGAACTGGTATCAATCCGTGAGGAATTGTCCCATGTCAGGAGTTATCTTGAAATACAGCAGATAAGATATCAGGACATTCTGACCTATGAAATAGATGTCCCTGAAAATATATATAATTACGAGATTCCAAAGATTACCATACAGCCTCTTGTGGAGAATGCGCTCTATCACGGCATAAAGAACAAGAGAGGCGGCGGGAAAATAACTATATCGGGGAAAAATACAGAGGATGGCATAGCTGTATATGTAACAGATAATGGCTGCGGAGTAGCTTTAGACAGGCTTAATGAAGTAAGGCAGCAACTTTTAAACAGAAAATCCATCTCCAAAACCATCTACGGAATGATAAACGTAAATGAAAGAATCAAACTCAATTACGGGGATAAATACGGTCTTGATATTGATAGTAAATTTGGTGAAGGAACGAAGGTTACAGTTACCTTACCAAAAAAGTTAACCGAAATCGTAGAAAATTGAAACTAAATAAATAAATGATAAAAATTTAAACAAAATTCCATAATTTATTGAATGGTAGTTTTCTCCTTATTTTATAGAATAAAACTGTAACAACAAATTATTCTTATTAGGAGGAACGATATGAAGAAAAAGGTTTTGTCAGTTGTGCTTGCATCTGTAATGGCTCTTGGACTTATGGCTTGTTCAAGCAGCAGTAGTACAGAGACTACTACGCAGACAACAGCTTCGGAGGGTGGTCTTATCAAGGTAGGTATCATTAATAATGATCCTAATGAATCAGGTTATCGTACTGCCAATGATGCCGATCTTAAGGCTATGTTCACAGAGGCAAACGGATATGATGCTTCTTTTGCCTATAGCTTAAAGAACGATGAGCAGATTCAGTACGCTCAGACATTTATCCAGGATGAAGTTGATTATTTGCTTCTCTCTGCAGCAGATACAGCAGGATGGGACTCAGTTCTTCAGGATGCACAGGCTGCAGGTGTTAAGGTAATCCTATTCGACCGTACTATTGATGCAGATGCTTCTCTTTATGAGGCTTCAATTGTATCTGATATGGCAAAAGAGGGACAGACAGCCGTTGACTGGTTGGCAGGTCAGGGACTTGAAGAAGTAAATGTAATTCACATTCAGGGCGTTATGGGTTCTGCAGCTCAGCAGGGAAGAAGTGGTGCTCTTGATGACAAGGTTGCAGCTGAAAGCAGCTGGAACATAGTAACACAGCAGACAGCTGAATGGAATGCAGAAAAGGCTCAGCAGATTGTACAGTCTGTTATTGATGCAGGTACTTCCTTCAATGTAATTTATGCTGAAAATGACGATATGGCTAAGGGCGCTGTTGCAGCTCTTGATGCAGCCGGTATCTCACATGGTGTTGGCAAAGACGTTGTAGTTATGGGATTTGACTGTAACAAGTGGGCTCTTGAAGAACTCCTTGCCCAGAACTGGAACTATGACGGACAGTGTAACCCATTCCAGGCTAGCTACATCGATGACATTATTAAGACTCTTGAAAGCGGCGGAACACTTTCAGAAAAGACTATCATCATGGATGAGAAGGGCTTTGATGCTACAACAATAACTCAGGAAGATGTAGATACATACGGAATCTGATAAAAAACTTTATGAGGGCGCGGGCTTATATGTCCAGAGACATAGGCCTGCGTCCTTTTTAAAAGGTAACGAGGTGAGATATAAGTGAATGAAAATGTTGTTCTTCAGATGCGTGGCATTAATAAATCTTTCCCCGGCGTCCGTGCACTGTCAAATGTAGATTTCAATCTCAATAAAGGTGAGATACATGCGCTAATGGGAGAAAATGGCGCAGGAAAGTCAACTCTTATCAAGGTTTTGACCGGTGTCTATTCCAAGGATGGCGGAACTATACAGATAGAAGATAAAAAGGATGTTTCCATACATTCTCCTCAGGATGCCCAGAGACTTGGCATAAGCACAGTTTATCAGGAAATAACACTGTGTCCTAATCTTACTGTGGCTGAGAATATGTTTATAGGCAGGGGAAATGGCGCTTTTACAAATTGGAAACAGATGAATGAAAAAGCAGATGAGCTTCTTAATAAGCTTGATATTCCTGCAAAAGCCACAATGCAGTTATCCAGCTGCTCAATTGCCATGCAGCAGATGGTGGCAATAGCAAGAGCCATAGATATGGATTGTAAGGTCCTTATTTTAGATGAGCCTACTTCCTCTCTGGATGAACAGGAGGTTGAAAAGCTCTTTGGACTTATGAGAGATCTTAAGAAAATGGGTGTTGGCATTATCTTTGTCACTCATTTTCTGGATCAGGTATATGAAGTATGCGATAAAATAACTGTTCTAAGAGACGGACAGCTGGTTGGTGAATATGAAATCAAAGATCTTCCAAGACTTCAGCTTGTAGCTAAAATGCTGGGAAAAGAAATGGATGATCTATCCGATATTAAACAGGATAAGTCCTCCTATAAGGAAGAAGGAGAAAGAGAAACTGTTTTTGAAGCTGCTAATCTGCAAAGCAGTGCCGGTATAAAGCCCTTTGATTTTTATATCAAAAAAGGTGAAGTCAACGGTTTTACCGGACTTCTGGGTTCCGGCAGAAGTGAGTGCGTAAGAGCTATATTCGGTGCAGATACCATTATAGGTGGAACTACTAAGGTTCACGGCAAAAACGTGACTATTAAAAAGCCTCTTGATGCCATGAAAAACGGAATAGCTTATCTTCCGGAGGATAGAAAAAAAGATGGAATCATCGGGGATTTATCAGTTAGAGAAAACATAATACTTGCCCTGCAGGTATTAACAGGATTCTTTAAGCCCTTTAGCAGAGCCAAGGCAGAGGCTTTTGCAGATGAATATATCAAAAAGCTGAATATAAAAACCGCATCAACAGATACACCTATTAAATCCTTATCAGGTGGTAATCAGCAAAAGGTTATCCTTGCAAGATGGCTTTTAATGCATCCTGAGTATCTTATTCTGGATGAGCCTACAAGAGGTATAGATGTGGGTACCAAAGTAGATATACAAAAGCTGGTGCTGGAGCTGGCTTCTGAAGGTATGAGCGTTACCTTTATTTCATCAGAAACAGATGAAATGATAAGAACCTGCTCAAGACTTATAGTTATGCGTGACAGGAAGGTAGTTGGGGAACTATCAGGAGAAGACCTTACGCAGAACAAGATCATGAGCACCATAGCGGGAGGAGAGTAAGGTATGAGTAACAGTAAAATAAAGAAAATCACATCTAATCAACTCTTTATACCCTTTATAGCACTGGTTCTCCTGGCAGTTATAAATCTCATAAACGATCCTGGATTTTTCAAAGTAACTTTGCAGACCAATAATGCAGGCTATCCTGTACTGGCAGGATATCTTATTACAATACTGGATTACGGTTCAGAGCTTGGAATACTTGCCATTGGCATGACCCTGGTTACAGCAGCTTCAGGAGGACAGGATATTTCTGTAGGTGCAACCATAGCTATTGCAGGATCAGCCATGCTAAGAGTTTTGTGCGGTGGTAATTCAAGACCGGAGGAAATTGCTACTCCTATTTTTGTAGCCTTCCTTGTAGGATGTGTAGTGGGAATGCTCTGCGGCGCCTTTAACGGAATGCTTGTAGCGGTCTTTAAGATTCAGCCTATGATCGCAACACTTATATTGTTTACCGCAGGCCGTTCCATAGCTGCCTGGATAAATAATAACGAGCTGCCTATAGTGCCAGACCCTAAGTTCTCTTATTTTGGAGGATTTATTCCGGGTATTCCTATACCTACCACAGTATTTATAGTTGCTGTCTGCATAGTGATAATATTCCTTGTTCTGAAGTTTACTAATTTAGGGCTTTATACTCAGGCAGTTGGAATTAATGAAAATTCATCAAGACTTAACGGAATAAATCCAACCTTTATAAAGTTTCTTGCCTTTGTAATACTGGGCCTGTGCGTTGCCGTAGCTGCTCTTATAAAGGTCAGCAGATTATCAACCATAAACTATTCTGTTATTGCCAAGGATATTGAAATGGATGCCATTCTTGCGGTTGCTCTTGGTGGAAATGCTTTATCCGGAGGAAAATTTAACATCTGGGCCTCTATACTTGGAGCCTATGTCATTCAGTTCCTTACTACAACTTTATATAAGTTCAATGTACAGTCTGACGCTCTTGCTGCCTACAAAGCAGTAGTTGTTATCCTGCTTGTGGTATTTTCTGCACCAAAGGTAAGGGAATATATGTCAAAGCTTGCACTTGGACTTAAAAAAGGGAAAGGGCAGGTGGCATAATGAAGAATAAAAAAAGTTCTGTTTTTAAGGGGATGAATGATACCAATCTTCTTCTGACCATTACAATTGTAATTTTCTTTTTAATGTACCTTGGAGCTATTATCTTCCAGGGCGGAGGATTTACCAAGCCTCAGATGTTCTTTAATATTTTGAATGCCAATGCAGCCCTTATTATTACTGCCTGCGGTATGAGCATTGTAATGATATCCGGAGGAATAGATATTTCAGTTGGAGGCGTTGTGGCACTGGTTTCCATGTGCTGCGCCGTTTATCTTGATTATCACGACGGAAGCATATTAGGATCAATATGCATAGCTCTTTTAATAGGTCTTGCCTTTGGCCTGGTTCAGGGATTTCTTGTGGCATACCTTGATATTCAGCCATTTATTGTCTCTCTTGCAGGGATGTTTTTTGCCAGAGGAATGACTACCATCGTAAATACAGCGCCTTTTAACGTGGCAGATGAAGAGTTCACCGCCCTTAAGCTTACAAGAATAACAGTGCCTTTTATGGGTTCTGTAAACAAAAAAGGCATCTATGTACCGGCTTATGTTGAAATAGGTGTAATTGTAGCGCTTTTACTTGTGGTATTATTATTTGTAGTACTTAGATGGACCAGACTTGGAAGGAATTTCTACGCCGTAGGCGGCAATACGCAAAGCGCTCTTATGATGGGGATAAATGTAAGACGCACAAAGTTCCTTTCACATTTAATTTGCAGCCTTCTGGCCGGGGTTGGAGGTTATGTGTATTTCCTTCATGTAGGCTCAGGTGCTGCAAGCCATGCCATGGGTATGGAGATGAATGCCATTGCTTCCTCCATTATCGGCGGTACAATGCTGACAGGTGGTGTGGGTAATATAATCGGTACTCTGTTTGGAGTATTATCCCTAAGTACTATCCAGAATATTGTGGCCTCAGCAGGTCTTGATGATGCCTGGTGGACCGGAATTACCATTGCGGCCATGCTCTGTATCTTTTTACTGATACAAAGTATAGTAATGGCTCAGAAGAAAAAAGTTTTGAAGTTTTAAGGGATGTTTTAGGGATGAAAAAAATAATTATAAACCTTGGAATCATCACCTTGTTGTGCGTTACATTTTTAGTGGGATGTATGCTAAAAACAGAAGATGATCAGGATATTGCTACAGAAGAATTATCAAAAGCCGACAGCTATATAACTGTCGGCTTCTCTCAGTTGGGAGCGGAATCAGACTGGCGTAGTGCCAATACGGACTCTATGCTTGGTACATTTACCGAACAGGAAGGCTATTATCTGGTATATAAAAACGGGCAGCAAAAGCAGGCCAATCAGATAACTGCCATCAGAATGTTTATCCAGCAGGAAGTGGATTATATTGTGCTGGCGCCTGCCACGGAGGATGGCTGGGATTCTGTCCTTGGAGAAGCCAAGGATGCAGGGATACCAGTAATTCTTGTGGACAGAAGGGTAAACACTTCGGATAAAACTCTTTATTCCTGCTGGGTTGGCTCTGATTTTGAACTGGAAAGCAAGAAGATAACAGCCTGGATTAAAGCCTATACAGAAAAAAAAGGCATAGACCCCAAGGATCTTCATATAGTAAATATTCAGGGCAGCCTTGGCTCCACAGCACAGCTTGGTCGTAGCAGAGGACTTAAAAATGCTGCCAGAGAAAATGGATGGGATCTTATGGCAGAAGTATCCGGAGATTTTACGGAAGCTAAAGGACAGGAGGTTATGGATGCCCTTTTAAAGCGCTTTGATAATATAAATCTTGTATACTGTGAAAATGATAATGAGGCAATAGGTGCCATTAAAGCCATAGAAAATTCAGGCAGAAAAGTAGGCTCTGACATAGCTTCAGGAGAAATTATGGTGGTATCTTTTGATGGTGTAAATGAAACAGCCCTTGAATATGCCAGAGAAGGAAAAATCAGCTGCATAGCAGAGTGTAATCCGCTTCACGGACCAAGAGTAGAAGCACTTATTGAAATGCTTGGCAGAGGTGAAAATCCTTTAAAATACAACTATGTGGACGAGAAAATTTTCAGCTCCCTGTCGGTTGTCGAAAGTGTTACGGTTGATGAAAATGTCTATGAAATAGAAAGGCCATAAGATATTAAGAATAGTTTAGATTTTTATAAAAGTAATTGCAGTATTTACGTGATAAGAGTATAATTTTACAGGTAGATACAAATGTACGTAATAACGTATATGTAGTGGTGATATAACACCACAGGAAGGGAAAATTATGAAAAAACTTTTATCACTCGTTCTGGTTGCTGCTATGACCGTATCTCTTGCAGCATGTGGTTCAAGTAGTTCTACAACCACAGAAACAGCACAGACAACAGAAAGCACAGAAACTGCTGCTGAAACAACTGAAACAGCTACAGAAACTGCTGAAGCAGTTACTGAGAGCGGATCAACAACTGACATCGCATTTGTTACAGATGTAGGTAATATTGATGATCAGTCTTTCAACCAGTACACATGGGCAGGTGTTCAGGATTTTGCATCTGCAAACGGACTTGTTGCTAACTACTATAAGCCATCTGAAGATTCAGATGCAGCTCGTGTAGAGCAGATGGACAATGCTATCGCTGATGGCGCTAAGGTTATTGTAATGGCAGGATATCTTTTTGCTGCAGCTCTTGAGGAAGCTCAGGCTAAGTACCCTGAAGTACAGTTCCTTGCTCTTGATGTAAGTACAGGCGATCTTGCTGATCCTGCTTCTAACACAGCTCTTATTACATATCAGGAAGAGCAGGCCGGTTACCTTGCAGGTTATGCTGCAGTAACAGACGGTTACAAGGAACTTGGTTTCCTTGGAGGTATGGCAGTTCCTGCTGTTATCCGTTATGGTTATGGTTTTGTTCAGGGTGCTGAGCAGGCTGCTAAGGATAATGGATTTACAGATGTTAACATTAAGTACTGGTATTCAGGATCTTTCGTAGCTACAGATGATATCAAGGCTAAGATGGATAGCTGGTATTCAGAGGGAACAGAAGTTGTATTTGCTTGCGGCGGATCAATCTGCAACTCATGTCTTGCAGCTGCACAGGCTAACAACGGTAAGATGATCGGTGTTGACGTTGACCAGTCAAGCTTCGATCCATGTGTTGTTACATCAGCTATGAAAGCTCTTGCAAACTCAGTTAACGTTGCTCTTACAGACTGCATGAGCAACAACTGGACATTCAGTGCTGAATTTGCAGGTAAGGAAACTACACTTGGTGCTGCTGATGACTGCGTAGGTCTTCCAATGGAAACTTCTCAGTTTACAACATTTACACAGGAACAGTATGATACATTATTCAACAGCCTTGTTGATGGTTCTCTTGTTGTTGATAACAGCTTTGATACAGCTGTAACACCTGCAGTTGAGAATATCACAGTTGACTATCAGGAATAATTTCCGGTGTACAAACATAAAGTAGTATATTAATATACGGAAACTTCTAGTTTTATATTTGCTTTATGATATAATTAAATTATTCAGGGGGATGTTAGGAAGTATACCTGGCATCCCTTTTTTATATGTATTTTATGCAAAAAAGAAAGTGGGGACTTTATTCGTGGCAGAAGATTATGTAATTGAAATGTTGCATATTACCAAAGAATTTCCCGGTATTAAAGCCAATGATGATATCACACTGCAGCTTAAGCGTGGTGAAATTCATGCACTTCTAGGCGAAAACGGTGCAGGTAAGAGTACTCTTATGAGTGTTTTATTTGGTTTGTATCAGCCTGAGAAGGGTGTTATTAAAAAGGATGGACAGGAAGTTAAAATCAATGATCCCAATGATGCCAACAGATTAAAAATTGGTATGGTTCATCAGCATTTTAAACTGGTAGAATGTTTTTCTGTTTTGGATAATATTATTCTTGGAGTTGAAGACACCAAAAGAGGTGTTTTGCAATATGATGCTGCAAGAAAAAAGGTTATGTCTCTTTCTGAGAAATATGGTCTCAGAATAGATCCTGATGCTCTGGTTTCAGATATTTCTGTAGGTATGCAGCAGAGAGTTGAAATTCTCAAGATGCTTTATCGTGACAATGAAATTCTTATTTTCGATGAACCTACAGCGGTTCTTACTCCGCAGGAAATTGATGAGCTTATGGCCATTATGAAGGGCTTTAAACAAGAGGGTAAGAGTATATTATTTATTACCCATAAGCTTGCTGAAATTATGGCAGTGGCTGACAGATGCTCTGTTCTAAGAAAAGGTAAGTATATGGGAACCGTTAATATC
>JAILBM010000264.1 GCA_024680925.1 Butyrivibrio sp.
TAGAGAGGTATTCTCCTGTCATCCACCTAAGATTGAACCTATGGTCCGCTCTATCATGGCTGATTTTAAAGCTGGAAAACGAGACTGTATAGACATTTGGAGTAGCAGAGATGATCAGCCTGTCCTTATAAAATATATGGCTGTCAGAGATAAGGATAATAACTTTGTTGTTACTTTGGAATGTGTTCAGCCTATGGCCTTTGCACAAAAACATTTCGAGAAATAATCTTTATTGGATATCCTTTTTGGTCCCTTGAGAACGGGGTAGTGGCTCATTTTTCCCAAATGAGCTACCTAACCTGGCACCCTTGCTCACAAATTTGTCTTTGTCAATCCACGTGCTGTCAGAAATGTGGTTATGGGAATAGCAATCACCACCGCTAAACTACCTATAATACCTTTTATGAATTCCACCACCATAAAATCAGTATTGATAAGACTCATATATGGCATGCTGTACATATAATATACCAGAACCGAATTAATACTTGTTCCCACAAAAGCAAGAACCAGTGTATTAGTCATTGTTCCCATTATGTCTTTGCCTATAGTCATTCCGCTTTTCCAAAGCTGACCTGCAGTAAGCCCGGGTGTCTGTTCTTTAAGCTCATTTAAAGAGGAAACCAGTGACATACAAACGTCCATTACTGCTCCCATAGATGCAATGAGTATACCGGCAGTAAGAAGGTTATCTATCCTAAAGGAACAATTATCTGTAATAAACAATAAGTTCTCAGCTTCAGGAGTATTCAAGGTGGTAATATTACTTACTTTACCGATTACAAAAGCCAACATACCTGCCAAAGCCGTACATAAAGTGCAGCTTACGGTGGTAATCAAACTCTTTTTTGAAAATCCGTTTAATAAAACCATCGTATATAAAGTAGATAAAAGCACAACAATTATTGCCGCCGGGATAGCTGAAACACCGTTTATCAGCATTGGAATAAAAAGAAATACCACATTTACAAGAGTCACAAAAAGCCCTGCAATTGCTCCTATACCCTTTTCCCGTCCAATCAAAAGCACCAGAATAAGAAATAATATTCCAAGAAAATACAATACACTGCTTCTATCTTTATACATAACAGTGGTAACAATAAAATCATCATAACTTCCGATGATATATTTTGTGCCTATTTTTCCTTCTGTCTGAGAAACCCTGGTTACATAGTTTATGGCTTCTACTATTTTACCTTTATGCTCACCACTGATTATTTCCATTTTAAAAACCTGACGGCCAATTCTCACATAGCCATAATCAGGATCTGAATTCATATCATCAGATACTACTTCTATTACCTTTGCCTTAGCATATTCAATGCCTTCCGGATAATCGGCAGGTCTTTCAAATACAAGAGATTTGTTAAAAAAAACAACAGCAGATATATAAACAACTAAAAATACTATATGTCCCAAAAGCTTTTTCATAATGTAACTGTTACTCCTTATGCAGAAATCCCCGCACAGATACTGCACGGGGAAAATTATTACAAAACATATTGCAACTATTTATATAAATTTATTCCATGTAGCTTGCAATCATTACATAATCCAATACATTTACAATGTCATCACGGTTGATGTCGCATTTTTCATCAGTTGTCTGATACTTTGTAAGTGCAATCGCAAGGTCTGCAAGTGTAACCTTACCATCTTTGTTTATATCGCAAGCCTTTTCATAAGAATAAAACTCAGTTACAACTTCACCTTTTACAGTTTCAGATGATATATCAAGTGCACTTAACTGATCTTCGATATCAGAAAGTTCAACTGTATCTGCCTTTATAAGCTTAACAATAATTTCATCCACATCTACACCATCTTTTATCTTAAATGAGAATTTTGCAACATTACGTCTTACACTGGAGCTCACAGGCGTTTGTAAACCAATGATCAGACTTGCTACTCCATTTTCATCACTGGAATCGGTAAAAATAGTATCATCTAAACAGCTGGCTGATTCTGTTAATTCCAGTACATTTGTATCATAGGAAAGTGCTATTTCAAATGCATTAGCTTCATTGATGTTATCATACTGTACTGTATATTCCAGAGTATCTTCATTTTCATCTACGATAAGCTCTGTTCCTTTAAGATAAGAAGTTACCGCACCTGAAGTATCTCTTTCAAGTGTAAATTCATCATAAACATATTTATCTGTTGTGATCTGGTCTGTCTCAGTATCATACTTAAACATATATGTTACAGATTTAATAGCATCTTCAGATACTTCAAATGTTGTAATAACCTGTTCCTTCTTAATATCACTTCCGGTATCTGTAGAATTTACATCAAGGAATTCATAGTTAAGAGAAAGTGGATCTCCCTCACTTACTGTGTAGTTCTTTCTTGAATACCATTTAAGGCCGCCTGCATGTCCACCAACCATGTAAAGAGGTGCATTAGCCGGCTGTTCAATACTTCCGTCTTCATTGATTGCAGGATGTGCATTTTCACCCTCAGCTGTTACAAAGCCACGGGAATACACATGATCGTGTCCCTGTAAAACAAGATCTACCCCAAGCTCTGCAAGAATCGGGCACCAGAACTTTCTTGCATCGATAATATCTCCATCTACAATATGTGATGCACCTGTATAAAGAGATTTGTGGAAACCTACAACTACCCACTGACCATTTGCTTTTGCATCTTCAACTTCTTTACGAAGCATCTCTTCCTGTTTTGCACGAGAGTCATCACTGTATCTTGCCATCTCCAGATTAAGACTGATAAATCTCATACAACCATAATCAAAACTGTAAGCAATTTTGTCTGCTTCTTCAGGAGCATTTATATGCTGATACATTTCATTGTTATCATGGTTACCCTGAGTAATGGCAATAAGACTGTTAGCAAACATATCCTCACCACCTGTAGGATATAATCCGTCATTGTTAAATAACCACTGCCACTGATCTTCATTTGTCGCCCTATCGGTAATATCACCTGCAAGATATACAAAATCAGGATTCATTACATTGATTTCTGCCAATGTTGCTCCCAAGGCCTTTGCATTACTTGCATTTGAAACCTGTGTGTCTGCAAGGTAAGCAAATGTAAAAGTCTGCGAATCATTTTTTGCCAGAGCCGTCTTAAAAGTACCGGTTGCCGAATTAAAGCCATCACCAACTGTGTACTCATATTCTGTGTAAGCTTCCAAACCACTTACAGCAATCTCATGAATGTATTTTCCTGAAATACCTACATAAGATTCTCCTTGAAAATAAATAGCTTCCTCATCCCCAACTTTGTTTAATCTGATTGTAGTATTGGTATCTGCTACTGTTGTGTATGTGACGTTTACCTGACTGGAGGCATCATCTCCCACATGCACATTCAACTGTTCAGGTATTTTAGCTTCATCAATAACCCCCTTTGTAACAGACTGTACCTCTGCCAATCCTTGTGCCTGCTGTCCTGTCAATTCCAAAGTCTGCTCTTCGGAAACAGTGCCGCTGGTTGAAGCAGCAAAACTGTCTACCGGAGTCCCCGCCAGCATAGACATTGCAATCGCCATTACTCCCAAGCTTTTGACATACCTTTTTTTCATTACTCTCCTCTTTCTGCCGTTTACGGCCTTTTTTTTCGGATTATTCCGATATATATTAATGCTCCGATTATCCCTGCTGCGCAGATGCAGCTTATAATAATAACCCATGCATTAATTCCCTGTTCGTTATCTAAAGTAGCCAATGGTGTCTCTTCCTCCTCAATTGAAATATCAGACAAAAGGCTGATTTTAGTATCTATGGTAAAATCTTCTTCACTGTATTCCTTATCACCAACTGTGTATTTTTTTACTGTTTTCAATGCTATTTCAGAATCTGTACCTGTCTGGCATTTTCCGTAAACAGTTGCGATAATGCTTTCCGAAAATGAATCTTCTCCATCAAAAAAACCAAACCATGTTAAATCATTCTCCGCAGGTCCTGTGGTACTAAGTTCCTTGTCATATTCAACTTTTGTGATCTCACACTCCGGAGCACATACCATTCCAAACTCCATACCTGCGTAGTTTACACTTTCATTCACCACGATATCGACCTGAAATTCTCCCGTTTCCTGATTAACTTCAACCTCTGTAACCGGAATGCTTACAGGCATATCACCCTGATTATTTACATCCTGTGCATAAGAAATCACAGGTTTTGTAATAACCATTGCCATAATTAATCCAAACAATAACTTCTTCATTTCTTTTTCTCCTCTTTTGTCCGCTTTATTCCACGAACCTTCTTTATAATATTTTCACTATGTAAAATCCACTATCTGCAATATGTAAAAAACAATTAAAATACTTGTAATGTAATCTTTGAAATAAAAAAAGACATTAAATAAGCCCGGGTGCCAGGTTCCATGGCTCATTTTTGCTAAATGAGCTATGAACTCCGGCACCCGGGCTCTCACCCTGGCTCCAAAAGTCTCAATCTAAAATACCATTCTGAAATCTTGATAAATGTTCGAAAGGCAAAATCTGTCTTCCTCTGAACAAACCGCAACCATCATTTATAAGGCTGTTATTTACCGCTGTAAACATATTTACATCCAATCCGGACAGTTCTAAGTTTTCCAATAAAACAAGTCTCTCATATGCCTCATCAAAATACGGACACTCGCCTACCGGAATTTCAGCCCTTCTGCTTTTTTGCTGTTCCTGTGATTTTTCATATCCTGAGTGATTGGACTCACCTATTTCAGCAATGTCATCCATGACTTTATTTCTCACCTGAACCTCAATAAAGCATCTTGCCTGGTTATCATATAGTGTCAGATGAAGAGACTGATATCCTGTAGATGTAGGCTTAAAAACATAATCTCTAAATACAGTCCATAGCCTTTTA
>JAILBM010000377.1 GCA_024680925.1 Butyrivibrio sp.
GATGCTGGGCTTAAGTGGTCGGATATATCTAAAATATTACTTGTGGGTGGGTCTACAAGAATTCCAGCTATTCAAAATATGATTAAGGATCTTACTGGAATTGAGCCATCGCATGAGTTAAACCCTGATGAAGCAGTTGCTTTGGGTGCAGCATATTATGCAGACACCTTAAATGTAATATCCACAGGAGAAAAGCCAAAAGCTGAAAAAGAGATATCAGTTACTGATGTGAATTCTCATTCACTTGGAATTATAACTACTCATAATGGGGAATATGATATAGCATCTTTTATTATTCCAAGGAATACGGCTATTCCAGCATCTGGAGAAGAAGAATACTATACATTGGAAGAAGGACAAACTAGTCTAAAAGTAGTTGTGATAGAAGGCGAAGATGAGGATCCTGAGTACGACACAGTTATTGGTACAACAACGTTAAAATTAGTTCCTAGACCTGAGGGATCTCCAATTGGGGTAATGATGCAATATGATCAAAATGGAATTATCCATGTAAGAGTTAAGGATAATGTAGATGGTGCAGACTTGGGTGAGATGCACATCGATCGCGAAAGCAACTTGTCCGATGATGAAATCGCAAATAAAAAGAAATATATTGGTGGCACAGATATAGAGTGATGGTAATAGATAGATGAACAAGGAAATGAAAAGCATTGCCAACCAAATAAATAGGCTTCTTCTAAGTGGTGAAAGCGAAGCTGCATACGAAATAATTCAAAGCAAGTTGAAATCGGATGGGACAAACCCTTCGCTTTTAGATATGATGGGTAAAATTCTATACCACCAACAAAGGTATGAAGAGGCATATCGGTATTACAAGCAGGCATACTATTATGATGCAACTAATCCTTATGCTATCTCTGGAATAATACTAGTTTCTTCCGAAGTTAAAGTTGATGAACCTCTAGAGGAACTATTTGAAAAGATAAGAGATAGGAAGTTTAAAGAGTGCTATTTTGCCCGTACCGGCTATTATCTATCGGATAACAATATAAGAAAAGCAGTACGTGAAATGCGCGAAGCATATTCTGAGTATCCATTGGATGAGGAAGTCATTGGTGAGTATATCTCAGTCCTGATTAAAAACAATATTGACGATGAAGAAATTGAAAAACTGATAGAAAAGGGCAAGGAAATTAGTAAAAGTCTTGCTATTTTCAAGACAGAAATAATATATCTTTATAAGGCTTGTAGGTATGATGAGTGCGAAAAAATGAGTAAGAGGATATTGAGAATATATCCCAACTCAGATGTTGCGCAAACAGCTTTAGAGCTACTTTGTAAAATAAGGGATAAGAGGGATTCGCAAGAGGAAATAGAAACTTTTGATAATGAGTCACATTTTTATGATGAGACGTCTCCAGAGGCTGCAGAAGAATTACTTGGAAATCTTATCGGCTTGGATACTGTAAAAAATGAAATTCTAAGAATTAAGAAAAAAATAGAGTTTGACAAAGCCCGTCAAGAAACTTTAGGAGTTTTATTGGATACTCAGGATTCTTATCATTTTGCTTTCGTGGGAAATCCTGGAACAGGTAAAACTACTGTCGCAAGACTACTTGCCGGAATTCTTCATAATGCAGGATTACTTGAAAAGGGGCAACTCATAGAGGTTGAAAGAGGTGATTTAGTAGGAGAGTTCCAAGGACATACTGCAATAAAAACAAAAGATGCAATAAAAAAGGCTCTTGGCGGTGTTCTGTTTATAGATGAGGCGTACAGCTTAATAAATGGTGATAACGATGATTTTGGAAAAGAAGCTATCGATACCCTTGTAAAGGAAATGGAGGATCATCGAAAGGAACTGGTTGTAATTCTTGCTGGCTATAAAAATGAAATGTATAAATTGCTACAGGCAAATGTAGGTTTAGAAAGCAGAATTACAAAGGTTATAGAATTTCCAGATTATAGTGAGGACGAACTATTACAGATTGCAAGGAATATGGCAACAGAACAGCGTTATTCATTTAGCTCGGATGGAGAACTTGCATTTAAAGAAAGAATCAATCGTTTACGTGTTAATAGTAAATTTGGTAATGCCAGAGCGGTTCGGACTTTGATGAACGAAGCATATATGGAAAAGGCAATACGTTTTAATCCTAAACAAGCCAGTGTCGAATACATGACAATATTAACCCCAGAAGATTTTGGCATAGATTTGAGCGAAAGTGCCGAGAATAAGGCAAAAGAGATACTGGGTGAACTTGATAAGCTTGTTGGACTTAAAGATGTTAAGTATGAAATCAAATCTAATGTAAGAATGATGGATTACTTGAAACATGAGAGAGGGGAAGGTAATATTGATAGTATTTTTATAAATAACAATATGCACATGTGTTTTGCAGGCAACCCAGGAACAGGTAAGACAACAGTGGCGCGATTGTATGCAGAGGTATTATCTGCAATAGGAATAGCCAAAACAGGAGTGCTAATAGAAGCATCCAGAGGTGATTTTGTAGGAAGATATCAGGGCGAGACAGCAATCAAAACAAAAGAATTATGTGAACGATCTTATGGAGGAATTTTGTTTGTTGACGAAGCGTATGATTTAGTTCATGGAGAAAATGATTCTTTTGGTATGGAGGCAGTAGCAACTCTGATTAAAGAGATGGAAGATAATAGGGATCGAATGATTGTCATTTTTGCGGGTTATTCAAAAGAAATGGAACTCTTTATGAACAGTAATTCCGGAATAAAGAGTAGATTAGCAAAGACAATAGTGTTCCCGGATTATTCTCTAGATGAATTGATTCAAATTTTTTATGGCTTTGCAAGCGAAAGAAATGTGAATGTACAAGAGTCGGCAAAAGATAAGATAAATAGTCAGATAGAAAACATTTATAAGGGGCGCGATTCGAAATTCGGTAATTCAAGAGCAATGCGAAGTTTATTCGAGAAAATATGGATCAATATGATAAATAGGGTCGAAGTAGAAGGACTTGTTGGGGAGAGCAGAAGGACAATAATACCAAAAGACATTTCTGATGATATTTAGTGGGTAAATAAAGAAGGAGACTTTATGGACAATTATTACGAGCTTTTTTCCTTAAACAGAAATCTTGATATTGATGGAATCAAAGCGCAACTGCTTAAAGAAAAGAAGAAACAGATAAATAGACAGAATACTGCCCCAACGACAGATAAAAGATATGAGGCAGAAAAGCTTTTAGAGAAAATTGCTGAAGCGGAAGCAGTATTTGAGTCTGAATCTTCAAGAAAAGAATATGATCAAAAGTTAAGCCACAATAATGAAAATAAGGCAAAGGCGCAAGAAAAAACAGATAGAAATGAGGTCAAGAATGAAGGGGATATTATTAATCCCAATGCAAAACCTTCAAGAAAGCTTTATAACGGGATTGATTATGACAACGGGAACTTCTTTAAGACAGAGTATGGAAGGTATAAGGTCATTTCTTATAATGATGCATTCCAAGAGATCAATGATACCATGTGTAAAATGATTGGTCTTGGACCTGCAAAAAACCAGAATCATCAAAGCTTTTATAATGAGTTTTTAAGAATCGCGAAAATTGCAAATACAAACAGGAGCAAGTTAGACGGGGATATTCTTTATGATTCTATATTTAAATGTTTTGATGCTATGGTCGATGGCACAGACGGATCTGTTGCAAATATTTTAGCTCAGAACATATTTTACTACTTGAATGAACTGTATGATCGTAGGGGAATCGCTTATAACTTTGGATATATAGTAGCTTCTTTGAGAGATTGGCTGTTTTCAACATACTTACAAGACATTGATTATTATCGAGAAGTAGTAAAAGCCTTCTACATGGCAATTAAAATTGATAAAGCTATGCCCAAGGGGTATTATGATTTATCCTATGTGACGGCAGAAAATGAGAATAGTCCTGATATATATTATTTGGAAATCACTGACTATTATGCTCAGAAAGCAATCGGTTTTTCTGAAAATGGCTATGATATTTCATATATAGATACATTTAGAAAGGTGCATGAGCTTTATGCTTCCTTTAGGGAGAATGCAGATGCATATTTGCAAGGAGATAAAAATAGAAAGAATAAGCTTTTGGAAGTATATGATCAGGCATTGGGATATCCTTCAGATTATAATTCGAAATCCGATTACTTTATTGAAAAACAACCATATAATGCAGGGTTGGCTTATGCTGTCGGAATAATTCTGAAGAATAAAAGTAAGGCAAGGAAGGCAATCAAAAAGTTGTCTTTTGGACAGAATGTGCTGAAGTACATGGATGGCGCGAATATTAAACCTGAGGTAAGTGTTAATAAGGCTTATAGGCGGGTTGCGATATTTGTGACTATGATTGCCTTGGGTGTAGCAGCTGGCATTTATGCTCTTTTCTATTATGATCATCCTTTTATTGGATGCATAGTTGGCTTGGGGGATGCATTCTTTATGGCGGCAGTAATGAGGGGAGGAGTAGAAGTAGATGATGGTAGTATTGGTGAGGATTTATTCCTTTCGACATTTTTGAGCATGGTAACTGCGGTACCATTTTTCTTCTTATTAAGACGATTACACTTTATATACCTATTAATTTATGTAATTATAGCGGTTATGCCTTATCTTAAAAAATTGGGAAAAGGAAATGTGTCTCTGACGGAGTATTTTGCTGTACCACTTCTGTCGCTGCCCATAGCAATTCTTTTGCTTTTTGGTCATCCTGTAGTGGCAGTCATGGCGATTGTAGTTAGCTTATATTCATTTTTTGTAATTGCAACGATGATTTGAGAGGTGATTTTATGAAGAGAATGGCAGGATTTTTCATAGGTGTCATATTAGCATTATTCTTGGTGGTCAATGTTGATAGAATATCTTATCCGCGCGATATAATGGGAACATGGAAGTGCGGCAATGGAGTTGTTGTTTACACGTTCAGTAAATATGGAAAGGGAACGTATAGTAAGAACAAGGAAGAAACGTGGGATTCGTTCACTTGGTATAAATCTGGAAATAATATTGTGGTAAATACTTTTGATAAGGGTAATGTTAATGTGGAAATACAGACTGACTCGAATCAAGTGACATTATATCATCCTGGATATAAGGAT
>JAILBM010000265.1 GCA_024680925.1 Butyrivibrio sp.
TAAGGCCGGTTCAAAGGTAACTATAAGCTTTAAGACTAAGTTTTTGGAGAAAGATCTCACTGTTTCTGCAAAACAAGAAGAAGAGAGACTTACGATTATTAAAAGGAAACCACGAACAGTTTGGATTGAACAATATTCAGATGCAATTGTAAATGAAATTTCCTTTGAATATTTCAATGGTCTTGGGTGGAAAAAATTAAACTGTGATATAGAAGTGGGAACAATATTTGCAGAAGGTATAGAAGGAGAGTATACTTTTAGCTTCAAGTGCCCGGACGACTGGAAAGAGTCTGATGTGGGTGCATATAGTGGCAGATGTATCAGAATGCAGATTATTAAGTCTGATAATTGTTATTTAAGACCATCGATTCATCATTATCCACATATTACAAATATGAAATTTACATATACATATGAAGATCAATTCATTAAGCCTGACAAACTTGAAATGATATCAGGTACTGTAAAAAAGGATATTACTCAGGAACAGTTTAGCGACGATGGATTTATTGCCATGGGTGGAAGTGGATATACTGAAGATGCTATTTATCTTGGATTTGATTCACCTATGAAATCTGGTCCTATAAGTATTTATTTTGAGGTTGCAGATGCTGCAGGACTCTATCCTGTAAATTGCAGGTTTGAATATAGCAGCCAGGAAGGGTTCAGACCATTAAGAGTTCTGGATTATACTGATGATTTTACAAAATCAGGAATAGTCAGATTTATTCCGCCATCAGATATGAGCGATGCAAAAATAGAGGAAAGAAAGAGGTATTGGATCAGGATAGTACGAAGTGTTAAGCAGGCAGTGGAAGATTCTATAAAATTTATGCCAAGAATAACACATGTGATTCCTAACGCAATAACAGTTACTAATACATTTACAGCAGAACCTAGCAGTTATTTTATAGATGAAAGTCTTCCGGATATGCATTTTAGTCTTGCGGCTGGAAACGTTCTTGATGCTGAAGTTTGGGTAAATGAAAAGAACACTATCACAAAGCAGGAAATAGAAAATTATTATATGAACAGACCGGATTTAATCCGTATTGAACGTGACCTTGTGGGAAATGTTTCATCTGTTTATATTAAGTGGCAGGAAACAGATAGCTTTGATAATCCTCCAAGCCGTAGATGTTACATGATAGACAGATTATTTGGAGAAATAATTTTTTCAGATGGGATATCCTGTTATATTCCAAGGGTCACTGATGATGTGGCATTTACAGTTAAGACAAGGTATACAAATGGAGCAGAGGGAAATGTTGGTAAGTATCGAATTACTGATTTCCTTGGAAATGTTCCATATATTGACAGTCTGACCAATCCGGTAAGAGCATATGGCGGAAGCGGGCTTGAAACTATACCAAGTGCACTTAAGAGAGGCGCAAGTATTATTCATTCAAGGAACAGACTTGTTAGTGTCAGCGATTATAAGAATGTAATACTTAACTATTCCGATGTTATTGATAAAGTTGAAGTGGTTTGTGGTAAAACAATTAATGGAAAAGGCACATCGGCTGATATATCTTTTGTAATTTTGATGAAAGATTTTATGAGTGGTTCATTCTCTTTTCACAATATTGCCAGACAACTTAAACAGCACTTGCTCGAAAGCTGTGAGATTACAATTGATGAAGATAATATCCATATTGTAGAACCTACATTTGTTGAAATATCGGTTAACGTTTGGGCAGAGGTTGCAAATATAGATGATAGTTTCGAAATCCAGGCACAGATAAGGGATGTCCTTACAGCTTACCTTCATCCTGTAACATATGCATCACATGCAGGATGGAATATTGGTACTATTCCAAAAAAATCGCAGATATTAATGAGGCTTAGCATTTTAAAGAGCAAGGCTATAGTTAAAAGAATTGCGATTATTGGAAAATATGCTGACCGTGATGGTGATAAAGAAGTGGATATTACAGATCTTGAGGTTACACCATTTATGGTATGCAAGAGCGGAAAGCATAATGTTCATATAATTTATGATTGAGAAGGATAAAAAATGCTGATTGTAAAAGAACTTCAGAACAAATCATATGAAGACAGAATAAATGAGGCTATTACAAAGATTCCTCTGATTTCACCTGAATGGACCAATTTTAATCCGTCTGATCCTGGAATGACGGTTCTTGAGAATTTGACTTTGTTTAATGCTCTTCAGGGGGATTCAATAACAAAATTATCATACAGAGCAAGAAGCGCACTTTTTAAGATGGTTGGTTTTAGCCCCAGAAAAGGTAAATGTGCAAGACTTTTGTTATCGTCTGATAATTTAAAAGAACCGGTATTGTTAAAGTCAATGCAGAAATTCAAAATTGGTGATTTATGTTATGAGACTTCTAAGCAGTTAGAAGTGGGTGGAAGCCATATAATTGGCATTTATTCATACTATGAAGATAAATATCATGATATTTCCTATTGCTGTGACAGAGAGGTAATGCTTGCGGCAAAACTTTTTGGGGATGATCCTAAAGTTGGAGACAGTGTATATATTATGGTTGATAATATTCCTGATAATATAAAAGAAACTATTTTTTATATTAATATGGATGAGAAAAACAATCGTAATCCTGTAGAGAACAGAACTGAGTCGATATTTGCTCAGGTAAAATGGGAATATTATACAGATAAGGGCTTTGAAGAGCTTAAAACAAGAGATTATACGGGTGCATTCCAGTTTAGTGGTGAGGTTAAATTTTCTTTTGGGAATGATAAGCCTGCTGTATATAAGGATGGCCCGGAAGCTGCATATTGTATAAGGGCTACCCTTACTAAAGCTGATTATGATGTAAGGCCAAAGCTTCTTGCAGTTGAAGGATTTTTGTTTGAAGTATGGCAAAAAGAAACTAAAAGTATATGTATCACTACAAATAAAACAGACAACATCGAAATAACTTCAACACTTGACGAGGAACCCTATATTGCAGTATTTGCAAAAGAAGAAAAGGGTTCAGCATATAGAAGGTATGAACTCTCAAGAGGAAGCGGAGTTGGTAGATTTTGTATCTTTGAGGAAACTGGAAACAGATCTTTTAGAATAACTTTTGATAAAGAAAGATTTGGATATGTGCCTATTAAAGTTAAAGATTGTGTAAGAGTAATAATTTATAATGAAGAAATGATGCGCTCTTACAATGTAGGAAAAGTTATAGGTTATGATAATCAGGAAATTGAAATTCCGGCCAAGCATATAGTCAGAGATAGTTTTTGCCTTATAGCCAGAAGAGTTGATGAGAATGGCGAGAATATATATGATTTTGTCAGACCAGAAAAGAAAGGCGAGGACGACCTGTATTATCATCTTCTGGAAAATGATGGCAAGATCATAATAGAGGATGCAGGAGATTATATAGGAGCTGAACTCTTCATTGGAATGATTGCTGTAACAGATGGAGAAAAAGGAAATATACTTTCCGGAAATGAACTCCTTTGTGAAGCTTATCCAAATAATAAATTTTACAATCCTGGAAGAGGAACAGGCGGAGTATTTAGAGAAAGACTTGAAGATGTAAGAAAACGTTTTGCAAAGGATATGAATACTCCATATACGGCGGTAACAGCTGATGATTATGAGCAGATAGTAAGGACAACTCCTGGATTATGTATAAAAAAAGCTCATGCAAAAATAAATGCGGCAGATAATCTTGTAAGAATATCTGTTATGCCGGGAACTGATGATGAATGGCCGACATTATCTGATATCTATATAAAAGAAATTAGTGATAGACTCGAAGAAAGAAGGCTTATTACAACAAGATTTCAGATAATACAGCCTGTATATGCGGCTGTTTCTGTGAAGGGAACTATTTATGTAAAGAGGCATTATTCCGGCTGCAGAGAGAAAATTATGGAAAAGCTTTCAAAAGAGATAAATTATATTGAATCTACCAAGAATTTTGGTGATGTATTGAGATTTGAGGATGTTTTCCATGGAATAGAAACACTTGATTGCGTTCAGTTTGTATATGAGCTTTCACTTAGTCCGGAAAATCCTAAGATTGCAACTCTTCAGGATTCAGATATTTATCCAAAGGAAAACTGCTTATGCTATCTTGGAGATGTGCAATTAGAAATTGTTACATACGAAGAATGATTTTTGGAGGATTTAAATGGCAGGAGTACAGTATTCAATAAAAAAGAATAGATTAAAGCGTAGCTGTATTACTGGCTTTGACATGTTGGAAGATAATAGTCTGGTACTTGATAAGGACTCATTATTTCATAGTTTATTTATCCCATCTCTTGATGGTGTGGATAAAGAAAGTACCTGGGGAAGATTGTCATTTGATATCCTTATTGATGAGGATATGATATATTATGCTTATGTACTTGCATATGATGAAGAATCTTTTTATGACAACGAAAACAGACTTGTAAATATTCAGGAATATCTTCTTAATCCTGATATTGATGGAACCAAAAAGGTGCTTATGATGCAACAGCTTGGTGCTACCAGATTTATAAGTCAGAAGGATGTTTTGCTGTATAATTTAAAAGGAAGATATCTTTACATTGCAATAGAGGTATTTGGAGAAGGAAGTGCTTATATATCCAACATAAAGGTTGATGCTATAGGCGACAACTTTATGAATACTTTTCCAGAAATATATCATGACAGAGATAGTTTCTTTCATAGATATTTATCAATATATTCAAGTATATATAATGATATGCAGGATAAGATTGATAATATGCATGAAATACTTGATCTGGATACCTGTTCGACTGAATTATTGGAATTATACAGTAGCTGGATGGGTATTGATCTGCATGGTGGTTTTTTGTCAGAAGATGTACTAAGAAAGCTGGTTAAGGAACTTTATAATCTTAACAAAATGAAGGGCACCAAAGCATCAATTAAAAGATTGTTGGAAATAGTTCTTGACTGTAATGTTATAATTATTGAGCACAGCTATTTATTAAATAGCAAGAAAAATGATGATATCATTATACAGGGTGGACTCGAGAAAGGTAGCGTTTATGATGTAACAGTTCTTGTGGAAGGAAAAATTACT
>JAILBM010000271.1 GCA_024680925.1 Butyrivibrio sp.
TCTTGCAGGTGCGGGAAGTGCCATATACAGAGCCATGGGAAATACAAGACTTCCTATGAATATTGCAATTTTTGCCAACATTACCAATATAATTCTAAATGCACTGTTTATCTATGTCTTTGGACTCGGAGTTGCAGGTGCTGCCCTTGCTACACTTATTTCCCGTATGCTTTATGCTGTGGTTCTTTTATTCCGACTTAGACAGCACTCAGACAAGCAGCCTCTTTTCGTCAGAGATTATCATAAAATAAGACCTGATAAAGAAAAAATAAAATCAATTCTTTCCATGGGTATTCCAAATGGTATCGAAAATGGTATGTTTCAGTTTGGTAAGCTTGCCATCCAGTCATCCGTTGCCATTTGCGGAACAACTGCCATAGCTGCCCAGTCTATGACCAATATTTTTGAAAATGTAAACGGAGTGGCAGGTGTAGGTGTAGGTCTTGGCCTTATGACTGTAGTTGGACAATGTATGGGCGCAGGTCGTGTGGATGAAGCAAGATACTACATCAAAAAGCTTACAGGATGGGCATTTATTGCCGTTCTTTTAAGCTGTCTTTTTGCCTACGCAATAGCAAGACCTGTTACAACACTTGCAGGTATGAGTAATGAAAGTGCTTCTCTTTGCATATATATGCTTGGTTGGATCACCATAGTAAAGCCTGTTTTCTGGCCATTTTCCTTTACTCCTGCCTATGGCTTTAGAGCTGCCGGGGATGTGAAGTTCTCTATGATAGTCAGTTCCTGTACCATGTGGCTTTGCAGAGTTTCTCTTGCCACTTTTCTTATACGAGTTGTTGGTATGGGGCCTATAGGTGTCTGGATTGGTATGTTCTCAGATTGGGGCATCCGCGGAATAATTTTCACCATAAGATTCTTTAGCGGAAAATGGGCCAATCATAAGGTTGTGTAATTCCCTTTATCACTATTCAAAAAAATAATTGTATTTATTCTTACTTAATGATAAGATGATTCAGTTAGCAATGGGTAACCAATCTCATTATTAAAGCTTATAAATACAACACTTATTAAAGGGATTTATTATGAAATACACAATTGAGCATCAGACAAAATACAGTATCAGACTTCGTCTTAAATATAAAAACCTTACCAATGAACAGGTATCTTTACTTAAGGGAAAGCTTTTTGAAAATAAAAATATCACTGATATCAGATTTTTCAAATCTGTAGGCGGAATTAATATCAGCTTTAATTCAGGAAAAAAAGATATCATAGAATTTCTTAATAATATTGATATGGACAACCTAAATAAGGAATATAAAGAAAAAGTTTCAGAGTATAATGCTCTTGGACCAATTACCGTAAGCGAACTAAATGCAAGGAAATTGGATGACAGAATAAAAAGACATCTGCAAAACAAGATTGTGGCTGAAGCTTTTACAGACTTATTCCTTCCAGCGCCAGTTCAGCTTGCCATGCATTTACACGAATATTTATTATTGAATTGATTCTTTCCATATATTATTTGAAAAAACAAAAATAAAACTCCGCATCAGGAAAGTTTTAAAGCTATAAAAGGCTTTTTACTCTTCTTAATGCGGAGTTTTGTTTTTCTAATTTTTACTTATAACATGGATTCTTTGCATATAATGAATCTTCTTTATTAAGCTGTGTTCCGTTATACACTTCATACAGTTTCATTATTCCCACATAACCATTTTCCATATATGGCTCTATATCTGCACCGGCAGGAATGGTTACAGTATATCTGTTATTATCCTCGGTCCACACAAAGGTTGTTGAAGTATCTTTTACCTTTAAAAGTGCTGCCATTATTTCATCAAAACAATGCCATGTATCAAGATCCAAAGCACTTCTTAAATCTTTTTTCATACTATATTCCATATTATTTATGATACAGGAATATATTTCTGAAGCACTTGCACTGTTTATATCTTCAACCTTTAAGTTACCAATGGCAAACTGATAAACGGGTACTTCACCGGTAATCTTATATAATGCATAATGCTGGTCGTAGAAACCAAGGCAGGCATCCATTCCTGAATTCACACTAAAGGCCTTCTGAAGAACAGTTACCCATGAACCATATTTTGCATAGAGATAATCTGCTGTAGGACCTTCCTTGTTTCCGTATGTCTTTAGATTACTTTCATATAATGCTGCAAGTCCTTCAGGATTATTAGCATATGAAGCTATACGAATTTCGTTTCTCTTTGCACTTACTGTTCTGGCAATTGTTTCCGTGTCTTTACCGGCAGCATATAAACTGTCTGCCAGATCGATCATTTCCTTAACACTATCAAAGTAAGCTCCTCTTTCACTTCTTGCTTTTCCAACGATTTCTTCATCGTTCCATGCCATGTTGGCATAGGATCCAAGCCTTTTAGATTCAGGATTTGGTGAATATCCATATACAGCATCCGGGTTAACAATTATATCCTCTGCTGTCTTTGGATTCATCATAGGATCATGAACATAGGCAAACGCAGTACTCTGGGATCCCACAAGGACCAAAGCGGTCAATATAACTGCACTTATAGCATTAACAATTTTACTCATTATAATTCCCCCTCTTCTAAACAATGAGATTTTGTTACTAAATTATTTTTATAAAGCTTAGTCAAAAAGGCTGACTGCTTCATATCCATATTCAAGATACTTGGTAAAGCCAAGACCATTATCCTCTATATAATCCTCAAGAACATCCTCCAGTTCTTCCCTTTTTTCCGTATCATCTGAAAGATCCTCAGCAAAATCATCATACTCATCTCCAAAGATCTTTTTTGCGGAAGCTGTAAAGTCAGAACCATCTGCCACCTGGTCAAATTCGGTTACCTGATATCCGCTATCTGTTGCCTTTAAATGCATACATCCTGAATGAGTACCTCCTGATACAAATTCAAGAGTATCTCCATTTGCAACGTAATTGTATACATAAAAATTTCCAAGCACTTTAATGTCATCTTTGTTGGTATCATCTGTATCAATCACAGACAGAAGTGGAATACATACATCTCCCTGTGAATACTGTGATCCGATATTGTCTATGAGATAATCCGCAATGGCACCTTCAATAGGGTCATCATTATATTCAGTACATCTTGGAAGATTTGCAGTACTTGTTGTCTCTTCAGTTTCTGCAAGATTATCAGCCTTTATAAAGGTTGTAATTCCGATTACACCATCATCCACCATAAAGTCTGTCCAATAAAGCATTTTATCCAGCTGACAATAATATAATGTACCATTACCATTTTCGTACTGAATGTCATCTGTATAATTTCCGTCATCATCGAAGGTTCTTATGGCATAGGTACAATCCATATAATAAGCACCTGTGGAATCAATGCTGTCAAGATACATTGTATATACATCCTTTTGTGGAAGATCTTCTCTCCAGGTTATTTCCACATTGTATCCAACTCCGTCTTCAGCCTCGGTGATTGTTGCTGTAACTCTTTCTGCCGTTGATTCAGCCCAGGTACCAATGTAGCTGTCTGCAGTAGCTGCTACATAACTTTTCTGTTTCTCAAAGTTATCATAGGTAATTGTATGCATAGTACCTGATATGGCATCTGAAACCGGAATATCTATAGCATCATCTCCGCTGTTATGATTTATAATATCCCACACAAGAACACCTTCATTATATTCATAAATGATATACTGTTCTGTCATTCCATTAGTTTGTTCACCGAATGCATTATTTATCCAATATCCGTATTTATCATTTGTTCCGGGTACAACACTTTCTTCAACTCGTGGTGCAGTTTCAAAATAGCTCTTTATTTCATTAAAGACTTCTTCCACATTCTTATCTTCCATATAGCTTATGGAAAACATATTTGCACCTGCAGATTCTCCTGTATAAAGAAACTGAACTGAGTGTTCATCTATTTCAGCTGCCTCCATACAGCTTTTATCATAAGTAATACTCCATCCATCATTACTTGTATAGACTTCAGACTCTGATGCTGTCACAGTTTCAGCTGTACTTGCTGTTTCCGCTGTTTGTGTAACTTCCACTGCATCACCCACTCTTTGAGCTCCCTGCGTACTACTTCCTCCACAGGCAGTCTGTAAAAAAAGTATTGATGTCAAACACAGTCCAATTAAACATTTTCTTCTCATCTTTATTCCCCTCTTTTTTTGTTTAAAAACAGACACTTTTAAATGCCTGTTTTAACACTACAATATTTTATACGAATCAGTATGAAAAAAAGTACATTTATTAGGAAATTATTGGCCATTTTTTCGTTCTCTTTTACCTGCTATAAACTCCTCTACCTCTTTTAGGTGCTCTTTATTTCTTCTGCTGCCGTTTTTCATAACATCCTTCCTGAAGCCTGATGGCGATATTCCTTTTTCCTGTCGAAAGGCCTTGGAAAAAACAAGGGGATCCGAATATCCACAAGATATTGCTATACTTTCAATAGGAAGCTGCGTCAACTGCAAAAGCTCCACTGCCTTAGCTATTCTAAAGGAAGTCAGATACTGCTGAGGAGACATTCCTATTTCCTTTTGGAAAAGAGTATACAGGTAGCTTCGATTTATACAGACGTAGGCAGCAACATCTGTAACCTTTATAGGGTTATAATAATTCTGCTTAATATAAGAAAGAGCCTGTTGAACGTAATTGTTGGCACTTTCTCCGTCATTTTTGACTGCCACATCACTACTGTCTGCTATCTCTGACAAAAAAAGGGACAGCAATCCGTTTCGTCTTAAAACATCCGTAACGCTGAAGGTATTATGTTCCATCATGTCTCTTACAATATCGTAAATCTCATTTATCTTCTCACTTCTAAACACAGGCTGTTGAAGAGATAGTCCCAGTTTACCCACAAATTCACCTGCATGTTTACCGCCAAAACCAACCCACACATAAGTCCAGGGATCATTTTCATCGGATTCATAAAAAGCCAGCTCTTCCGGGACTATTAGAAATCCATAGCCAGGTTCCAGAGGATAGTTCTGTCCTCCTATGGAAAATCTTCCCTTGCCATTAATTATAAAATGTATCATGTAGTGTGGCTTAACTGCAGGTCCAAAGGAATGGAGAGGCAGTGTCTGTGAGCACCCGCAGCAATATACATACAGATCGTCAGATTCTTCTTCTGTAAATTCCAGTTTATAGGCTTTCTCCATTTTTACTCCTTTGCATCTATTTATTCGCTCCTATTATTTAACATTTTGACAGGAACTTAAAACAAAGAAACGTTGCAATTAAAGTTTCTCTTATTTTATTATTATAACATGATAACAATATAAAACATTTATATATATTCAGAAAAACATTTTGTCTGTTCTACAGTTTTCAAACATTTAGTCAGCATTGTTTTCCTGATTATGAAAGGATAAAAAATGGAAGATATGAAAAAGGCCGTTCTTGATGGCTTCGAAAAAGCTTATGGAACAAAAGACGGTGTTAAAGCCTACTTTGCTGCCGGAAGAGTTAATCTTATCGGTGAACACACAGATTACAATGCAGGACATGTATTCCCTTGTGCACTTACCATTGGAACCTATGGCGCTGCCAAAAAAAGAGATGACAACAAAATGCGTTTTATTTCATTAAACTATGAAGGTTCTTCCGTTGTTGAAACCTCTCTAAATGATCTTACTCCATCTGATGAAGCCGGTTGGACCAATTATCCAAAGGGAGTCGTTTGGGCTTTTGAAAAAAGAGGCTTTAAACTTCCTTGCGGTTTTGATATGGCAATATACGGAAATATTCCTGCAGGCTCAGGTCTTTCATCTTCAGCATCTCTTGAAGTACTTACAGGTTTTATTTTAAGAGACCTTTTTGGATTTGATGTTACTAATCAGGACCTTGCTCTTATCGGTCAGTATTCAGAGAATAACTACAATGGCTGCAATTGCGGTATCATGGATCAATTTGCTGTTGCCATGGGTAAAGAGAATAATGCAATTTTCCTTGATACAGCCGACCTTTCTTTTGAATATGCTCCAATCAGGCTTGAGGGTTGCAAGATTGTAATTACCAATACAAACAAGAAGCACAAACTCACAGATTCTCAATACAATGCCAGACGTTCTTCCTGTGAACTTGCTCTTTCAGAGCTTCAGAAGGTTATTGATATCAAAGGTCTCGGTGAACTTTCTATTGAAGAATTTGAGGCTCATAAGGATGCCATTCCGGATGAAGACAGAAGGCGTAAGGCTAAACATGCAGTATACGAAAACCAGAGAACTATTGAAGCTGTTGCTGCTCTTAAAGCAGGAGATCTTAATAAGTTCGGTGAACTCATGAATGCTTCCCATGTATCTCTTCGTGATGATTATGATGTTACAGGAGAAGAGCTTGATACTCTTGCAGAGGAAGCCTGGAAGATTCCTGGAGTTATAGGTTCACGTATGACCGGCGGCGGTTTTGGAGGATGTACAGTTTCCATCGTAAAAGATGAAGCTATTGATACCTTCAAAGAGCAGGTTGGAAAAGCCTATAAAGAAAAAATAGGTTACGACTGCACATTCTATACTGTTGAAATCGGCGGTGGCCCTGCTGTTCTTTAATTTATTATCTTTTTTAGTTTATGTATTACACATATTATAAAACATTTTCAGAGCCAGGCATGAAAGTCTGGCTCTGATTTCTGAAAAGGAGCTTTACTAAAATGGAAAATATTCAGGAATCCTTAAAAAGTCTTGTTGCCTATGGATATAAAACAGGGCTTATTGAAAAAGAGGATATTATATATACCTTAAATACTCTTCTTATTGATTTAAATCTTGACAGCTGTGACATTTCTGAAAATGATGTCATAACTTTGGCAGATTCCCTCTCAGAGGCTGAAATTGAAAAGGGAACACTTTTAGAGGAAATTTTAAAATCAATTGACAACTATGCCGTCGCAAATTCTCTTATTGAAAATGACAGCGTTGTCTACAGAGATTTATTTGATACAAAGCTTATGGGCCGTATGACTCCAAGACCAAGCGATGTAATAAAGAAATTTAATGCATTGTATAAAGAAAGCCCCGAAAAAGCTACAGACTTCTATTATTCTTTTTCCCGAAATACTGACTATATCAGAAGATACAGGATTTCCAAAGATTTAAAGTGGATAGCTCCTACAGAATACGGAGACCTTGATATTACAATAAACTTATCAAAGCCTGAAAAAGATCCTAAAGCTATAGCTGCCGCAAAAAATGCTAAGCAAAGCGGTTATCCTAAGTGCCAGCTATGCCGTGAAAATGAAGGCTACAGCGGACGTCTTGATCATCCTGCAAGAGAAAATCACAGAATTATTCCTGTTACGATTCAGAATAATCAGTGGGGATTTCAGTACTCTCCATATGTATACTATAATGAGCATTGTATAGTATTTAATTCACAGCATATTCCAATGAAGATTGAGCATGGCACCTTCTGCAAGCTTTTCGACTTTGTAAAGCAGTTCCCGCATTACTTTGTAGGTTCTAATGCAGACCTTCCTATTGTTGGTGGATCAATCCTTAGCCACGATCATTTCCAGGGTGGTCATTATAACTTTGCCATGGCTAAAGCTCCTGTTGAAAGAAACTTTACCATAAAGGGATTTGAAGATATAAAAGCAGGGGTTGTTAAGTGGCCAATGTCTGTTATACGTCTTTCCGGATCAAATACAGACAGGATTATTGCACTGGCTGACCATATTCTTGCAAATTGGCGCAATTATACCGATGAGACTGCATTTATTCTTGCAGAAACAGATGGAACGCCTCACAATACCATCACTCCTATTGCGAGAAAACGCGGTGATGATTATGAGCTGGATCTTGTTCTGAGAAACAATATTACAACCACGGAACATCCTCTCGGTGTTTATCATCCCCATGCAAAGCTTCATCATATAAAAAAGGAAAATATAGGTCTTATTGAAGTTATGGGTCTGGCTGTTCTTCCTGCAAGACTTAAAACAGAAATGGCTGATCTTAAAAAGGCAATGCTTAATGGTGATGATCTTAGAGCTGATGAAGTTCTCTCAAAGCATGCTGATTGGGTTGATGAATTTAAATCAGGTTATGATCATATCGATGCCGATAATATCGATGAAATTATAAATACAGAAATCGGAAAGGTATTTATGCATGTTCTTGAAGATGCAGGTGTTTATAAGAGAACTACCGAAGGTCAGGAAGCTTTTGACAGATTTATAAATAGTCTTTGATTTAGAACAAAGAATGTCGCTTGCGACATTCTCGCGCCGAGCGCGGTTGCATTTATGCAACATTTACCTATCGCGCGAGTGCGCATCCTTAGCGGAGCGTTTTTATATCATAGGAAAGCAATTTCATATGATATAAAAATAACAGGAAGGACCATAAAGCCCTTCCTGTTTATTTTTTGACCTGTTTTTTAATCTTTTTTACTTTTTTATTACTTTTACTGTTTTTAGCTTTCTTATCAGTATTAGTCGCTAATTCTTTTTGTAGTTTTACTTTATTTTTCTTTACAACACTATAGCCAAATTTGCCAAGCTTATCCCCAAGTTCAAAATATTCACCATGGGAGTATGCCACAAGATCTGCTTTTCTCATGTTGAATCTGCCTTTTTCATCCATGTATGAATCATCAACATTTACACAAAGCACCTCTGCTATAAACATATCATGACTTCCAAGAGGAATTATCTGTTTTACCTTACATTCTATATTAACAGGGCATTCTTCTATTCCCGGAGCGCTTATTTTATTAGACTTAAGCGGTGTAAGATTCATTTCCTTAAATTTATCATAATCTCGTCCTGATCTGACTCCGCACCAATCTGCTGCCTTTACTGTAGATCGGTTTGTAAGATTAACTACAAACTCTCCGGTTTCTTTTATAATATCGTAGGAATATCTCTCCGGTCGTACCGATATCGATAACATAGCCGGTGAACTGCATATGTTCCCTGCCCACGCAACAGTTACTATATTAGGCTTTTCTCCCTCTCTTGCACAGCTCACCATAACCGGCGGAATGGGATATAACATATTGCCAGGCTTCCATATTTCTCTAGCCATAATACTACCTCTATTCTTTGGCGTTTTTTCAATTATAATATTTCATAATCAGCTTTTTTACAATAATTATTATCCATAATATATTTTCTACAAAATATTCTAATAAAAATTTTATAAAATATTGATTTATTTTAATCAAAACTTGATTTATTTTATCTTATATGTGTTATAATAATCCTAGTCAATAAATTGCTTGTTTATTCAGCATTGTCTGGGAAAGGAGTATGCTATGACTATTTATGAGGCGTCATTATATGGGGTTAATCCGGAAAGCTCACATAAAAGAAACTGGGCTCTTCTGCTTGATAATGAAAGGGAGCATTTACAGAAAATCGAAAAGGAAATAAAGAGAGAATATTATAAGAGCCTTCGCTGAGGCCTTTTAAAAATTTAATATAGGACAACTTCTTTTTAAAATTATAAAACCCGCTTCTGTTGCGGTTTACTTACAAATTTAGTTAAGAATTACTACTGACCATTCAGATTTAAATTATCTGAATGGTCTTTTTATTGCCTTTTACATATAAAACAGATATATCAGTTTTCTTCAAATGAGTCTTTTTTATACATTTTTCATCACTTTATGTTATATTAGTTTTTAGTTTTTTATTTTAGTTATTTAAAATTATTATGATTGGAGCTTTTTTATGAAGATTGTTGCTGTAGAAATTGACAGTGTGGGAAATGATATTGATTACACCTTTCTTTCAAAGGCCGGAGATACTTTATTTTATCCCGATAAAATAACAAATGAAAATTCCAAAGAAAGACTTAAGGATGCTGAAGTTTTATGTATAAATAAATCTCAGATTACTGAAGAAATATTAAACAATGCTCCAAAGCTTAAGCTTATATGCATGTTTGCCACAGGCTTTGATAATGCCAATGTATCTGCCTGCAAGGCTCACGGCATAGACGTAGCTAATGTAAAGGGATATTCTACAGATTCTGTAGCACAGCACACCTTTGCACTACTTTTTTACCTTATAGAAAAGTTAAGACACTATGATGATTTTGTAAGATCAGGTGATTATGGTGCTCAGGAACATTTCTGTCTACTGGACCAGCCTTTTAATGAACTTGCCGGAAAAACTTATGGAATTATAGGTATGGGTAATATTGGACGAAAGGTAGCTCAAATAGCCACAGCTTTTGACGCAAAGGTTATATTCTATGCATCTTCAGGTCACAGTGATTGTACAGATTATGAGCAGGTTTCTTTTGAGGAGCTTTTGGAAAGGTCTGATATTATATCTCTTCATTGTCCTTTAACAGATAGAACCCTTCATCTTATGAATGATGAAGCCTTCTCTAAAATGAAGGATTCTGCAATTCTTATTAATGTAGCAAGGGGCGCTGTAATTGATGATGATGCTCTGCATAAGGCTATTACAACTAAGAAAATCGCAGGAGCCGGTATTGACGTTCTTGCTAAAGAGCCTATCGCTTCCGATAATCCTCTTACTAAATTATATGATTATCCTAATGTTGTTATTACACCTCATATGGCATGGGCCAGTGTTGAAGCAAGATCCAGATGTGTAAAGGAAGTTGCTGAAAACATAAAGTCTTATGAAAATGGTATTATGAGAAATATTGTTACACGATGAAATATACTTCAACATGAAGCAAAGAGGTCTTACCATCGCGATCATGATAGTAAGACCTGTCTATTATTATGTTTTAATATTGGTTTCTATGTAAGATAAAACTCTGATAGAACTAAGTCGCTGCGCGACGGCCTGCCAAGGCTGTGACGCAGCGTTTTTCTTTTTAGAAAGGCGGTAGATAGTGACTCCTAAAAGGAGTATTGTTTAAGTTACCACACCAAAACAAACCCACTACTTCCGCCTATGAAAA
>JAILBM010000423.1 GCA_024680925.1 Butyrivibrio sp.
GCTCTTCCGGCTTCAATAGCATCATTTGCAAGAAAATGTACCACAGCTTTTCCATCTACGGTAACCTTATCAAATACTTCATTATCCTTTACTGCAGTTGTTGTAAGAGATACTGTAGGTGAAATTCCGCTAATACCGGGGATTTCCTTAAGTGTCTCTATATCATTATCCGTAACTCCGCTCTTCATGACTGTACCATAAGCATTTACCGATAAAGTATCTGCACCAAGTCCTGAAAATTCCGACATGATCTGATCCGATACGCCCTGTACAATTGTTATAAGTCCTATAACAGCGGCTACACCGATTACAATACCAAGCATAGTCAGAAAAGAACGCATCTTATTACCTTTGATGTTCTGAATGGACATCTTAAAGCTTTGTTTAAAAAGTTCCATTTTTTCCTCCCTTATGCATCCTCAAGTTCTCCGCCTTCAAGCAGATTACCGTCAAGGATACGTACTATTCTGTTGGCATGTGATGCAATCTTAGCATCATGTGTGATCATTATTATGGTTCTTCCTTCATTATTAAGTTCATGGAAAAGCTCCATAACCTGTGCTCCTGTTTTCTGATCAAGCGCACCTGTAGGTTCATCTGCAAGAAGAATGGTAGGGTTTGTTGCAATGGCCCTTGCAATTGCTACTCTTTGCTGCTGTCCACCGGATAACATATTGGGATAATGCCTCATTTTATCCTCAAGCTGAACTCTTTTGAGCATTTCCTCCACTCGTTCTTTTCTCTGCTTCTCAGGCATATTGGCATAAATAAGCGGAAGTTCCACATTTTCATAAGCAGTCTGCTTCTGAAGCAAATGGAAAGACTGAAATATAAATCCTATTTCATGGTTTCTGATATTTGCAAGTGTTGCCTCATCCTGATTAGCTATGACTCTTCCTGAAAGTTCATATTCACCTGATGTAGGAACATCAAGGCATCCTATTATATTCATAAGTGTCGATTTTCCGGATCCGGAGGGTCCAAGTATGGCAAGAAACTCACCTCTTGTAACCGTCAAATCAATACCTTTAAGTACTCTTGAAACTTCACCGCCAACATAGTAGTCCTTGATGATGCCATGCATGCGGAGTATTTCTTCTTTTTGTTCACTCATAATTCTCTCCAGCAAATCTCTGCCTTTACTTTAATAAAAGGCTCTTATTTTCATCATCATTAATACATACCAAAGGAGAATGAAGGAGTATAAAGAACTGTATCGCCTTCATTAAGTCCCTCTGTTACCTGTGTATAGGTTCCATCTGTAACACCTACTGTTACCGGCTTATGAATTACATTTTTACCACTTTCATCATAGGAAAGAACATATGCCGTTCCGTCACTTTCAGTCTGAATGGCCTCTGATAAAACACTTATTGCATTTGTTTCATTATTGATCTTAAGCTTAACTTCAACACTCATACCACTTCTTGCATACTCATCTGCATCAAAATTAACCTCTGCTTCAAAATATGAAACACCATTTTCAATGGTTGCTACTTTTGCAATATTTTCAACTGAACCTGTATATGTTTTTTCAAGGGCTGAAACATAGATTTCAACTTCTTTTCCTTCTTCAACACCAAGAATGTCATATTCATTTATCTTGATATCAACCTTCATTTTGTCAAAGCTCGTAACTACTGCTACGGTTGTCGTTGTAGGTATTTCACCCACAGTAGCCTTAAGAGATGTGACTGTTCCATCTATAGGTGCTGTAATTGTATATTTTTCAAGCTGATCCTTATAATTTGCAAGACGAAGCTCGTTAAGCTGATTTGACAGTTTACTGGACTCAAGCTGAAGTGCATAATTTGAAGCAGTTTCATCTGCTGATCTTACTGCGGTATTATAGCTGTCTATAGCTGAAATGTATGATTCCTGAGCCTGGATAAGATTATCAAAAAGCTTGGTAAGTGTGCTTTCCTCATTGAGCTTGGCAGCCTCATAGCTTGTAAGGGCCTGCGCATAGGAATCCTGTGCACTTTCAAGAGAAAGCTGTGCACCCTCTTCTGTCAAATCCTTCAAGGTATCATCATAAACATCTGTATAGCTTCCATTTTCATTATTGAGATGATACTCATTTTTTTCATAGGAATTCTGAGCCGATAAAAGGGAATTATAAGCTGAAGTTACACCATTCATAGCACTCATAATTGTAGAGCTCATATTTTTATTATTAAGAGTAACTTCATCATTATATGCATTCCTGGCTGATAAAAGAGTTGCATAAGCACTGTCAATTCCTGCCTGCGCACTCTGAATGCTTGAATTTAAGCCTTCATTTCTGTCTCTTAAAAAATTATTATAGGTTGCTTCATTTTGCTGTAAGGATACCTTCCCGGATTCAACCGCTATTTCCTGCTCCTTGATATTCTCCTCAATTGTAGTCTTATCAAGCTCTACAATAACATCTCCGGCCTTAACCTCATCGCCTTCCTCTACCAAAACCTCAGCGACCTTTGTTCCTGAAACTTCTGTCATTACATTTTTTTGTTCAACCGGTGTGATAGTACCCGAAAAATTATGATAGGTAACAATATTTCTTACCTGAGCTGTATCCTGAGTATATAACGCATTTACACCACTACTTTTTGAACAGGATGCAATAGCAATGACAATTATCAATACGATAACCAAAAAGATAGTAAGCTTTTTATGTTTTTTGATAAATGCTCCCAGCTTACTAATAATAGACTTTTTCTTATCCGTTTCCATTTCCCGTTTCCTCCATAACACAATTAAATCTTTGAATATCCATCCCCACGTTGTATTATTTAAATAGTACAATAATACATTATTACCGAGTCTATGCTCTGTCAACACTTTAATACATTATCCTAACAAAACTATTTTCCATAATAACACACTTTAAAGAAAATAAATTGTGCAAAATTATTAAATAAGCATAAACTAATTTAGCTTTTCAGCTTATATAAAACCTTTTTTTCCATTAACTATTCATTTAGCTTTAAACATTACTCACTCTGTTATTTGTGGTATATTTAAGTTACTTATTTTATTAAATAAGCTATTATTTATCTTGCATTAAAATTTTAATGCACTTAAAGATTCAATGTAGAAGGAGTGATTTTATGCTTTATAATCTTACAAATTCCGAATTATCCGTTTCTGTTAATTCTCATGGCGCAGAGCTTGTTTCCGTAAAATCAAATAAAACAGACTATGAATATATGTGGCAGGCAGATCCGAAGTACTGGAAGCGCACATCCCCTGTTCTGTTTCCTCTTGTCGGTAATTACAGGGATAAGGAATCTTTTTATAATGAAAAAAAATATGAGATGTCCCAGCATGGCTTTGCCAGAGATATGGACTTTAACCTGGTGTCACAAAAAGATGACGAAATATGGCTTTTCCTTGAAGAAAATGAAGACACTCTAAAAAAATATCCTTTCAAATTTAAGCTTGAAATAGGATATAAACTGGAGAAAAACACTGTGAAGGTAATGTGGAAGGTAAGTGGTAAGGATGAAGATATTATTTATTTCTCCATCGGCGCCCATCCAGCCTTTAACTGCTGTCTGGACAGCTCTTACATTACCTTTGGTGAAAACAAAAATGACTCAGTTATTTCACAAATGCTAAATGAAAACGGTCTGATTACAGGAGAAACAAAAGAGCTTTCATTAACTGATGGCAAATTGCAACTCTCAGATGAACTTTTTGCAGGAGATGCCCTTGTTATTGAAGACAGACAGTCTCAAAGCGTTTCACTATACGATAATGGAAAAATCCTCGTAACTGTTGATTTTGATGCACCTTTATTTGGCATATGGTCCCCTGTTGGAAAACATGCTCCGTTTATGTGTATTGAGCCTTGGTACGGAAGAGCTGATGGAGCTTCTTTTGACAAGGATCTGTGCAAAAGAAAATATGGAAATGTCTTAAAAAATGGCGAGACCTTTGAAACTTCTTATTCCATCACATTTTTTAGTTAATATGCTTCAAATATAAATCTACACCCTTTGCGCACAGTAAAACCCTCCTGCATAGTTATTACAGGAGGGTTTTTAAAATGGCAAAGCTGCTTATATATTTATTTTACATATTTAATAAGGGTATTTCTTACTGCACCTTTTCCGGCGATAAGTTCAAGGAAATATCCAATAACTGTATCAGACATACCTGCTTCAAATAAATCAACTCCAAAGATAGCTTTATTTGAAAGAACTGGTCTTAGTATTTCCTCAGCTTCTTTTGCACTGATTGTGCTTCCAAGGCTAATCTTATCCACAACAGGCTTAACTGTATCGATAAGCGGATCTGCGCTAAGCTCAAATGCTTCTCCGTTGTCATCTACAGCCATAAGGTATCGAAGCCAACCTGCAAATACCAGAGGTATAAGCTTAAGATTTTTAACATCAAGATCGGCGGAAGCGGCATAAGCTTTAATTGTTTCACCAAATCTTATTGAGAGCTTCTGAGAAGTATCAGTTGCAATACGCTGTGGTGTATCCGGCATAAATGGGTTTGGAATTCTGACATTAACTACAGTATCAATGAACTCTTTAGGATCAATAACACCTGGGTTAACTACAACTGGAAGACCTTCTACATAACCAATTGTCTTAACCATTTTTACAAGCTGCTCATCCTTCATTTCATCAGCAATCTTGGTAAATCCAAGAAGGCATCCATATACTGCAAGGGCTGTGTGAAGAGGATTAAGGCATGTGCAAACCTTCATCTTCTCTACCTTATTAACAGTATCTCTATCTGTAAAGATAAGTCCTGCTTTTTCAAGAGATGGTCTTCCATTAGGGAATTTATCCTCTATTACAAGGTACTCGCTCTCTTCTGCATTTACAAATGGAGCAACATAAGTCTTTTTAGATGTGATAACCGGCTCTAATCCTTCAAGGCCATCCTTTTTAAGAATTTCCTCTACAGAGGCATCCGGTCTTGGAGTGATCTTATCGATCATGCTCCATGGGAAGCTTACTTTATTTTCATCTTCTATATATGCTACAAAACCGTCATCTACAAGACCGTTCTTATTCCATCCCTTTGCAAATGCATCTACTGCTGCAAAGAGCTTCTCACCATTATGTGAGCAGTTGTCCATGCTGACCATGGCAATTGGGTAAGCACCCTTTTTATATCTTGTATAAAGAAGAGATACAACTTTTCCAATATAGCTTTCAGGCTTTTCCGGTCCCTTAGCCATATCGTTTGTAACTGAAGGAAGTTCTTCGCCCTTACCATTTACAAGGCTATAGCCCTTTTCTGTTATTGTGAAACTAGCCATCTGAAGTGAATCGTTCTCAAAAATCTCTTTTAATCTGCTATATTCTGCATCATTTTCAGAATCAAGAATACATGACTC
>JAILBM010000426.1 GCA_024680925.1 Butyrivibrio sp.
GGCAAATATTCCTCCCATAACAAAAATAAGGGCGATTATAATAATCGCCGGAATCACCTTTTTTTTCATGTTCTAGCTCCTTTACAATCGCCCTATATTATATCAAACTATTATGTTTACGTCATTATCAAAGTCTATAATCCTAATTATATGTTAAATGTATATTCATGGCGGGGACCTCTCGTATACAATTGATTGTTTTTACGGATTATTATCTTTAATTCATAGAATACTCAAAACCAAAAGGACTTTCTATGTGATAATTCCTTGCTATAGTTTTTTTGAATATTTTATGTCTTTGACTTATTTTAATATTTGTAAGATGCCATCACTAAAACCCTTTGTCTGTACATATATACTGCACAAAATATGGTATAATAATATTAGAAAAATACTATTATTAGTTAATGCTCTAGTAAAATTATTAGTTTAATGTAAAAATAAATTAGGGGATTATTTCGAAACTATTGTAAGACATCCCGTGAGTAGTTCACGAGAAAAATGAATAGTAAGACATTATTATTCCCTTATTATTTGATATCTGCCTCCTTCCCGGGTTCAAACTCGGCGAGGCATCTCACAAGAACTATAATAGCAACTAAATCTTAAGAACCACCATCGAAATTTCTTAAGATTTTCTTAATATTACAAAATAATTGTCTTTTTCATTAAAATATGTCGATACAACTATTGACATAGAAATCTGTATCACTTAGTATCTATGTATTCCAAAGTCAGGAGGTAAGCATCATGAAAATTGAAAAAGTCAATGATCACCAAATTAGATGCACTCTTACCAGAGATGACCTTGCGAAGCGCGACCTTAAGATTACAGAGCTTGCGTATGGCACTGATAAAGCCAAAGAGCTATTTCAGGATATGATGCAGCAAGCCAGTTTAGAATATGGCTTTGAAGCGGAGGATACTCCTCTTATGATAGAGGCAATTCCTATCAATTCTGAGTGTATCGTTCTCATCATCACCAAGGTTGATGACCCTGAAGAACTTGATACACGCTTCTCTAATTTTGCTCCTTCTGTTCACGAGGAGGAAGATGATGAAGATGAATATGACGAAGATGATGAGGAAGGCTATGACGAAGATGATAGTGAAGATGTAGCAAGCCTTTTCAACAGACTTCAACATAGTAATATGCCAGATTTTTCAGATTCAACTGCCAAAAAACTTAAGGAAAAAACTTCCGGAATTCGCACAAAGGGTCAACCTGGCAGACATAGTTCACGCATCTTCTCTTTTGACACTTTACATGAAGTTATGAAGTTCGCAGCAATTGTTAGCAGGAAATTTAATGGTATCAACACATTATATAAGAATGAAGTAAATGGTAAATTCTATCTGATACTTCATCAAGGTGATCTAGCGGATAACGTTTTTACCAATATCTGTTCACTACTAACAGAGTATGGTAAGACAGAGATAGGAAGTACTGCTAAACAGCAATTTTTAGATGAACATTACACGATTATCATAAAGGACACTGCAGTTCAGTCACTTTCTAAAATTTGACTTTGTTTTAATTTTATGCGCTAAAAAAAGGATGGTTCATTCGAACCATCCTCTTTTATTTCTTAATTATTCATTTCCGTAAAGAGCAACGAGTTTCTCAAGATAAGCTCTGTGTTCCTTAGCATGCTGAGCTGCCATAGCATTAAGCTTAGCTGCTCTCTCAGGATTCTTGAGCTTAAGTGAAAGGTAACGAACCTCTCCATCAAGGAAGCTCTGGAAGTCTTCTGTAGCTGGCTTAGAATCAAGAGTGAACTTCTTCTCTGCTTCAGGATTGAATCTGAACATATCCCAATATCCTGTTGCAACAGCCTTCTTCTCTTCATCCATAACCTTGTTCATACCAGCCTTAAGACCCTGGTTGATACATGGTGCATATGCGATGATAAGTGAAGGTCCTGGATAAGCCTCAGCCTCTGAAATTGCCTTGATTGTCTGGTTCATATCAGCACCCATAGCAATCTGTGCTACATATACATAACCATAACTCATTGCAATTGAAGCAAGGTCTTTCTGCTTAATCTCTTTACCACCTGCAGCGAACTGTGCAACAGCACCTGTAGGAGTAGCCTTAGATGACTGTCCACCTGTATTTGAGTAAACCTCAGTGTTAACAACAAGAACGTTAACATCCTTACCAGAAGCAAGTACGTGATCGAGACCACCGAATCCGATATCGAATGCCCATCCGTCACCACCGAAGATCCACTGTGACTTCTTAGCTGCAAAGTCTTTATTCTTAACAACATACTTAGCTGCATCTGAGCTATCGCTCTTAAGAGCCTCAACAAGAGCCTCTGTAGCAGCTGCGTTCTCAGAACCAACGTTGAATGTATCAAGCCACTTCTGAGCAGCATCCTTAGCAGATCCGCCAGCAGCTACGATTTCCTCAACCTTCTCCTTGATTGCATCACGGAGAGCGTTCTGTGCAAGGATCATACCCATACCAAACTCAGCGTTGTCTTCGAACAATGAGTTATCCCATGCAGGGCCCTGTCCCTTAGCATTTACTGTATAAGGTGTTGAAGGTGAAGAATTACCCCAAATTGAAGTACATCCTGTTGCGTTTGCAACATACATTCTGTCACCAAACAACTGTGTAACAAGTTTAACATAAGGTGTCTCACCACAACCTGCGCAAGCTCCTGAGAACTCAAGGAGAGGCTGCTTGAACTGTGATCCCTTAATTGAAGCTTCTTTGAACTTCTCAATAACGTCCTTCTTCTCAGGAAGAGTTACAGCATAGTCGAAGTATACCTGCTCATCCTTGTTGTCTGCGATTGCACCCATCTTAAGAGTTGCTGTTGCAGGATCCTTACTTGTAGGACATACGTTAGCGCAAGATCCACATCCTGTACAATCAAGTGCAGAGATAACAACTGAGAACTTGTATCCAGGCATTCCGTTGAGATCCTTGGTCTGCATATCTGCAGGAGCCTTAGCTACTTCATCCTCTGTCATAGCTACTGTACGGATTGCAGCGTGAGGACATACGAGTGAACAGAATCCACACTCTACGCACTTTGTAGCATCCCACTTAGGAACGTTAACTGCGATACCTCTCTTCTCGTATGCAGCTGAACCTGAAGGTGTATCACCTGCAACGTAAGGAAGTACATCTGAAACCTTAAGAGTGTTACCTTCCTGAGCGTTAACCTTAGACTGAATGTTGTTAACGAAGTCGATAACATCCTTTCTGCTACCCTCAGCAACCTTGAACTCAAGACCTTCATCCTTAGCATCTTTCCAAGACTCAGGAATCTCAACCTTGATAAGGTTCTTAGGATCAGCACCTGCATCGATAGCAGCCCAGTTCTTCTTAACGACATCTTCACCCTTACGGCCATATGTCTTCTGAGCAGCATCTTTCATGAACTTAATAGCATCCTCTTCAGGGATGATCTTTGTGATGTTGAAGAATGCTGACTGAAGAATTGTGTTAATTCTTGTAGGTCCCATTCCAACTTCAACACCGATCTTAGAACCGTTCATGATATAGAAGTTGATCTTGTGATCATACAT
>JAILBM010000427.1 GCA_024680925.1 Butyrivibrio sp.
ATGTCATCCATGACTTTATTTCTCACCTGAACCTCAATAAAGCATCTTGCCTGGTTATCATATAGTGTCAGATGAAGAGACTGATATCCTGTAGATGTAGGCTTAAAAACATAATCTCTAAATACAGTCCATAGCCTTTTATCCAGCATATCCGAACAAGGTCTCTCCTCCGCATTGGCTTCAATACATGTAAATCCCTGCTCTTCAAAAAAAGCCGGCATTTTATTGGCAATCTCATATAAAAGCTTTTTCTCTTCCTCTTCTGCTTTTTCACCTTCTTTAAGATGACATCTGGGAATAGAGATAACAATTCTGTATGCAATAAGATCCCTAAAGCATCCAAGTTTTTCCTTTATATCATTGGTAGATGGAAAGTGACCATATTTCATATAGTACTCATAAATAAAATCTGCCACATAACGATTGAACTTTTCTTCTGCCCTGATAATGGACTTGATTCTTCCTTTAAAGGTAAAAGCAAGATAAGGATACTCTTTTACCATGTATTTATAAAATTCCCTGATACGTTGTGACTGTGATGTCAGGAATTCATTATGTTCCAAAAGCTCATATATGCTTTTGATAAAATCACAATGAATCATATCAATCTCATTTCCTGTGGACATAGCATTTTCTTCAAGATCCTCTGCATATTTTTGCAATATCTTAAAAATAGTATCCCCATCGTATAAATAATCGTTAAGCTTGATCATACTTTTTACCTCTGTCCCACATTTTCTTAAGATACCTCTGAAAAAAATGAGCCACCTAACCTGGCACAATGTCATTTTCCATCCGGAAAACTGGTAAAGGCTTCTCTTTCAACTGCAGGCTCGCCGTATTTTGCCCTTGCATCTGCAAAGGCTTTAATCATAAAGGACATGTTTCTTGCAAGATTTCTCATTGTCTGAAGTCCTTCAAGGTCCTTTTTAACATCCTCTGCACTAAAGCCATGAACCATATTCCAGTAAGTACTGGTGGCTATTGGCATTCCGCTTATAGAAAAATATTTATTTAAAACATCAAAAGATGCTGTATTACCGCCCCTTCTGGCACTTACAACCGCAGCACCAACTTTAAGATGCTTGGAAAAAGAAGTACTGTAAAAGAGTCTGTCAAGAAAAGACAATATTGTTCCATTTGGAGAAGCATAAAAAACAGGGCTACCAATAACAAGACCATCTGCCTTTTCAAATATAGCAGCAACCTCATTTACAAGGTCGTCAAATACGCATTTACCAAGTTCCGAACATTTTTCGCAAGCAATGCAGCCTCTTATATCTTTAATTCCAACCTGAATAATCTCAGTATCTATACCCTCTTCAGAAAAAACTTTTACCATTTCATTAAGGGCTGTAGCGGTACATCCATTTGCCTTTGGACTACCATTTAATAATATTACCTTTGACATAACAATCTCCTTCACGTATTACCTGATTTACATCGTTATTTAAATAATAACATAAGAGCTATTATATTTATAACATTTAAATTGTATAATAGTATTTCCACTATAAATAATATAAAAACATCTTAACATCTAAAAATCAAAAACCTAATAATCTAATAATCTAAAATCCCAAATACTTCACAAACTCTTAACAACTAATTTAATTTCATTTTAAGTTGGCAGAGTATATTCATAATCAAGAAATGAAACAACATTTCCCCCTCATAAAAACACTTTTTCATAAAACAAAAAAAGCCGGTACATTCCCTCAAGTGTACCGGCTTCCTCCCTTTTTTGGGGAAAATCGAAAAAGCACAAACCAATTAAGGCCTGTGCTTTTTCTTTTTTGTTTATAAAAAAGGGATGTTAGCAAGCTTTTTTACTCAAGGCTACCAAAGCTACATTCTCCAATTGAGTATGTTGTGCTTCCTGTCCAGCCTGTTACTACTTCGTCATGGGCTGGGATTACAGCACTTCTTGCGCCTTCTTCACCTGACAGAACTATTTCAAGTGGCTGGCTGCCATTAAGGGTAGCTGTAACCACATCATCAGTTGCACTTACAATTGTTCCTGATATAGAAGCAGAACCATCTGCTGCTGAAATAGTAACTGTTTTATGTGAATAATCGATAAGGAGATTAGCATCCATAGCTACAGGTGCTTCTCCTGATACAAGTTCATATGTACCATCTATTGATTCTGTAACAAGCTGTTCTACCTTGACTTCAAATGTCTGTGACTGTCCAAGGAATGTACCTGTAACTGTCTTGGTACCTACAGTCTCTGAATCAAATCCTTCATAGCTAAGTCTGCCATTCCAGATAGACTCATCTGATCCGTTGGCACGTACAGCTCTGACTACAAGTTCATCTGCATCAAATGCATCACCTGTGTAGAAAGTACGAAGATTTGAAGAGTCAATTGTCATACTAGAAGCTGCTGCATAAGGCATACCGTAGATATTTATGTTACGTGTAAACATTCCACCACTTACACCAAAGCTTAAGCTTGCCTCATAGGTATAATCACCATGCTCTGTATCAAATATAAATACATCAGCATCTTCACCGCCATCAACATTAACTGCTCTTGTGTTACCTGCAGTGTCAAGAGTACCTGTAATATGTACTACAAGATTTCTATCACCTTTTTCATCATGGTTGTACCAGTATCCGTATACATACAGAACATTTCCGCCACCAACTGAAGTAACAGGTCCTGAGAATGAACCATACATTGATCCGTCCATTGCACAGTACATATCAAGGCAGGCAGGATCTACGATTGTGCTGAATCCTTCTGTATACTGTCCTTCAAAAAAGTATGCGATTTCCCCATTAGCTTCCTTGGCTTCCCACTGACTGCGAGGGATTGCTGCAAGCTCTTCAATAGACATAGTAGCAAATGTGTTATCTGCTATATTCATGTCATAAATATCATCGATGCTTGCACCTTCTGATGAAGCCATAGCTTCACCTGTCTGTGTTACACCTGTAAATGAAAGACTTGTTATAGCTACTACTGCCACTAATGCAAGTGCAATACCAAATGCAAAATCTCTCTTTGGAGCAACTACTTCAGAATCCTTAGTCTGCTCTGTGAAGCATGCAATAACACATAAAAGTGCTGCTACAAAAGTTCCAACCATATAGAATACGCAAAGTGTAGGATTACCACCTGCAAAAGTTACATGGTTAATTACATCTGCAAATACAAAATACAGCTGTACAACTACAAGATATAAAGCTACGTTATAAACTGCTGCCTGAATAAATGCGCCAAAGCGTACAGGCACTAAAAATATTACGATAGAAAGAACAGCACCTACAAGAAGTACCAGACCAGGCATAGTGCCTGTATGACCAAGTGGAGCTGCGCTCTCCTGAGTCATTAAAAAGCAAATTCCGGTACCAAGCGCAACAAGCGCTGCCGCCAGGCAGAGATAACTGCCAATGGCTTTATTTTTTAAGCTTTCCAGCATTGATTCCACCTCCATTAATTTTTAGCTTCGGCAGTGTCACCAGCTTTTTTAGCAAAAGCTTTTGTATATGTGGTTAAAACATACATAACAACTGCACCGGCCAATAATACAACTGCAACTACATCAAGAACTCTTAAAAGGATCTGCCACCATGGAGCCGCATCAGAAACTACGATTTCAGATGCATCAGTGCCGCCCATAGAGGACTTAAGCATGATGTAATACATGTAACGGTTAGAATCAAGAACCTTCTCAAGGAGATCTCCATCATCAGTATCTGTGATAAGTTTTTCAATCTCAGTAGGTCTTGCCGTATCAAGACAGAAAATGTTGTTTCCTGCCATAAGCATTTCAGGAGCTGAAGAATATGCTGAAGCTGTAAGCGCATCATCAATTATATATCCGTTGTACTGCCACTCATCACGTAAAATGTGCTGAATACCCTGGCTTGCTGCTGCATACATAACACCGATACGGTTATAAGCTGTCATAACACCAAGAGAGTCACCCTCAGCAAGAGAACCTTCAAATGCTCTCATATAAATCTCACGGATAGCCTGTTCGTTAGCATATGTTGAAATACCCTGACGTCCGGCTTCCTGTTCATTTAAGAAGAAGTGCTTAACTGTTCCGATAAGCCCTTTTGTACGCATTCCATGTGATACGTTTTTGGCTGCATAATAACTGAGTACACCATCTTCTGAGAAATACTCTGAAGTACGTCCTGAATATGGAGAACGAAGTGTATCGGCACCGGGAGCATAAGCAATTGGAATAGATGCATATAAAGCATCCTCACCGTACATCTGACCAAATCTTGTCTGAAGGTCATGATCCCATGAAGCTCCAACGATTGGAAGTGTAGCCCAACCTGTGCAGTTACGGCGATCACCATATTTAAACTGACCATTCATACCTTCCGGTCCATCAACGATTGTGCAACCTGGCTTATTAACAGCCTTAACAGCCTTGATACCCTTAGAGTCACCCATATTGATCAACAGCTCTGAAAGTGTAAGCTGTGATAAGAAATCATCCCATTTAGGATCATTAAATTCAACGCCCTTCATGTCAATGAAATCTATTTTCTCTTCAAGTTCTACACCAAGCTGAAAATCTGAAACAGATTTGGCATCAGCTGCCTTAACATAGGTCTGCATGTTCAGGCCTTCATAAAGCTTACTGTTTACAGTAATTGTTTCCAGTGTTGTAGGATATGTGTTCTCCCAATCTGAACGGGAAAGATAAGTTATTTTTTCATTATCATCTACCCAGTAATTCACATCAGCATCATCAAAAGTATTAGTAACTTCAACTTCGCTGTTGTAACGTGACATGCGATACTTTGTAGTATCAACTTCTGTATTTGGAGCTGTCCATTTAGCTACTGCATTTACATTACCTGTAACAACATTACCTGCTTCATCTGTAAGTTTTCCACTTACTGCCTCGCCGCCTTTTAATGCAAGAACATTGTTAAGAGCATCATGGGCACCATTACCTACTGCAAAATAGTAGTCACCTGCATCGAGGATATATCCCTTAGCACCAAGTCTGTCATAAGAAGCAATGAAATATCCAGGAACATCAATTTCTACTGTTTCTGAAGAACCTGCAGCAACATCTACCTTGTCATATCCAAGGAGCTGAATTGAAGATTTCTCAACACCATTTGCTGCATCATATTCTGTGTATGGAGACTGTCCGTATAACTGAACACTTGCCTTACCATCCATGGTCCCTGTGTTACTTACAGTAACTGTAGCCTTAAATGTATCAGAAGCCTCATCATACTCAAGACTGTCCATATTATATTCATAAGTTGTATATGAAAGACCAAATCCAAATGGGAAGCATACTTCATCAGCATAGTTCCAGCCATTCTCTGAAACCTTGGCACCTACAGAAGAAGTAGCATTACCCTGTCCCAACACTGTGTCCTCATATCTGGTTTCATAATACCTATACCCCACATAGATACCCTCATTGTAGCTTACAAAGTTCTCACCGGCTTCACGAGGTGTGTATGTCCCATAATCATACTTATGAAGTCCAAAGTTCTCAGCTGAAGGAGCTGAAAGAGAATTGGCTGCAAAAGTAGCTGTTGTATGTCCTGATGGATTAACCTCACCTGTTACTACTCTAATTGCACCGGGCATACCATAGAATCCGGGATTACCTACCCAAAGAACAGCATCTACATCATATTCTTCAAGCCAGTCAAGCTCTAAAGCAAAAACAGAGTTCAATAAAACTACTGTCTTGTTAAATTTTCCTGACTTTTTTATACTCTCAAAGATTGCTTTTTCATTATCATCAAGCTCAAGCATTCTCTTTCCCTTATCGTTTGTCATAGCAAGGTCATTACCCTCTGTAGCAAAACGGGAAAGAGTTACAAAAGCAACGTCGCCATAAGAATCATAAGATTTTTCAACAGCACTTGTGAAAATAGAAGCATCATACTCACCAACGCTTGTTACGCTTCTAGCCTCAGTAGCAGGTGCTGCATTATATGCATCAAGTACTGTCTGGTTAACATTAAAACCTGCTCCCTGAAGTGCATCTACAGGAGTCTGCTGATATTCTTTATTAGTAGAAGAACCACCGGCTGTGCTACGAAATACAGGATCAATACTTCCACGTCCAAAAGCTGTTACATTGCGCTCGCTCTCAGATAATGGAAGGGCATTGTCTTTATTGTATAGAAGAACACTTCCTTCTGCTTCTTCCTGCTCACAAAAATCATAAGCAGCTTCTATATATTTAGCATAACTGTCATCTGTCAGAGTGCCATCCTCTGAGAATTCAGTGCCACCATATGTAGCTCCGCCGCCTTCAATACCAAGTGCGTGGTTAATTTCACCTTCCTGCTGAAAAGCGATAGCAGTTCCGGTAAAAATAAGGTTTGTTAAAAGAACTGCAGAACCTGCAAGTCCCAGCCAAAGCCTGGACTTATTAGTGGTTTGTTTTTTCATCTATAAAACCCCTACTTTCTTTGTATTAATGTTTATATCCTTAAATACCTTCTCTTATATAAGGTTGTGCACCACCAAAACTTGAGAATTTATTCAATAAATACATACTAGGGTATAAATTTTTACCATTCAACAAAGTGGCACAATTGTATAAATTCAGGTCACAATCTGCACAAAAAAATGAGCCGATTTGAAAATTTTTATCTCAAATCGACTCAAAGGTTAAATTTTTTTATTCACTTAATGTTATATTTTCACTAGTAGGTAATGTGATTAGCAAATAGAATATTCCATTTTCCACAAAGGTATATGCTGTTCCGCCATAAAGTTCGGCTGTATTTTGTATGCTTTTTACGCCAAATCCGTGATTCTCACTGTCAGACTTGGATGTAACTATGCTTCCATCCTTATAAACAGGCTCATTCGGCGTATAGTTTTCAACTCTTATTACAGCCATGTTTTTTTCTTTATGAATATCCAGGGTGATGACTTTTTTCTCCGGATCAGACACCTTTCTTAGGCACTCAATTGCATTATCAAGGGCATTACCCAGCATTGAATAAATATGATAATGCTTCATGCGATTGAGAGATGCCCCATCAGCAGAGCATACCATCTGTATACCCTCTTTATTGCATATTAGAGCTTTCTGAGTAAGAGTAATATCAACCGCTTTATTTCCTGTAAAATACCTCAGATTCAGCTCATTCATCTCTTCTTCCAGCTTTATTTTCTCTTCCTCTGTGGCTCTTGTATACTGCTGTTTCAGATCATGGTATCTGATATTTATTTTCTCCATATCCTTTTTGGCCTGCTCATACTGAGCTTTATCAGATTCAAGGAGCTCTGCCAAAACAAGATTTTCCCTCTCCAGCTCTTTTGTATTAAAATTGCTGAATTCCAGTGCCAAAATAGCAATGGCAAACATAATGCACAAAGTATTAAGTGCCAGATAACTTGTAATATAATTCTCTGCATTTCTGTCAAATCCGTCTTCCAGTACTACGCTTAAGAATACTGCAGCTACCAGAAAAATGCCTGAATACAATACAATCTTGGCATTATCAAATGTTAAATCTCCCTTTTTGAAAAAAGGCTTTGTATATAGCATATACACAAAAACTGCAACAATCACAGATACAGCAGTAAGAATTACAAACGGTAAAATATATCCGTTGTCATTTGTCTTTACCAAGATCGGAATTGCTATCATATAAGCAAGTTTACTGGAAATATGCTGCACAGCATAGGCACAGGTGGTATAAAAAATATTGTGAATAAGGCTGGATTCAAAACAGAACCAGATCAGTGCAAATATGAGTACCGTAAAGAGTAGCAGCCTGATCTTAGTCTCAACATTAAATATTATGCAAGCTTCCGATATAGCAAAAAAGGCAAATATCCCCGTTGCTAGTCTAGGATAAAAATATTTTCTCTTCTGATTCCAGGGCATAAACAAAAGGGCCGCAAAAAGCATCCCTATTGGTACCTGCCTGGAAAAAATAAATTCTATTACTGGCATGGATCTTCCCACCCCCTTTTAGCTAGATATCTGGAAAAGGTATCCATAAACGACTCTTTGAAAGTGCGGCCAATAGGCAGAAGTTCCTCGCCGATATACACGTTCATACGGCTTACCGCAGTGACGCTTTTAATATTTACAAGGAAACTTGAGGAGCATCTGACAAAGCCGTATGGCGTAAGTACTTCTACTGCGTCCTGCATGGTTCCTCTGTTTTTAATAACCATTCTGGCACCTGTAGTGCTATTTCTGACATTATATAAAAGATAATGCTGTCGAACTTCCACGTAATCGATATCCGAAGCACTGATAAGCCTTGAAATAGTGCCATCTTTCAGTACAAACTTGGTATCGGCCTCCTCATTATTACGGCTCTTTGCAGCCTTTACAGCAGATAGTGCTCTTTCCATATTCAGATCAAAGGAATAGGTCTGGACGGGCTTGACCATAAATCCCAGAGCGCCTACACTATATCCATTTAAGGCAAACTGCTGGAGATTTGTACAAAAAATAATGACAACCTCTTTGTCTTTTTCTCTGACTTTCTCCGCCAGTTCCATGCCGGACATATTGGGCATATCTATATCCAGAAACAGTATATCAAAGCTCCTGGCACCTTCAAGATATGAAATTGCACTCTCATACTCTGCCAGCATGTATTCTATTGTTTTACCGGATGCATATTCAGAAACAAGGCTCTTTAAAAGTACCCTTGAATCTTTGTCATCATCAACTATTCCAATGCGTATCAATACTGCCTTCCCTTCACAATCTTCATAATCTTCACGACCCTCTTAGAGTCTTAGTTCTTATAATAATAGACTATGATAATTTAATTGCTTTTGTAAAGTAAAAATAAATAAACCTAGGTGCCAGGTTGGATGGCTCATTTTGGTGAATTTATAATCTCTTTAGAGCGTTTATATTGCGTACAATTATTTCAAATAGTATAATTAATTCAATTTATACTTGTAAAACATTTATTCTTTGAATGAAATTACAAGAATATATCAAAATATTGTATGAGGTAAAAAATGGCACGAATACTGAATTTATTTATAGTAATACTTGAACTGATATCCTTTAGGATAGTATCCAAAAGAGATGGATTTAAACTGAAAAACTTTGCATTCTATACTCAGATTTCAAACTTTCTTACTCTTTTTTCATCTTTTCTGCTGGTATTTTTTGGACAGACTGATTTCGTAGAAGTTATGCGATTTCTCACAGTAAGCATGCTGGTCATGACATTTTTTGTTACAGCCTTTATCCTGGTTCCAATCACCAAACAGTTAAAAGGCCTTATGTTCTCTGGAAGCGGCCTGTTTCACCACTTCCTGGTACCTATAATATCAACCGCCAGCTACCTGTTTGCTGAAGACCGTGCGCCTTTAAGCTTTTTATGGCTCCCTGTTATAGTAACTCTTGTCTATGGCCTTATCATGCTATATCTAAACTATAAAGATGTAGTATCAGGACCTTACCCATTTTTTATGATAAAAAAATTTGGCGCAAAACTCATAGTTCTCTGGATAGCGGGTCTGGTTCTGGCCATTAGCATTTTCTCTATAGCAGTTGGATATCGCAAACCTATGAAAACAGACATCAAATACGTATACGTTCATGGCTTATCCGGTTGGGGAAGCTATGATACCATAAATGAATTTTTCCCATACTGGGGTATGTCAACAGGAAGCGTTATCAGATATATGAATAATCAGGGATATAGAAGCTTTGCTGCTTCCGTTGATCCTACAGGAAGCGCCTGGGACAGAGCCTGCGAGCTGTATGCACAGCTGACTGGAACTGTAGTTGATTATGGAAAAGCCCATAGCGAAGCTGCAGGCCATGATAGATATGGTGAGGATTTCACAGGAAGAGCTCTTCTTGAAGATTTTGAAAACTCCCGCATTGTTCTTATAGGCCATTCCTTTGGAGGCGCTACAATAAGACTTTTTTCAGAGATATTAAAAAATGGCTCTGATGAGGAACTTGCGGTAACTGATGAAAATGATATTTCAGATTTCTTTAAAGGAGGAAACGGCGATAATCTTTTTGCTCTGGTAACCCTTGCAGCTCCTACAAATGGAACCACTGCCTATGATTTATACGAGGATGAAAATTTTGACACTTCTAAAATAGAGATTCCTGAAGAATATGAGAAAAACAGCGACGCTGTTTCTAAAAGCACCAAGGCGGATTTAGATGGCAGGGCTTCCTATGATTATGCTGCATTTGATATGCACATCGACAATGCCATTGCTTTAAACGAGACTATAACTACATTTGATGATGTTTATTATTTTTCTTATCCATGCTCTTCTACTGTTATAAATGAGGATGGCACTCTATCTCCTGACCCGGAGATTACAGAGAACATCTTTATGAAGGGTGCTATTTACATGAGTAATTACACAGGCACCACTAAGGGCGGATTTGCCATTGATGAGTCCTGGCAGTCTAATGACGGCCTTGTAAATGAAGAGTCTGCCAAGGCACCTTTAAATGCCCCAAGTGCTCTTTATGCTGAAAGCTCTGACATCACCACTGGAATATGGTATGTAATGCCAACCTACCACGGCGATCACATGTCCCTTCAGGGCGGCCTTACCAAAAGAAATAATGTGAAGCCTTTTTACCTGGAACTTGCCAAAATGCTTGCAGAGCTTGGTGAAAAGTAAGTGGCGTAATTACTGCCTATCTCATTTGAATATTATTTTAAAGAACAAATGAAAATGTAACTTCTAGTTAATGAATGAGATGATCTTCAGTATTTGGCTTTAATTTTTTTAAATAAAAAATACACAAAATGGTAACAACTTTTTAAGTTTAGTTTAAAGTTACAAGCGTATATTGATAATCAAGAAATGAAACAACATTTCCCCCTCATAAAAACACTTTTTCATAAAACAAAAAAAGCCGGTACATTCCCTCAAGTGTACCGGCTTCCTCCCTTTTATAGGGCTTTAAGACTTATTCTGTTTTTCAACCAGGTGGTCTCCGCAATATTTCTCGCGAAGCTTTGGCTTATCAATCTTTCCTGTAGCATTTCTGATTACATGGTCAAAGA
>JAILBM010000008.1 GCA_024680925.1 Butyrivibrio sp.
AGGTTCAATCTCGGCACAAGACTATTTGCTAGTCCTGTCCGTTATTACTTTTGGTTTGTTTTACTTATGACTCCCGGCTGGTTGTCATAAGTTGTTCTGAATAAATTCTTTTGGAATTTTTCAGGGTTGCATTACTGTTTAATTATCAAGGTTCATTTGTAATTAAGATCATCATGGTTGATGAACGGAGAAGGCGGGATTTGAACCCGCGCGCCGCTTTTGACGACCTGCACCCTTTCCAGGGGTGTCTCTTCAACCACTTGAGTACTTCTCCAAAATAGTTGATTCATGAAGCATGTCCAATCGAACAAAGCGTAATGGATTTAGCTTCAATCTCTTTTGCTGCATGACACAAGATCAATCATCAGCGGATCTCTTAATTACAGCGGAGCGAAAGGGATTCGAACCCTTGTGGCGTTGCCGCCAAACGGTTTTCAAGACCGCCTCGTTATGACCGCTTCGATATCGCTCCGAGTTAAATATAAAACTTATATTCATTTGTGCTCTGTGATTTATTTGTTTGCCACAGCGCAAGAAATATATTATCAAACCCCTATTGTATTGTCAAGCCAAAAAACGATATTTATTTTTGATTTTTTTTGTACATTTCTAACAGTGTTAAATTTCGTCAACCTATACGCATTATCGTTTCAGTTTCTTGATATATCCCTTAAACATAATGTTTATTCCCCGCTTTGCTTCACTAAGTTTTCTGCAACAACCAAATCATCGGGGGTTGTGACTTTTATATTTGTATAATCTCCTTCAACCAATTTTACCTTTATATCAGAATACATTTCAGCCACCATGGCATCATCTGTTATGTTTATCCCATGAGCAATCAGCACCGGTTCTTCTTCTATAAGTTTATCATATAATTTTTTTATAAATTTATAATCAAATACCTGTGGTGTTTGAACAGCCCACACAGTACTTCTGTCAGGTGTGGTTTTAGTAAATCCGTTTTTATCGGCAATCTTTATGGTATCCTTGACAGGCATTCCTACAACACAAGCCTTATATTCAATCACTGCTTTCTTGGCTCTTTCCAATATATCCTCAGTAATAAAAGGCCTTGCCCCATCATGTATAAAAACATAATCACAATCGCTGCTAACTGCAGAAAGGCCTGATTGCACTGAATTGTACCTTTGTTTTCCGCCCTCAACAATAGCTTTGACTTTTTTAAAGCCATACTTTTCAACTATGCATTCTTTTACATAATCAATATCGCCCTGAGAAACAACCAGTATTACTTCGTCGATAAAGCTTTTTTCCATTATATTCAAAGAATAGTATATTAGTGGTTTTCCTGCTATCTCAATGTATTGTTTTTTTACTTCAGAATGCATTCTGCTGCCACTTCCGGCTGCCAGAACTATTGCAGAGTTTTTCATTAGTATGTCACCTCATAACTTACTTGTATATATTTCGAATCCGGCAATTTATTTATAGTGTAATCAAATTAACGGTCCAAAAACGTATTTCGAATTCCTTCTTCGAAGGTAACTTCCGGTTTCCATCCGGTATCTTTATATATTTTATCTATGGATGGCTGAAGACTTACCTTTGGAACATTGTTCATATCATATTCCAGTTCTGCCGACTTGCATAAAATTGTTTTCATTTCTTCAAGGTAGACTTTTAAAGGCTTATAGTCTCCGTTTGCTATGTTATATATTTCTCCGGATCGTCCTTTTTCTGCAAGAGCAATAAGAGCTTTTGCACCATCCATAGAATAAAGATAGTCCCAGTTCTGAGTAGCAGCAGAAACTTTCATGCCCTTTCCGGAAAGTAAAGCATTTGCAAGGTCAGTTACCAGGCGGCCTCCGGGTTCATATAAACCGTATAAACTAAAGATTCTGCCCCATATCCAGTCAATTTCAAGCTGCTCACATCTTCTTTTACTCATATATAATGCTGCTGCCTTAGCTGCACCATAGGCATTTATAGGAGCAGGACACATGTCCTCTGTTTGAACACGGTTAATAGCTCCATATTCAGCTTGTGAACCTGTAGCCACAAATCGCTTACAGCCCAATTTTGCTGCCGCCTCTACAGCTTTTACGGTATGAAACACATTAGGATATTCTACTTCTGCATTATCCCTGTCACCTTTCCATGCAAGATGAAAAAATGTATCGCAGGAGCCGGTTATTTTTTCAGGTAACATTTCATAATTATCCATATCACAATTAATCATTGTTACGTTTTCAAGATTTTTTAGTCTATCATTATGAGTAGAGTTTTCTCTAACAATAGCAAGAACTTCTATATTGCTTTTATTTAGTTCAATACATAAATTGGCGCCAGCAAAACCTGCCGCGCCAGTTACAATTACTCTTTTCATTTATCTCCATTTCATCTTAAGAAATAAGTACAAGAGATTATTTCGTATTAAGTGTCTATTATATTAATTATTGGTATTGGCATGAAAACGTCGTTCTCTGTCACCAAGAGGCAGATTAGGAACAGCATTTAAATCCATACCATGACGTACACCCTTTTTGAATTCATAATAGCCTGCTGCACCTATCATTGCAGCATTGTCAGTGCACAAAACAGGTGAAGGTCTAAAAAAACTAATGCCGTTGTCAGCACAGGCTTTTTCCAGAGACTCTCTTAGTGCAGAATTAGACGCAACTCCTCCTGCAATGGCAAGTTTATTATATCCAAATTCTTTTGCGGCTTTTATAGCATGCTCTGTAAGAACATCCACAACCGCTTTTTGGAAAGAAGCGGCTACATCAGAAATATTTACTTCTTCTCCCTTCATCTGGGCCTGATTTAAATAATTTAGAACAGCAGATTTTAAACCGCTAAAGCTAAAATCATACTCAGCACCTGCTATCTTTGCCTGAGGAAACTGTATAGCATCAGGATTGCCTTCTCTTGCAGCTTTATCGATTTTGGGTCCACCGGGGTATCCAAGGCCTATTGCCCTTGCAACTTTATCAAAGGCTTCTCCGGCAGCATCATCTCTGGTCTGTCCGATTATTTCATATTCACCGTAATCTTTTACAATACACAGATGAGAATGTCCGCCTGAAGCCACAAGGCATACGAAAGGTGGCTCAAGCTCTTTATTTTCAATATAATTTGCGCAAATATGCCCTTCTATATGATGAACTCCAACCAGAGGTTTACCTGTGGCAAAGCTAAGGGCTTTTGCTTCTGAAACACCCACAAGAAGTGCACCTACAAGTCCCGGACCATAGGTTACCGCAATGGCATCTATATCTTTAAGGGTTACACCGGCCTCTTTAAGTGCTGCTCTGACACAGTAGTTTATCTTTTCTACATGCTTTCTTGATGCTATTTCAGGAACAACTCCTCCATACACCGTATGAAGTGCAATTTGAGAAGATATTATATTAGACAAAACATATCTTCCATTTTGTACAACCGCTACCGCAGTCTCATCACATGAGCTTTCAATAGCCAGTATTGTTATATTTTCTGAACTGTTATTATCATTATTGTTTTCGTTATCATTTTTTACTGACATGAAAATAACACCATCATTGTCAGTAGTCTTGTTTATTGTTATATTATCTTTTACTTCCTGCATCTTTATAATTCCATATTCTGATAAATCAAATTATTATTTAATTAATTATTCCTGACTATCCGTTGTCCATCCAAGAATCTTCCATTTTGAATTACTGTCTTTTCTCAGTATATACAGATAGTTTAAATTTTCTGTGGTAGTTCCATGTCTGAATGCAAATGAAGCCTGTACATAAGCTATTTCTTCTCCGTCAACTTCCTTGGTGATTATGTCACTTGAAGGCTGGATTGTATATACAGAGATAGAATAATCTCCATCCTTTTTGTTCTGAACTTCCGTAGCAAGACCTGAGGGCCAGTTTGACTGATTAGCAAGAAGTTCATCGTCAAATATTCCGGACAAAACGGCTGCCATCTTATAAAACTCATCATCCGTATAATCTTCCTTATACATGACTTTCATAATCTGACAGTACAAATCCACCACTTCTCTCGGAGTAGGCGGATAGCTGGTATTAAGATCAATTGTAGTTATTTTCTGGACAGCTGTCAGAACTATTTCTTCTTCAGTGTTGTCCTTACTTCTGTTTACAATAAAATAAGCTCCAAGTATTACTACTGCCAGCATTGCTATCAGTATTATAAATTTAACAAGTCCTGAATTATCACTATTCTTACTCATAAAGTCCCCTCTCCTATGATATCTGTCATAACCTTTAAAAGTATCGAATTCTTTTTACAACGAGTATAAAAATATAAATCAGTCTTCCGGATATTTTAACTTTACTGTTCTTCCATCCTGAGCAGCAATGGTATTTTGGAATATCTTTTTTGCTCCGGGAAGATATTCCTTGGGGTTTACAAGAGATGGGCTGTAATGGGTAAGCCACATTTCCTTAACATCTGCTTTGGATGCCATCTGTGCTGCTTCATACATGGTCATATGCTTATGTTCTTTGGCTTTAACAAGCTTATCAGGCTCTCCGTACATACCTTCACAGATAAAAAGATCTGACTCTTTAGCATTACGAACTATAGAATCTGTTGGTCTTGTATCTGTGGTATAGGTAAGGTGAATGCCCTTTCTGTCAGGTCCAAGAACCATATCCGGTGTTAAATGTCTTCCATCGGGAGTATCTATCTCTTCTCCCTTTTGAAGCTTTGACCAGTATTGCACATCAATATTTTGTGCCTTTGCCGCATCTACATCAAATTTACCCGCTCTTGAAAGCTTTATTGTGTATCCATAGCATAGCACATTATGATTAACCTTAAAGGCTCTTAAAGATAAAAGATCTTCCCCTTCAAGATAAAAATCTTCCTCTTCACTTTTTATTTCGTGATAAATTATATCAAAAGGAAGCTCGGGGGCGATTACCCTAAGAGCATTTACTACTCTTTCAAGTCCCTTTGGTCCAACAAGTATAACCGGCTCGGTTCTTTCTGCATTTCCCATTGTAAGAAGCATACCCGGAAGCCCTGCTATATGATCACCATGGTAGTGTGTAAAACAAATCATATCTATTTGCTTTGGACTCCATCCTTTTTTACGGAGTGCACACTGAGTCGCTTCGCCACAATCTATAAGTATTCCCTTACCATTATATTTAATCAGCAGGGCTGTCAAATATCTTTGAGGAAGAGGCATCATTCCGCCTGTTCCCAATAAACAAACATCTATCATTTAATTACCTGTTATCCTTCTGTATCTATAATATCAAAATCTAAGCCAATAAATAACCGCATCTTCTTTAGGATTATCATAAAATCCGGGTCTTACTCCTTCTGAGACAAATCCTGCATTTTCATATAATTTAATGGCAGGTATATTACCGGCGCGAACTTCCAGAGTATATGCACTTATACCCATTTTCTTGCCATTTTCTATTAAGTAATCCAGCATATGTCCGGCTACTTTACAATTTCTGAAATCGGGATTTACTGAGACATTGGTTATTTCTCCGTCTCCGCATATATTTTGAACTCCGCATACTCCAATAACTTTTCCGTCAGTTTCTGCAACAACATATAATGTGTCATTTCTCAAAAATGCATCCTTTAGTTGTTCTGCTGTCCAGGCCTGTTTGCCAAAGGCCTCTTTTTCAAGAACGGACACCGCTTCCATGTCTTCTTTAGTACAATCTCTGATTAAAATGTTGTTAAAATCCTGTATCATCAGCTGCGCTTTTCCTTTTCTCTGGCTTCTCTCTCAGCTTGAGATGCTCTCAAATACTCAGGGGCAAAATCATCTGCATGGATCATTTTTCCCTCCTTGTAATATTTAATCCCAAGGGCAGCTACAGTGGCAGCGCTTTGTCTGTTATTAAAAATAGGTGCTTCACTAAAGCTTACCTTTAGTAATTCAGACAGTTTTTCCTTATAAACAGGTACACCGTCTCCTAAAAGTATTACTTCTTTTCCAATTTCATTAAGTTTATCTGCTATATCTTCTATGGAAGTGACAAATTGCTCATGAATTATTTTCATATCATAGCTACGTTCATTGCCAAGGCCTTCATTTACAGGTTCAAAGGTATATATGCCTGTATATACCTGGCTTCTTCTGGCATCCATCATGGGGCATATTATTTTATCCTGCCCGTATAAATTATATGCAATTCCGTCAACCGTAGGAACAGATACTATAGGCTTATCCAAAGCCAGTCCCAGCCCTTTTGCAGTTGCAGACCCGATTCTTAATCCGGTGAAGGAGCCGGGTCCTGCTGCCACAGCTATGGCATCTATGGTTTCCATTTCCAGACCCACAAGATTTTTAATAGAATCCATCATTGGCATAAGTATCTGAGAATGGGTTGTCTTATTTTGAATTGAATAAACCGCTGTTAATCTGTCATCCTCTGCCAGAGCTACTGTAGCTACAAGTCCTGAGGTATCTAAAGCTAATATTTTCATTTTATTTTTGTTCCTTATATTTCCTCGATAGTAATTTTTCTATAATCAAAGCCCTTATCAAGTTCTTTGGAAATAGTTATTGATATGTAGTGTTCGGGCAATATTTCTTCTACGAGCTGCGCCCATTCAATAAGACATACCCCTTCTCCGTAGAAATAGTCTTCGTATCCTATTTCATCCATTTCACTAACATCGCCTATTCTGTATACATCAAAATGATAAAAAGGAATCCTTCCTTCTTCATAAATTTGAACAATGGTAAAGGTAGGGCTGTTTACCGGGCCTGTAATTCCAAGTCCTTTAGCTACTCCCTGGGTAAAAACAGTTTTACCGACTCCCAAGTCTCCATTAAGAGTAAAAACGGTTCCTTTTTCTACTTCTTCACCTATTTTCCTGCCAAGTTCAAATGTATCCTGTGCACTGAAGGATTCTATTTCTTTTTTGCCTGTCATTATAAAACCTCAATGTTCTATGAAGCGCATTGCGCCGTTAAATTTATATTCATTCCGATAAAATAGCATAACACAGCCGTCAAGTCTTTTTCAATTAAGTAAAAAAGAGTAGATGGAACAAGCATATCCAACTACTCTTATTTAGACTATCATCTCAGACTTTGACCGGTTAGTTTTCTGGCTTTCATAAGTCTCTTATTGTAATACATTGAATCATCTGCCTTTTGAGCAACTTCTTCAAAGCTCTTACCATCATCCGGGTAACGGGCAAATCCACAGCTGATGCTAACCTTTAGCTTTATTTTACCACCGCCTATAACTACATCACGTGCCACATTATTTTTAATTCTTGCCATTATATTATCAAAAAAGCTTTTTTCGTGCTGACCATCCACAACAATTACAAATTCATCACCACCAACACGGTAAGCATGATCCTTTTCTCTTATGGAATTAGAAAGTCTCTTTGATACAATTTTTAAAAGTTCATCACCGGCTTTGTGTCCGTAGGTATCATTTACCTGCTTAAAGTCATTGAGATCCATATAAATAAGGCAGTACGGAGCGCCCTTTTTCTTAAGCTCTTCTGTCTTTTCTTTATAGGATCTTGGGTTAAGAAGTCCTGTCAGATTATCATAATAAGACATCTTTTCCAGGTCCTTGCCTCTGGCTTTCATCGAAAGCATTGAATAAACCACAAAGGCAAATAAAATACTTATTATCAGGACAGTACCGATTATTGTTAAAAGTTCCTGTATGGATACCCATCCATCCTTTTGAGTTACTGTTAAAAGCCAGGAGCCTCCGTCAGGAACGGATATAACTGTTTCTACAGCAGTGTTTTTGATTTCTTCATCAGACTCAAGAAGAATAAGTCCACTGGACATATCTATAAGCTTATAGATTATTCCTGCTTCTTCCATTCCGGTAAGGTTCATTTCATTGAGCATCTGATTTAAGTCAATGGTTATAACACAATAGCCCCAAAATGAATCGGCACCATAGTCATCTTCCAGATACATCCTTCTGATTAAAATAACACCTCTTTTGCCACCATCTATATCCACAGGGCCGTTTACAGAAAGGATTTCGTCTTTAAGCATTCCCTGCTCAAGAGGATCAAAATAATCTCCTCCTTCGGGGTACATAAAGTCCATCCGGTTATTCTTAAAAAGCATGATCCTGTCAATATCTTCATGGTCATCATAAAACTTGCCTGCCATAAGATCAAAATCGTCTTTTGTTATCTCTCCTTCATTGTTTCTTATGAATATTTCCCACATTCGGGTAAGATAGGTTCTGGATAAAAGGCGTTCTTCAATGCGGCCTGAAAGAGAATCTGCCATAAACTGAACTCGCTCTTTCTGGCTGTTCATTTCAGACATAAGTAAAAAATAGGAAATAGCAGTTGCCATTACAAGCACCAGGGCAAAGGCAACCATTGATAATACCATCTTTTTTTGTTTTTTCATCAATACACCATTTAAATAAAATAATACTTTGGAATCAGCCTCAAATAACTATATAATCTCTTTTATATACAAATTGGGTTTAACACTAAGATCTATATACTCGCTACCGCATTTTACTGTAGGTCGTGAAAGATAGTCGCGATTAATAAACACTATTTCTCCAACAGTGCCATCGTTTAATCTCACGCTGTAAAGAAGATATGTATTGGCTATATTTATTAAAAATGTAAGCAGAATATCAGTATCGTATTTCCTAAGACCTTCTTTTTCAAAGGTCTCAATTGCTGCAAAGGGACATACAGAACTGCGATATACTCTAACACTTGTCATAGCATCATACACATCAGCTATAGATACCAGCTTTGCGAATTTATCTATTTTATCATCCTTAAGCCCCAGTGGATAGCCGGATCCGTCACAACGTTCATGATGCATAAGCGCTGTGTTTTTTACATGTTCATTTATATCCATGGTTTTCAAAAGATTATACCCCTGGGTAGGATGTGTTTTTACTATTACGTATTCATCATTTGTAAGTCTTGCAGGCTTTGTAATTATCTCATTCGGTATAAGGAGCTTTCCCACATCATGAAGCATTCCCGCCTGAGTGGCTACTTTAATATCTTCCTTGGACATTTTCATCCACTGGGCTATTATGTTACTTATCATTGCCACATTTATACTATGGGTATAGGTTGCATCGTCATAATCTCTTAAATTATGAAGCATATCAAAAATATTCGCAGCTCCTCTACCCTTATCCATAAGCTCAAGGACAGGACCTGTAAGTTTTTCTATATCTATATTATTTTTTCCGTCTATTGCATCGCGGATAACTTCTTTGAAATTTTGTGCACAGCCTTCAAATTCTTTTTTGAATGCTTTAAACTCTTTTGTCTGTCTTATTCTCTGACCATAGGACTGGCTGTTATTGTCAGAATGTTTTAAAGCTTTGCTTTTATCTTCTTCATCCTCAACAAGAACATTGATGATAGAGTAAAAAATAAGCTTGGTAATAGCTTCATCATCCAGAACTGTTTTTTTGGCGTATATAAGTTTTCCGCTATCATATGCATACACGTTGTCTGCCAGAACCATTCCGGGTTCCAGTTTTTTTGTAGTGATCCGCTTCATTATCTACTCCCAGAAATAATTGTATACCATTATTTTAAACACGCAATTCCACTAATACCATAATAAAAGTATAAAAATTCATAAAAAAATTGTCAACGAACTTGACAATATATTGTGCACGATATATTATACATTTTGAAGCAGTAATCTTCGGGGCAGGGTGAAACTCCCAACCGGCGGTAAAGTCCGCGACCCACGCTAAGTGGTTGAATTGGTGTAACTCCAATACCGACAGTAAAGTCTGGATGAGAGAAGACTATGCATAGCCATTTTAGTGGCCCGAATATGACATCTTGCGATTATCGATAATATCCAAATTTGATAATTTGCATTTAAGCCCCGATCTAATATTGAGATTCGGGGCATTTTTTTGGCAGAAAGAGGAGAAATGAGTAATTTATTTTCACAGGTAGCCGAGCATGCTGCGTACGTACTTGGCTTTGTAGTAATCATTGCCGCTGCATTTATTATAGCTGCTGCATTTGAAATGTACGCTAAGAAAAAAGCAGGGGACACTGATAGGATTCTAACAACAAGAAAAATTGTTGTTATCGGTATTTTTTCAGCAATCGCATTTATTTTAATGTTTTTTGAATTTCCTGTTCCCTTTGCACCAGCCTTTTATAAAATTGGTTTCAGTGATTTACCTGCTCTTGTAGGTGCCTTCGCATTTGGTCCTGTTGCAGGTGTTATGATTGAACTGGTTAAGATTTTATTGAACCTGATATTCGATGGAACCAATACAGCCTTTGTAGGTGAACTTGCCAATTTCCTTGTAGGTTGTTCATACATCCTTCCGGGTTCCATAATGTATCTCTTTAAGAAGAGCAAGAAAACAGCTCTTATATCATGTATTACAGGTACACTTGCAATGACACTTTTCGGATGTGTATTTAACGCATTCTACCTTCTTCCTGCATATGCATTTTTATATGGTGGAATCCCTGTTTCTGCACTTGTTGAATATGGTACAGCTATAAATCCTGCCATAACAAATGTATTTACTTTCGTAGTACTTGCGGTTGCACCTCTTAACCTGGTTAAAGGTATAATGGTAAGTGTTGTTACTCTTCTTGTCTACAAACCATTAAGTCCAATCATAAAGTTCGGACAGGTTTCAGTCAAAAAAAAGAATTCTGCTGTAGCAGAAAATTAAATACCTATAATAACAAAGGTGCTACACACTTAAGCAAATGTGTAGCACCTTTTCTATTATCTTAAAACCTAAAGTCCCGTCATTTTATACCAAGGTTTGATCATGTCGGGGCATCGACTCCAATGAGCTTATAGAGCTCACGCTGTTTTGCAGTTACCTCAGACAGATGATGCGCCTTGCCAGGCTGCTGGTAATACTCAATTGTA
>JAILBM010000054.1 GCA_024680925.1 Butyrivibrio sp.
ACCGTTCTCTGTCTGAGTTTCAGCTTCTGCCTTTGTGATTTCTACAGCACCATCAACATATTCGCCATACATTGTATCTACTGTAAGGGCAAGGGATTCACCAAGAATCTCTGATGGAACATGACCGCCATCCCACTGCCATTCAATAGTTGCATCTACTCCGGCTGAAAGGAATGCAAGCTGAAGATTAAGTGAGTTAAACATTGAAATATCACCTTCTGATGCACCGCAAACCATTCTGATCCATGTTGGGCTGTCACCGTCACCGGAACCGATATAGTTAAGTGGGTTGTACAGGTCAACGATTACATTGCCATACTCATCGCCTTCATATACTTCGGCAACATCTGTCTGGTAAGCTTCAAGCATTTCTTCATAGCTTGAATAGTTAGCTGAATCTGTTCCGCTTCCTGCTGACTGAGTTGTACCTGCATCCGGTGTACCTACATCCATTGTGTCACCTGCTGAGTTAGCTGCAACATCAGAGTTTGCAAAGCTTCTGTCATCTGTAGACTCTGTATCTGTACTCTCTGCATCAGTAGCATCTGCTGTTTCTCCGGGAGCTCCTTTCATATCTCCACCAGGAGCACCTGTCATATCACCACCAGGGCCACCTGCCATGTCACCCATATCACCGCCAGGGCCGCCCATGCCACCGCCAGGGCCACCTTCGGATGAGCTGCTCTTAGCATATCTTCCTTCAATAAATGCTGCTGCCTTATCTTCAGATGTCATAGCTGCAACTTCTTCATCTGAAAGAGCATTTCCATCTTCATCAAACCATGTCCAGCCATCAGCATAATCAAGATTATCAAGATACCACTGAAGGTTTGAAATGAACTCTGCAAGGTAGAAGTCTACATAAGTTCCGCCGTAACCGTTAGTATCTGCATATTTTTCTTCATCATATTCTATAGTTAACTCTATTGTATCTTCTGTATCACCATCGCCATTTATATCAAGATCAACATCTGCTTCATTTACGCTAAGATTCTGCTCGTTGATATATGTCATATATTCCTCAGACAGATATTTAGCCATCTGCTCCTGGAAAGAAGTATTGAAGTCATAATCTGTATCCATGTAATATTCGAAGGCCATTGCCATATCAGCTTCGTACAGTGATGTAATAGGTGAATATGCTACTGCACCCCATGCTCCGTCTGAAAGGTCATATTCAACGCCATCGATTGTAACAGTTGTATCATATGTGCCATCTTCATTTACATATACACCAACTGAACCAACTTCAATCTGATAATCATAGAAGTCTGAACTGTTAGAGGTTGCAGCAAACATTGTTGCATGAGCTCCGCCGCCGCTTCCTCCTGTAGATACCCAGTACTCTGTGCTTCCCGGAAGATTTCCAAGGAGAATGTTGTACTTAACGAATCTTGTAGCTGCCTTCTGATCTGCAAGACATGAAGGAGCATCACCTGTATAATATTCATTACCGTCTTCATCAGTAGCTGTGTCATTTTTTCCTCTGTTACCGCAGGATACGTTGATATATCCTTCGGAAGCATAGGTTGTAGCTGCTGTTGTATTAGTTGAAGAACTGTATCCGGCTGCACCTGTATTTAAGATTACCGGTGCTGTAGAAGCTGTATAAACCTGACCGTTTGAACTTGTAACTTCTGCTTCGTAGTCAATTACCAGCTGTCCGTGAACTTCCTCGGTATAATTGTCTGCTGTGATGTCTTCTACTCCATCACCGTCTGTATCAATACCCTTGATGTAAGCGCCCGGTACGCATACCGAAACACCTTCTTCATCTTCGATCTCAGCATAAGCAACTGCTGTTACTATGCTCATGGTCCAGGCATCTGCCTCTGAATCGTAGGACCAGGTTACTTCTTCATTATTTGCAAGATTAAGAGTTTCTTCAATATAAGCTCTTTCTTCCTCTGATGTGGCTTCAAGAGATGATGTTGCTACTTCAGTTTCTTCTTCTGTTTCTTCAACAGCTTCCTGAGATGTTTCTGTTGCTGCTTCTGTTGCTTCGGTCGTTTCTGTTGCTGCTGTTGTATCTGCAGACTCTTTGGTTTCTGTGGTTGTCTCTGTACTTGAGCATCCAACCATTGACATTACAAGAGCTGCTGATGTCATTAGTGCCAGAAATTTCTTTCTTTTCATAATAGATTCTGCCTCCATTTAATATTAAATATGCCTGATACCAAGGTTTTATAGAGGATAAAGGTATCAAAGGCTTTTTTAACTTTAATATCATTATCTATATGAAGATTGAAGCTAGATTGAAAATTTCTTAAAGAAAAATAAATAGTTTTAAAATTTTACCGTGAAAATATTAATTCCTTCTTCGCTTTTTACCGATATATTTCCCTTGTGTCTTGTAACAATAGCCTTGGCAATGGAAAGCCCAAGGCCGTAATGGCCTGTGTCTGTATGGGATTGATCTGCTCTGTAAAATCTTTCAAAAAGATTTTTTGCATCCTTATCGGAAATGGGATTTCCGGGGTTACTAACCTTAAAAATGATATTTCCGCCTTCTTTCTTAAGTTCAACTTCAATGTTTCCCTTACCTTTTGCATGAGATATGGCATTATCAATAAGAATGGCTGAGAGTTGTTCCATTTGGCTCTTATCGCCCTTAAAAGAGATATCATCTTCAATCTTTGTATCTATGATAAATCCTTTTTCAAAGGCAACACCTTCATAAGGAAGAACACTGCCGGTAATAAGCCTGCTAAGATCCATTTCTTCTTTTTTATGCTCTATATTTTCCGTACGGGCAAGATCCAGCATCTGTCTTATAAGGACGTTCATTCTGCCACTTTCATAGCGTATGCTTTCAAGCCATTTATTTTCTCCGATATCTGAGTATAGGAGCTCTGCATTAGTATCAATGGCTGCTATAGGAGTTTTGAGCTCATGTCCTGCATCGGAAATAAACTGTTTCTGCTTTTTATAACTTTCTTCTACAGGTTTTATGATCCAGCCGGCTATGAAATAAGAAGATATAAAAACTATAACTATTATTATGCCACCGATTCTGAAGGTATTTTTAATGATTACCCCTACAAAGCGCTTGATTACTGACATTTCCATGGTAGCGGCAGCTTCTCTTCCTGCAAGTGCATTTCCCTGCCCCGGCATATCGGTACCTGATAGATCTTCAGGTAAAGGCGGTGGTCCGTTATCCTCGAAATTCCCGTATTCAAAAAGGCTGAGAATTCCATTTTCACTTTGTCCGACTGTCTGATTGTATTCTTCGATATATGAAGAAAGATAAATTGCTCCTATGGTAGCTACTAATATTAAAGTAACTGTCATAGTAATAAATATCATTATTTTAAGTCTTGTTTTTATAAACATACAGGAATCCTTTTTTATTTAACATCCTTATTTTTGCAGAACTGTTCTCAGCTCTTTTTCTTTATCTGATATCCAAGGCCTCGTACAGCCTTTATTTCCATATCAGTTCCTATAAATGAAAGCTTTTTTCTGGTAAAAGATATATATACTTCTACATTATTGTATTCAGCATCACTTTCAAAGCCCCAGATTTTTGTGGCAATCTGTTCTCTTGAAACTATTTGTTCCTGGTTAGCTATTAAATATTCCAGAATTCTAAGTTCCTTTTCGGAAAGTCTTACACTTTGTCCGGTTTTGGTTGAACTAAGACTTAATCCCTGTACATCAAGACATAGATCACCTGCCGAAAGGCTTCCGTCCACAGATTGTACATTTCTTCTGCAAAGAGCCCTAAGCCTTGCCAAAAGCTCTTTTGTCATAAAAGGCTTAGTAAGATAATCATCTGCTCCACTGTCAAGCCCCGTAACCTTATCATCCAGTTCACTCATGGCCGTCAGCATAAGTATGGGCGTCTTTATTCCGTGAGTTCTTGCCTTATGGGCAACCTCAATCCCCGACATTTTGGGAAGCATTACGTCAAGAACCACAACATCATATACATCAGTCAGTATCTGGCCAAGGGCTGTTTCTCCATCTTCTGCTTCCGTGACATCGTAACCTTCTCTTAAAAGTATTTCATGAAGCGCCTTAAGCATTGGTTTTTCATCTTCAACAAGTAATAATTTCATATATATCTCCGTTATTACGTTTATATTTATTTCTTTTTAAATTATATCTCATATTAGTGATAACTTTCTAAAAAATGGATAAACAAAATTTATTCTAAACCCCTTTTTTTATCTCCGCTACCCGAATTAGTTTATAGAGACTTAAATCTATTACTTAATTGGAGGAGTAAACATGAAATTAAGACTTGTAAAAAGATTGTCAATTATCACATTAGTGGGTGCTATGAGCATTGGCAGCGCTATCACAGTTAATGCTGCAAACAATGAACAGCCACCTGCTCAGATGCAGGAACAGGGCCCCGGAAAGGGTGAGAACAAACCGGGCGACATGGAAAAGGGTATGCCTGAAAATGGTAATGCTGCTTCAAGTTCTTCAATGGATGGTGAGTTAAAAGAAGCCCCTGTTCAGGAGGAGGCAAATAAAGGCTTAAAGCGTTTCTACGAAGATGAAGATGAACGTAAGGAATTTATTACAGAAGAATATATAAATACAGACGCAGCTCAGGAGCTTATAGATTCTGTTGAAGATGAAGAGCTTCAGACAGCACTTCAGGAACTTCTTGACGCATATCAGGATGCCCTTGATGAAGAAAAAGAAGCTCTTGATTCAGAAGACAGTACAGAGGAAGAAATTAAATCCCTTCATGAAGCTGTCCTTACAGCAAGAGATGCTCTTTTAGATGCCATGCGCGATGTTGAGATTGATGTAGATGATATTCAGGAGCCTGAGGATGAAGTTCTTGAAAAGCTCTTAAAGGAATATGAAGGTACATCTAAACCTGAAGGTAGCGATGAAGGAAGACCTGAAGGAAATGAAACAGTTAAACCTGAGGACAATGGCAAAGTTCCTGCAGATGTCACAGAAGCACCTGCAGAAAATACAGATTCTTCAGATAGTGCCTCATCTTCCACAGCATCAGACAGTGACGTGGCAACAGATGATATCGGAACCCTGAATAAAATAAAGCAGACTCTGGAAAATGCTCTCAATGCTCTGAAGTCCTTATTAAGCAAATAATGCCCGGTATTCGAAATGTAGTTGGGGTGAGGG
>JAILBM010000059.1 GCA_024680925.1 Butyrivibrio sp.
GTCTTTGTATCCTCTGTCAGTGAAAAAAGATTCTGACTGGTAACATCAATCTCCCTGATACTGTCAGGTATCTGAAGTGCTGCTATATTGGCAACCACAACAATAGCCACCATGACAATAACCGTAATGGTACTGTAGGCAGTAAAGCTGAAGTTTTTCTTTGAAAGAGTATATCTTCTCTTCTGAATAACCTGTGTTGTAAGGAACAGGAAAAGGGCACAAACAGAAACAAAATAAATAATTGATGTAAAATCAAAGGTTCCTGTCATCATGTTTACAAGTCTTCCGCTGAAATCGTAAACAGCTTCCCAAATTCCGGCTATTACAGTGTTACTAATGTTGTCATAAATATTGGAAGAAAGATTACCAAACAAAATAACAAGTATTGAAATAACGGCACATACTATCTGATTCTCTGTAATAGATGAAAAGAACATACAAATGGCAATAAGCATAAGGCCATAGAGGAAAAATCCAAGTATATCACTATAATTCCAAAGCATCGGGACAGTACCCATAGTACTTATAATAAGCGGGAACAGGCAAAAAACAGCTGTAGGAATTGCAAATACAGTGGCAATAGCCAAAAATTTTCCTAAAACTATCTGTCCAACCGAAACAGGTGCTGTAAGAAGAAGCTGGTCTGTTTTGGACTTTCTTTCTTCGGAGAATGAACGCATACACAGAATCGGCACAAGAAACATAAGTCCCCAGTATCCAAGATTGTACATGGCTCCGTTTATATTGTTGCTGGCACCTATCATATTAAACAGGGCAAAAAAGAACCCGAACATAAGAAACATTGCTGAAATAAACAAAGGTCCTATTATGCCGTGGAAGTATGACTTTAACTCTCTTTTATAAATTGCTGTCATTGTTATCATCCTCCACTTCTGTTTCTGAATTATTTAATTTTTCGTCACTACTTTCTATAGATTCTGTTTCATTTTCTTGTTCATTATCATTCTCAAAATCTGCATTAACAGAATCTGTATTATCAGAATCAACATAATCAGAACCTTCATTACTTTCTGATTCTGAAATTTCATCAGATGCTTCAGTTATTTCAGAAGTATCTGTATCAGCATTTTCTTCAGATGTCTCAAAGCTTTCTTTTATAATCTTCTTGGCATCTTTTCTTGCTTTTTTCTTTTTAACACTGTCAAAAGCAGGAGTTTCATTTGTTACTGCAAGGAATACATCCTCAAGTGTCTTTGTTTCTACAGACATTGAAATAACAGGAAGTGATGCAGATGCAAGACACAAAGCAATCTTATTGCGGTTGTCTTCACTGTTATCCTTTGTTTCGATTTCAACAGAAACAGCACCCTGTGAATCCTTTGTATCGGATATAACAATATCCTTTACAATATCAAGCTGCTCCAGGGCATTTTGGATGTTTTCTTTTTCACCTAAAATAGAAATCTTAATCTTCTGATTTCCGTTATATTTTCCTTCAAGCTCTGAAGGTGTACCGCTCTCAACAAGTTTTCCGTGTGAAATTATAATGATCTGATCACAGACTTCACTTATTTCAGAAAGAATATGTGAACTAAGAATTACTATGTGATCGTCCTTAAGAGATCTGATAAGCTCTCTGATCTCGATAATCTGCTGAGGATCAAGACCTACTGTAGGCTCATCAAGAATAATAACCTCAGGGAATCCGACAAGTGCTCCGGCGAGTCCGACTCTCTGTTTATAACCCTTTGAAAGATTCTTAATCATTCGTTTACCGTAATCGCCTATCTTGGTCATACTCATAACCTTTGCCAGCTGGTCACGGATTTCCTTTTTTGGAACCTTTTTTAGCTCTGCTACAAATCTAAGATACTCTTCTATGGTCATATCCGTATAAAGCGGCGGAATTTCCGGAAGATATCCTATATTTTTCTTGGCATTTTCAGGATCCTTTAAAATGTCAAAATCGTTAATAGTTACACTACCACTGCTTGCTGCAATGTAGCCTGTCATAATGTTCATGGTTGTGGATTTACCGGCACCGTTTGGTCCAAGAAAGCCATAGATCTGGCCTTTTTCAAAGGTGTAAGATAAATGGTTGACGGCAATGTGCTCACCATAAACTTTGACAATATCATTTACCTTGATCAAAACTTTAACCTCCGTTGAATAATCTAAAGAATAATCATTGAGGTTGTTTCCCCGCATATACCCTGTAGGTATAAACAAACCCTTTACAGCATTTTATTCTAATACCATAAAGGGTTTTGATTGTGTTCTTTTGTATAAAAATGTGTGAAAATTCTATGTCACGGAAGTTTGACACCCAAAATCGTTGAAGACCAGTACTGGTCTATTTTTTTGTAAAGCTTGTCATAACCATTATGGTCTTTACCGATGATATCCATTCTGTTTTCAAATTTTCTAAGAATACTATCCATATAATCCTTTTTCTCAATCTCTACCTGCTGTCAACAATTCACTTGCATCTTCTACAGTAATAGTCTTAAAGAGCTCCTGAGTAAGGTCTCCTGCCTCTAAATGAGGACGAAGTCTAACTGACTGGGCATCGATAAGTTCTTTCATGATATTGTCAATACCACCTGCA
>JAILBM010000068.1 GCA_024680925.1 Butyrivibrio sp.
TGTTGGTGGCATACCAATTTCAAGTGCGTTCAGGAAGTCTTCATCTGTGTGCTCAGCTTCTTCGTCACCAGCAGCTGCGTTAGCATCCTGTGCTGCGAAACGTTCTCTCTGATCGATAGGATCATTAAGCTCTGAATAAGCGTTACACATTTCCCATGTGTTAATGAAGAGCTCGAAACGCTCAACCTTTTCAGGATCTGAAGGCTTCTTCTTGGTAAGAGGTGAAATTGCAAGTGGGTGATCCATGATAAATGTAGGCTGAATCAGGTTCTTCTCGCAGAACTCTTCAAAGAAGAGGTTGATGATGTCACCCTTAGTGTGGCGGTCTTCAAACTCAATTCCTTTTTCCTTTGCAATAGCCTTAGCTTCTTCATCGGTCTTAACTGTATCGAAGTCGATGCCTGCATACTTCTTGATAGCATCGTTCATTGTTAGACGTTCAAAAGGCTTACCAAGGTCAATGATGTTATCGCCATAAGGAATCTGTGTTGTGCCACATACCTTTTCTGCAAGGTAACGGAACATGCTCTCTGTAAGTTCCATCATTCCTTCATAGTCTGTGTATGCCTGGTAGAGTTCCATAAGTGTGAACTCTGGGTTATGTCTTGTGTCAGTACCTTCATTACGGAATACTCGGCCAATCTCGAATACTCTCTCCATACCACCAACGATAAGTCTCTTAAGGTAAAGCTCAAGAGAAATACGAAGCTTTCTCTCTTCATCAAGAGCATTGTAGTAGGTTGTGAAAGGTCTTGCTGCTGCGCCGCCTGCGTTCTCAACCAGCATAGGTGTTTCAACTTCCATGAAATCTCTTCCTGCAAGGAAGTTACGGATTTCACGAATGATAGCTGATCTCTTCTTGAAGGTTTCCTTAACATCCTCATTCATGATGAGGTCAACATATCTCTGTCTATATCTGATCTCTGTATCTGTAAGTCCATGGAACTTCTCAGGAAGTGGCTTAAGTGACTTTGAAAGGAGAATGAGTTCAAAAGCATGAACTGATAATTCGCCTGTCTTGGTCTTAAATACAAAGCCCTTGATACCAACGATATCACCGATATCCATCTTCTTGAAATCAGCATAAGCTTCATCACCAAGGTCATTACGTGATACATAAACCTGGATGCGTCCGTCACGGTCCTGGATATTAGCAAAAGAAGCTTTACCCATAACACGCTTAGACATCATTCTTCCTGCGATTGAAACAATCTTCTCTGCAGGGATTGATTCCTTGGAAGGTGTTACTGTTCTTCCATCTTCACCAACTTCAAGAACGGTCTCAAGCTTATCTGCATTGTCACGGATTTCCTGAGTATGATGTGTCTGGTCATATTTTACAATCTGGAAAGGATCCTTACCGGCATCCTGTAATTCCTTAAGCTTATCTCTTCTAACCTGTAAAAGACGTCCAAGCTCTGCTTCTGTCTGTGGCTTTTGTTCGTTGTTCTGCTGATTATTATCTGCCAACTTATTTTCCTCCATATCAAAGTCCCTTAGGGGTACATAATAATTAACCCGCTTCTTAGTAATAACTTTGCAATTATTTCCAATCAACGGGTTTAGTTTCATTTATTAAGATCTCTGAATCTCAAGTACCTTATACTTGAATGTTCCGGCCTGAGTCTCAACTTCTACTGTCTGACCCTTTTTAGCTCCTATAAGAGCCTTACCTACAGGAGACTCGTTTGAAATCTTGCCTTCAAGACTGTTAGCCTCTGTAGAACCAACGATCTTGTACTCTACATCTTCATCGAAATCAAAATCATGAATCATAACTCTGCATCCGATGCTTATCTTCTCAAGGTCAACATCCTCTTCAACTACAACCTCTGCATTCTTAAGAATCTTCTCGAGCTCTTCGATACGTGCCTCGATATCTCTTTGCTCATCCTTAGCTGCATCATATTCAGCGTTCTCTGAAAGGTCACCCTGTGCTCTTGCTTCCTTGATCTTCTCAGCAACTTCTTTACGTCTTACTACCTTGAGGTTCTCAAGCTCTTCTTCATAACGTTTGAGACCTTCGTAAGTTAATATGTTTTTCTTTTCTTCCATGTTCTTATCCCCTTCTCCATAGTGTTCTTGTAAAAAAAGATATCTCTTCTTTATATATATAAGAATAAAAATTCAAGTTCCAATTTAACTTAAGTATTATACCCATGATATCGGAATGTGTCAACGTTTAGTCAAAGCCTTGTAAAATGAGGTCTTTAACCGCATTTATCTGTTGCCCTGTAAAAAAATATCTCCACAGGCCTTTTTTAGTGACTCCATATCTTCCATCTGATTTATGATATTTCTGAACCTTGCTGAACCCGGATATCCTGCAGTATACCAGGATACATGTTTTCGCATTTCTCTAATACCAATATATTCACCCTTATATTCAAGCTGCAGATCAGCATGTCTCATTACAGTATCATAAACTTCCTGAGGTGATGGTCTCTCCGGGGTTCCTTCTCCCTTAAGGTAAGAAACCACCTCTCTGAATATCCAGGGATTACCTTGAGCAGCTCTTGCTATCATTATTCCGTCGCACCCTGTTTCATCAAAAAGAGCTTTTGCTGAAGGTCCATCCACTACATCTCCGTTACCTATTACCGGAATTGAAAGATTTTCCTTTACCTTTGCAATAATTGACCAGTCTGCTTTGCCTGAATAATACTGTTCTCTGGTTCTTCCGTGCACAGCAACTGCTGCCGCACCGCCTTCCTGAGCTGCAAGAGCACATTCAACGGCATTTACACTACTGTCATTAAAGCCCTTTCGTATCTTAACAGTAACCGGCCTGTCTGTTGCAGACACCAAAGCCTTAACTATTTCCTCTATAAGCTCAGGCTTTTTCATAAGAGCTGAGCCCTCGCCGTTACCCACAACCTTTGGAACAGGACAGCCCATATTTACATCCAGAATATCGTAGGGCTTATCCTTAATCATCCTTGTAGCCTCTGCCATAACCTCCGGTTCAGAGCCAAAAAGCTGCAAAGATACCGGATGTTCATTTTTATGTATGTCCATTAGTTTATCGGTATTTTTATTCTTATAAGTAATAGCCTTGGCACTAACCATTTCCATGCAGACAAGTCCTGCACCCTGCTCATGGCATAACAAACGAAATGGCAGGTCAGATATCCCTGCCATAGGTCCAAGTATTACATTATTTTCAAGTTCTACACTACCAATTTGCAGTTTTCCAAATCCACTCATCTAAATATAATCCATCTACTATCAAATATCTTCTTCGCCAAGTACATCAGAAGCATTTTCATGTAGTATGCATATACGATAATACATTCCTATTGCTTCAAAAAGGTCCTGTCTCTGACGTCTGACTTCACCTACCAAAAGTCCTGCTCCTACTTCATCATAGGTGATATCTTCTTCATCAGCATTAGTTTCAATAGTTACCTCACCGTCATCTTCAAATTCTATGGTGAAGACTCCGCCCACATGCTGGGTAAAAAGAACACATATTATATGAAGTTCTTTCTGAATACTTTCAGGTATCTGTTTAAAAAGCGGATTAAAATAATACTTCTGCTCATATGCATTTGCTCCGCACAAAATAATTCTTCCGCTTGCTGAGATACTTCCAAGACTTCCATCCTCTGTAACAATATTTATATCTGTTACTTCTTCGCCTGTATCGGCATTTATTACCTTTCCGCTTTCTTTATTGATTATAAGGTGCTGACCTTTTCTCTGAACCTCAGTAGGATCAAAGGTCTCTGAATGAATACCCTTATCTATATCCTCCGGAGATCCGTCAAGACTAAAAACTTCTCTTGTCTCACTTAAATTGTTGATATCCTCAAGAACATCTTCAGATCTAAGCTCATCTCCATCAGTTCCATTCATATAATTATTCTCGTCATTAAAATTATTACTCATATTTTCCTCTAAACTGCAAAAGTTTTAACTTGTATCAGATGTTTTATTAAAGCACTAACTGCTTATAAAATCAATCTTCAAACTTAACTGTTTTGGGTTTTGTCTTTTTATTTTTTTCATATATGATACGAAGTCCCTTTAATGTAAGGTTCGGATCATATACATCTATTCTGTCTGACTCGTCGGATATAAGACGTCCCAGTCCCCCGGTTGCTATAACCTTCATATTGGGATCTCCAAACTCTTTTTTCATCTGATCTACAATATAATTGGTCTGTCCTATCTGTCCAAAAACAAGTCCGGCCTGCATACTTGAAACAGTTTCCTGGGCAAGGATTGTCTTAGGCTTTTTTATCTCTATTTCAGGAAGCTTTGCAGTATCTTCCCAAAGAGCCTTGGCTGATATTCTGATACCCGGAGATACTACACCTGCGCAGAACTCTCCCTTGGCATTAACAATTTCATAGGTGGTAGCAGTACCAAAATCTATCACAAGTACAGGGCCGCCGTAAAGCTCATATCCTGCTACAGCATCAACAATAAGATCCGGGCCGATTTCTCTTGGATTCTCCGTGATAATACTGATTCCCGTCTTAATGCCAGGACCTACAATATATGGCTTTTGTCCAAGATATTTAATACAGGAAGAAACCAAAGAGTGCATAACCTTTGGAACAACACTGGCAATTATTATTCCATCAATTTCTTCTTTTTTAATTCCCTGAGCCTCAAGCATGGCAATCTCATAAACACCATATTCATCAGAAGTATGTCCTGTCTTAGCCATCATTCTAAAGGAAGCCACAAGGTCTTTTCCATTAAATACACCAAAAGTAATATTTGTATTTCCAACATCAACAACTAAAAGCATCTTTCACCTCAATTTTATGAATCTGTTTTCAGGTACCATCAACATGTTCGTTTTGTAGTGGCAAAAAAGTCTATATATATTCTACATATAAACAGAAATCCGCATTTACTGCGGATTTCATAAACTACTAACCAAGATTACAAAAGTCAGAAATAAATATTATAAAAAATTTACTTATGCCCATCAATACTCGGCTTTAAATCAATTATATTGTAGCATACATTACAGCCTTGATTGTATGCATTCTGTTTTCAGCCTCTTCAAAAACTATTGAACGAGGTGATTCAAATACTTCATTGGTTACTTCCATTTCATTAAGACCGTATTTTTCCTTTATATCACGACCAATACCTGTGTTAAGGTCATGGAAGGAAGGCAGGCAATGCATAAATACGCACTGAGGACCTGCATGGTTCATAATATCCATTGTAACTCTGTAAGGCAGAAGGTCATGAATACGTTCTTCCCATACACTATCAGGCTCGCCCATTGATACCCAGATATCAGTATAAATAACATCAGCTCCTGTAGTTCCGTTATATGGATCCTCTTCAAAATCAATAACGGCTCCTGTAGTTGAGGCTATTTGCTGACAGGTATTTATAAGCTCCTGTGAAGGCCAGTATTTCTTAGGTGCACATGCGGTAAAATGCATTCCCATTTTTGCACATACAACCATAAGTGAGTTGCCTGTATTATATCTTGCATCACCCATGTATACCAGATGAATGCCCTTAAGTCTGCCAAAGTGTTCTCTGATTGTAAGAATGTCTGCCAACATCTGTGTTGGATGAAATTCATTGGTAAGGCCATTCCATACAGGAACCTTGGAATATTTTGCAAGTTCCTCAACTATATCCTGACCAAAGCCTCTGTACTCAATTCCATCAAACATGCTTGCAAGAACTCTTGCTGTATCGGCAATACTTTCTTTCTTACCAATCTGAGATCCTGATGGATCAAGGTATGTGGTACCCATTCCCAGGTCGTGAGCTGCAACTTCAAAAGAGCACCTTGTTCTGGTACTTGTCTTCTCAAAAATAAGAGCAATGTTCTTTCCTCTGTAAACATCGGTAAGAACTCCCTTTTTCTTTTTATCCTTAAGGTCAGCAGCAAGATCTACCAAATACTCGATTTCCTCGGATGTGTAATCCAGTAGCTTTAAAAAGTCTCTTCCATGTAAGTTAAACTCTCCCATACCTTTTCTCCTCTGTCTTTATTTAATTTTCTATCGCTTTAATAAATATCCGGTCTATGTCTTAAGGATTACCAGAATACGTGATCGCCAAGAACATAGCCTTCTCTGTTTCCGGCTCTTCTAAAGTGAAGTGCTGCGCCAACTGTTGTCTCTCCGTTAAGAGCTGCCTGAGCTGCCTGAACACAGGAATCAGCAATTCTGTCACTATTATAAACCTTGGCAACAGTACCGTTGAGTGCCGGTGTAAACTGTCCTGATGCGTATATTACGTCATAGATTGTGCTTGGATAAGCACCACTCTTAACTCTATTCATTACAACCGCACCAACTGCAACCTTACCTTCGTAAGACTGGTTTCCTGCTTCACACTGAATAAGTGCTGCAAGAAGCTTTAATTCGTCAGCATCTGCTGAAACAGCACCACGATTGGCTGTAAGTGCCGCTTTTTTCTTTTCTTCTTCGCGAGCCTGTATAGCTGCCATTGTCTCGCCGGAGTCAATTTCAAAGTTTATCTGTACGTAATCGGATTGAACATATCCGATTTCATCGTTATAAACTACACTGATCCATCCATTACCCAGATCCTCGGCCATCTCTACGAAGCCTTCATCTGTAATGATTCCAAGAACTTCTGCATCTTCATTGGCTTCAGTTCTGATTCTGAGTGCATCCGTATTACTGCTTACTATTGTTACTCCAACATCTGCAGCAGATTCTTTGGCTTCATCGCCAAATAATAGATATTCATCTTTAGCCCATCCTACAAGATCTCCGGACTCAATTTTAGTCCAACCGTCCTGCTGTTCGAGGATTCTGCCTCCGCAGTCCTTATAAAGAACTCCTGCTTTATCAGAATCTTCACTTGGCTCTGTTCTTACATTAAGCACATTGCTTATGTTTGCCATAACCAGAGTTGATTCTTCCTCAGGTTCTGTTTCCTGCTGAGAGCTTTCTACTGCTGATGAAAGCTGTCTCATTGTTTCAATACTGCTCTCTGTTGATTCATTGGGACTGATAATACTTGCAATTCCTACATTCAACGAGCTAAGCTGCTCTCTAGTATTATTAGCCATAGCGGTATTCCCAAAAGACTCCATGCATAGGACGCTAAAAATAATAAGCAAAGGAAGTCTGAGGGTTAACCTCTTTGCCTTTTCCATACCATTTTTCCTTTTGTAATTAAAATGTTACATATTTGTTAAAATAGTTACGAAAGAATATTAGCAGAGACATATATTTTTGTCAAACCATCCGTTATCAATCAAAAAATCATAATCCCTTTGACTTGTCTATACATGCGGCAACTGCATCTATTACAGCTCCCCTAAAGCCTTTTTCCTCAAGGACCTTTACTGCCTCAATGGTTGTTCCTGCAGGTGATGTAACCATGTCCTTAAGTTCCCCGGGGTGCTTTCCTGTTTCAAGAACCATTTTGGCACTTCCAAGAACTGACTGAGCCGCAAACTCATAAGCCTGTTTTCTGGGCATACCACCTGCAACTGCTGCATCTGCCATAGCTTCTATAAACATAAATACGTAGGCCGGAGATGATCCGCTGACACCTACAACCACATCCATAAGGGCCTCAGATACTACACTTGCTTTACCAAAGCTGTTAAGCATGCCAAGAATAAATTTAAATTCAGAATCGGAAACCTTACTGTTCTTACATACAGCTGAGCAGCCCTCACCCACAAGAGCAGGAGTATTTGGCATTACTCTTACAACCTTAATATGCTTTTCAAAAGCGCCTTCTATCCACTTTATGGTCTTTCCGGCAGCTATGCTGACTACTACCTGTTTATCAACATCAACCTGTTCTCTGATATCTTCTATCACCAGACTGAAAAACTGTGGTTTTACAGCAAGTACAATAATGTCTGCTTCCTTAGCAACCTGAGCATTGGACTCTCTGACCTGTATGCCATAGGTCTTGGCTACCTTTTCCCTGGTCTCAGCGGTTTTGGCAGATCCTATAATATCCTCTGAAGATACTATTCCTTTACTGAGAATCCCCCCAATCATGGCCTTTGCCATATTTCCAAGTCCTATAAATCCTATTACCATTTTTAGTTCCTCCTATCATTTATATATAAATATTTACTATATATGATCAAGAATTACTGTCTTCTCTGTCTTGCGGCTTCAAAGGTGAGAATTGCCGCTGAAGTTGCCGCATTCATGGATTCAACCTTTCCAAGCATAGGGATAAGAATATATTCATCAGCACTGTCTGCCGTTTCCCTGCTAAGGCCCTTTCCTTCATTGCCTATCATAAATGCCGTAGCCTTTTTGTAATCAACCTCATCATAGTTATGCCTGCCCTTTAAATGAGCCGCATAGGTGGTTACATTTCTTTGCTTTAACTCTTTGACAATTTCAGAAAGATTATCGGTATATATGAATGGGAGTCGAAAAATAGATCCCATTGTGGATCTTACAACCTTTGGATTGTATATATCCGCAGTATCACGGGACATAATGATTCCGGTTACTCCGGCACCTTCTCCGGATCTAAGCATAGTTCCCAGATTTCCGGGATCCTGTATGCTCTCAAGAATAAGTATCAATGGGGCAGAATCTTTAGAATCAAGAATATCGGATAACTTATAGTGAAACTGTCTGACCACAGCCAGAACTCCCTGCGGAGTCTGGGTATCAGCCATCTTCTTAAATACATCATCAGATGTAACTTCAAACTCAGCTCCCGTCAGCTTAAGGTACTGCATATCCTGCTCATTCTTTTTGGAAAAACTCTCAGATACATATATTTCCTTAAGGCTCTTTTTGGGAACTTCGTAGATCATTTTCATGCCTTCAACAATAAAAACATCGTCTTCTCTTCTGGCCTTATTTTTCTGAATATATGAAACTATCCTTTTTACCTTTTGATTAGTATAGCTGCTTATCATTACATTTCCTCTGAGTATATTTGCTTTACGATAATAAGATTAAAAATCCATATTGCCTAAAATATATTATTATCAATAATAAATGACCTTGCATGCAATATGCAAGGTCACATAGTGAACAATTATAAGATTTTGTAGTATATCAGATGATTCTGCTGATCTCATACTGATATTCATTGATGTATTTCTTCATTGCAAGAGCTTCCTCGATATCGTAATCAACGAACTGTCCGTTACGATAACCTACAACTCTGTTGGTCTTACCTGCTGTAAGAATATCTGCGGCATAAGCACCCATGATTGATGCATATACTCTGTCTTTACATGTTGGGCTACCACCACGCTGCATGTATCCAAGAATTGTTGCTCTTGTCTCCATACCTGTAGCAGCTTCAATTCGACGTGCCATTGATGTTGAATGTCCGATACCCTCGGCATTTATAATAATGTGATGCGTCTTACCGCGTTTTCTGTTATCAATGATATTATCAATGATTCTCTGTTCGTTGTAATCATATTTCTCAGGAAGAAGGATGTCATCAGCACCATTGGCAATACCGCACCAAAGAGCGATATAGCCGGCATTACGTCCCATAACCTCAATGATTGAACATCTTTCATGTGAAGAAGACGTATCACGAACCTTATCTATAGCCTGCATGGCTGTGTTTATGGCTGTATCAAAACCAATTGTATAATCTGTACATGCAATATCAAGATCGATAGTTCCGGGAAGTCCTATTGTATTGATTCCGTTTCTTGAAAGTGCTATAGCACCTTTATAAGAACCGTCACCGCCGATGACAACCATACCGTCAATGCCATGCTTACGGCATATCTCAGCACCCTTCTGCTGTCCCTCAGCTGTCTTAAATTCCATACATCTTGCAGTTCCAAGAATAGTACCACCACGCTGTATAATATCGGATACGCTGCGTCTGTCCATATCAATGATTTCTTCATTAAGAAGACCCATGTATCCTTTCTTGATTCCCTTAACCTTAAGACCGTTTGCAAGTGCTTTACGAACAACCGCACGAATTGCAGCGTTCATACCCGGTGCATCACCACCACTTGTAAGTACACCAATTGTTTTAATCTCTTTTGCCATAGTATAAACTTCCTTTCACGAATAAGCCTCTATAAAATTCATGAATTTACTGATTGATAATAAATTGTCATTTCAACTATTTATATTATTACAAAAAATATCATTGTGCAATGATATTATGTATTAAAACCTTATAAACTAGCCAAAATATGCGTAGTATGGTAAAATTTTTTTGACTTTTTAGTGTTATGGGAGGACCGGTCCCTTTTGGGGACGTTTTTATATATAATGGAGCTTTATTCTATTCAATTTTTCTTTTTCATAGCAGTTCTTATTATCTGCTATTATACGTTTTGCCGTAAATTTCAGTGGGTTATTCTGCTTATTGGATCCATGGGTTATTACTTTTTTGCCGGAGGTGGAAATCTTCTGTTCATTTTGGTAACCGCTATAACCGTTTGGAGCGGTGGCCTGTATATATCCAAAATTTCCTCGGATTTTGTCAAATACAAAAAGGCTCATAAAGAACTTACAAAGGATCAGAAAAAGACATTAAAAAACAAGGCTTTGTTAAAAAAGAGAATTATTTTACTTTCAGTTCTTTTGATAAATTTCGGTATTCTGGCTTATATAAAGTATTGGAACGTGATTTTCAAAACCTCTGCAGGACTTTTACTTCCTCTTGGAATTTCATTTTATACTTTTCAGTCCATAAGTTACCTTATAGATATGTACAACGAAAAATATCCTTCTGAAAAAAACTTCTTCAGATTTTTACTTTTCGTATCCTATTTTCCACAGCTTATTCAGGGACCAATTAACCGCTATGACAAGCTGGGTGTACAATTTAACAAAACCCACAGCTTTGATATAGAAAATTCAAAGCGTGCTCTTTTGGTTATTCTCTACGGCCTTATGAAAAAATATGCCATTGCAAATATGCTCTCTGACAGCATTGAGCTTATTTTCGGCGGCATACTTACCGACAGGTCCGGAGCCTTCTTTGTCTTTGGTATACTGCTTTATTCAGCTCAGCAATATGCTGATTTTTCCGGTGGTATTGATATTGTAATGGGTATCTCCGAGCTTTTTGGAATTTCCATGATGAAGAACTTCAGACAGCCTTATTTTGCTGTGTCTCTTGGTGATTTCTGGCGCAGATGGCACATTTCCCTGGGTGCCTGGATGAGAGATTATGTATTTTATCCCTTCGCTCTTCTTAAACCCATGCAGAATTTTGGTAAATGGTGCGGCAAAATATTCGGAACTCATTGTAAGAGGGTACTTCCTGCAGGAATAGCCAATATTCTGGTGTTTTTCATAGTAGGTGTATGGCATGGTGCCGAGATGCACTATGTAGCCTGGGGTCTGTACAACGGCATCGTAATAGCTGCAAGTGATTTACTGGAGCCGTTTTTCAAACATATAAATGCTTTTCTTCATATTGATTCTGAAAGCAGATATATGCATATCTTCAGAATCCTCAGAACTTTTTTTATAGTAAACATCGGTTGGTATTTTGATCGTATTTACGACATTTCAGACAGCTTCTACTGTCTTGGAAGAACCTTTTTGCACTTTGATATAACAAAGCTTATACCTGATCTGAAAGCAGTTGTATTTAATACAAATCTTTCAAATCCTGTTTATGTAATGTGCGGCTATATCATCGCTTTAATTGCAATTGTTTTTGTATTTACAGTCAGCTTTCAAAAGGAAAATGGCAAGGACGTATACCTCCTTCTTCAGAAGAAAAATATTGTTATTCGCTGGAGCATTTTACTTTTAATGATTTTCTTATTCCTTGGATCCTTTATGGTTTCAACAAGTACAGGAGGATTTATGTATGCGAATTTCTAAATTACTCCTAAAAACAGCGATATTTATCACAATAATAACAGTAATCAACAGTTTATTATCATTTCTGCTAAGGCCTTATCTCGGCTCCAGTGCTGAGATGTGGACAACTTATGATACAAAGTCAGAGCTTGATATGATATACACAGGCTCTTCCCAGTGTATTGCAGCTCTTCGCCCTGATGTGGTGGATGGTAAAACAGGTTTTACTTCCTATAATATGGGTACCAATATGCAGTCTTTGCATAACTCCAATAAGGCAATAGAGCAGGCCATAAAAGATCATGGTATCAAAACTGTTTTTGCTGTAATAGATTTTGAAATGCTTTCCACTGACAGATATGATAATTTCCGTGCAGAAGCAAGCTTTTGTCAGGCCCAGAACAAGATTCTTCCTTTATCAGAAGCTGTTATGAACAATGCTGAATTTATTACCGACAAGGCTTTTATAGGAACTCCCGGTTCTGTTAATTACTTTTTTCCATGGGTATATGACAGAAATACCAACATTGGTTTAAATGTCAGAGAAAAGCTGGCAGATTCAATTCTTGATGAAGAAGGTCACAGGGACACTTATGGATTTGAAGCTTCCGACGAGGTACTATCCCAGGATATAGTGAGCTTTTCACCAGAGTATGCAAGGTCAATTGAAAACGACACTTCCAATAAATTCACAGAACTCTATATTGATAATGAAGTCATTAAAGAATTGGAAAAAATGGTAAATTTGTGCAGGGATAATAATGTTACTTTAATAGCAGCCTCTGTTCCTTACCAGAATCATCTCTCGGTTTATAATATAAATGATTACCAGCGTGTTAATAATAGGCTGGAAGAAATATTTACAGGTGAAAATACTTATTATTTTGACTTTAATATGATAAAACCAGAGTATTTTGTAATTGAGCATGACTACTACAGAGACGTAGGTCACCTTAATACTACAGGTGCCACTGCTTTTTCAGATTTTCTCGGTGACTTTATAAACTCTATAGATTCTGAAGATGTAGATGAATGGTTCTATGATATAAATGATTATTGATAATCAGACAGGAGTTAATTATGTATTATAAATCAGTCCTGGAAGTACTGGAAGAAACTGCAAAAAAATACCCTGAAAGGCCAGCTTTCGGAGATACTAATTCGGATATGACCTTTTCTGAAACAGTAGATAAATCCAAAAGAGCCGGGTCATTTCTGACTGACTATGTAAAAAAAGGCGATCCAGTTGCTTTCTACATGGAAAAAAGCTGTCTTGGTGTCTGCGGCATGTTTGGTGCTGTTTATGCAGGTGGCTTTTATAGTTTTATAGATGTAAGACAGCCTCTTGTCAGAGCACTGTCAGTTATAAATGTGCTTAACCCTGCTGTTATTATTACGGATAATACCTTTTGTTCAAAGGCAGAAGAGCTTGAAACGGATATTCCTGTTTTTAATATAGAAGAAATTTTAAGTGATGAAGCACAAAATAAAGTATCTACTGATGAAGCTGCGCTTATAAGTGTAAGACAATCAGCAAGGGATATAGATCCTCTTTATGTTAATTTTACCAGTGGCAGTACAGGCACTCCAAAGGGTGTTACCGTATGTCACAGAAGTGTTATTGAATTTATAAGCTATTTTACCGATATATTTGGGATCACAAATGAAGATATTCTTGGAAATCAGGCACCCTTTGATTTTGATGTATCTGTAAAGGATATTTACAGTGGTATCATGACAGGGGCCAAGGTACAGATCATTCCAAGAGAGTATTTCAGCTCTCCCATGAATCTTATGGATTATGTAGCAGACAAAAAAGTGACTGTGCTTATCTGGGCTGTCAGTGCCATGTGCTTTGTATCCATTATGAACGGCCTTGATTACAGAACACCGGATACCATAAGACTTATAATGTTCAGCGGAGAAGTCATGCCTGTTAAGCAGCTTAAGATCTGGCAAAAATACCTTCCAAAGGCTGTTTATGTAAATCTCTACGGTCCCACAGAGATAACCTGCAACTGCACTTATCATATCCTTGACCGGGAATATGCAGATGATGAAGTAATTCCTGCAGGTAAACCATTTCCAAATGAAGAAGTTTTTCTCCTTGATGAAGAAGATAAGCTTATACCTGCAGAAGAAGTTGGAATCGTTGGTGAGATCTGTGTATCCGGCACTTCGGTAGTTCTTGGCTATTACAATGATCCTTCCAAGACCGCTGCAGTTTTTGTTCAGAACCCTTTACACAACAAGTACATCGATATAATTTACAGAACCGGTGACCTTGGAAAATATGATAATGAAGGAAATCTGATATATGTATCACGTAAGGATTTCCAGATAAAGCATCTGGGTCACAGGATAGAGCTTGGTGAAATAGAAACTGCTGCCATGGCAAAAGACGGTGTTTCAAGAGCCTGCTGTATATATGACTTTGACAAAAAACGCATCATTATGTTCTACACTGGAGATGCAGATAAGAAGCTTCTTTTAGCTTCCTTAAAAGAGGTTCTTCCTCCATTTATGATACCTAATGTATTAAAGCCTATAGAGGATATGCCTCTTAACAAAAATGGCAAAATAGACAGAAAAGCCTTGGAAGTCATATACAGAAACAAATAAAATAATATAAGATTATAAAAAAGTGACTGCTTTTGATAATTAATCTTCTGGATAAGAGTTCATCATAAAGCAGTCACTTTTTATTATTTATTTATCTCATTCGCAAAATGTTATCAGCCCTTAGTTCCGTCATTTTTAGAAAGCTTCATGGTAAGAGCTATTCTCTTTTTAGGTATATCAACTTCAATTACCTGAACGTCCACAATATCTCCAACATTAAGAGCATCCAAAGGATGTTTGATAAACTTATCTGTAATCTGAGATATGTGTACAAGACCGTCCTGATGAACACCTATATCAACAAAGGCACCAAAATCCACAAGGTTACGAACTGTTCCCTTTAAGATCATGCCCGGCTTAAGATCTTTCATATCAAGGACATCGCTTCTAAGAATAGGTGCAGGCATGCTTTCACGAGGATCTCTTGAAGGCTTCTCAAGCTCTGAAACTATATCGGTAAGAGTTATCTCACCAATTCCCAGCTCCTGTGCCAGTTTCTGTTTATCCTTTATCTTCTGGGAAAGGCTTCCTGTACCTGCTCCCTTAGTCTCTTTAGCTGCTGCAGGTTTTTCCTCAACCTGAGCTGAAAGGTTAGCACCTGCAAGAGCTGCTGCCAGCGCTGCTCCCATGGCTGTATTTGTATTTTTTATTACGATAGGCTTTGGCTGTTTCTTTTTAGGTGCTGCAGGCTTTGGCTTAGCGGAAGACCTGCCCTTCTCTGCAGCCCTCTTTTGAGCTTCTCTGACATCCTCCATGGTAATTCCCATTTTTTCCATAAGCTTTTGTGTAGCTTCATAGGATTCAGGATGTACACTTGTAGCATCCAGTGGATTGGTTCCGTCCATAATACGAAGGAAACCTGCACACTGCTCATAAGCCTTCGGTCCCAGCTTTGGAACATTGAGTAGCTGGCTTCTCTCTGCAAATTTACCGTTTGCTTCTCTGTAATCGACAATATTCTTGGCAATAGCCTTACTGATACCGGATATATAGGTAAGAAGAGGAGCTGATGCTGTATTTAAATCTACACCAACCTTATTTACGCAATCTTCAACCACACCGCCCAGAGCATCTCCAAGTTTCTTCTGGTTCATATCATGCTGATACTGACCTACACCGATGGACTGTGGATCTATTTTAACAAGCTCTGCAAGAGGATCCTGAAGACGGCGGGCAATCGAAGCTGCACTTCTTTGTCCTACGTCAAACTGTGGAAATTCTTCTGTTGCCAGTTTACTTGCAGAGTAAACTGAAGCTCCTGCCTCATTAACAATAACATACTGAACAGGCTTATCGATTTCATGAATAAGTTCCACAATAACCTGCTCTGATTCTCTGGAGGCAGTTCCGTTACCAACTGAAATAAGATCAATATCATATTTCTTTATAAGCTTTTTAAGCTCTGCTTTTGCCTCATCTACCTTAAACTGAGGAGCTGTAGGGAAAATAACCTTTGTATCAAGTACCTTTCCTGTAGGATCCACAACAGCAAGCTTACAGCCTGTTCTAAAAGCAGGATCCCATCCAAGTACTGTTTTACCTGCAATAGGAGGTGCCATAAGAAGCTGATGGAGGTTCTTGCCAAATACTGTTATGGCACTATCCTCAGCCTTTTCGGTAAGTTCATTTCTTATATCACGCTCAATTGCCGGAGCTATAAGTCTTTCATAAGCATCCTTTGTTACATTCTCAAGTACAGGAGTTGTAACAGGATTGTCATTTATGATTGTCTTTTTATTTAAATACTGTAATATCTGCTCTTCAGGTGCATTAATCTTAACAGTCAGGAATTTCTCAGCTTCACCTCTGTTAATGGCAAGAACTCTGTGTCCCAGTACCTTCTTAACAGGCTCCTCGTAGGCATAATACATTTCATAAACGCTTTCTGCCTTTTCATCCTTGGCTGTACTTACAAGTACACCCTCATCAAATGTTGCTTCTCTTATATATGTACGATAATCAGCATTATCTGAAATTTCCTCTGCCAGAATATCCATAGCGCCCTGAATTGCTTCAGGTACATTTTTGACACCCTTTTCCTCATCTACATAAGGAGTTGCCTCCTCAATAAGAGTCCTGGTAGTCTCCTGTGCGCGTATAATATCCGCAAGTCCTTCAAGTCCCTTTTCTCTTGCTACACTGGCTCTTGTCTTACGCTTTGGACGATATGGCAAATATAAGTCATCTACTGCAACAATAGTTTCAGCAGCCTCAATCTTGGCTTTAAGCTCATCTGTAAGCTTCCCCTGCTCTTCGATGCTTGCAATAACTGTAGCCTTCTTCTCTTCGAGTCCGCGCAGATACTTAAGTCTCTCATCAAGATTACGAAGTACCTCATCATTAAGTGAACCTGTAACCTCTTTACGGTATCTGGAAATAAACGGAATTGTGTTACCTTCATCAATAAGCTTTACCGCTGCTTCCACCTGCCATTTTTCAACCTGCAGTTCTTCTTTGAGTTTCAGAATAATGTCCATAAATACTCCCTCTGAATGTTTAATAAATAAATGTCTGTTTTCGACACCATAAGTATTATTATATCATTAAAAAAGCCTAAAAAACACCTAAATCTCGTTGAAGAAAAAAGGCTGTAGTGGTAGTATTTAAAGTGAATAGCTGTCTAATCAGCATTGTATTTACAACGTTTAGAAAGGTCCAATGGGGATGGATTCAAGCAATAACAATAATAACAGTAACAATAACAACAATAATCCTTGGAATAATAATCAGGATAACGATAATTATTTCTATAACAACTACAATTACAATCGCTTACACGACCCGGCAGATCCACATGTGATGATGGCGGGAAGTGCCCAGATGGCAGGACTCTTATCTCTTCCTCTTGCCATAACCGGATTCTTTGGTTTTATTGCTTCAGGTCTTGGAATTATACTTGCAATACTATCAAAGGGTGAGCAGAAATCTTTTTTGCCACAGGCCAAAAAAGGTATCACTTACGGTATTCTGGGGCTGGTATTTAATATTGGTTTAATGGGATACATGATGTATCCGGTGCTTACCCATGCCGACGAATATATAAGTATAGTAAACGAATATTCCAACGGTGATATAAGTACCATGGAGTTCATGGATGAACTGACAGAAATAGTTAATGGCACACAGGACCAGTAACTTTTTCTTACAAGGAAAGGAGGTTCTCTATGAGCGCTATAGGTGGTATATCCTACGGGAACAGTCAAAGCTATGGCTACAATAATTTTGGTCTGGGCGATACCGAAAAGTCAGGTTATCAGGCCGGAAACATTAACGGCAATGGCAAGACCAAGGGTACAATATTAAATCCGGGCGAAGAAGTAGAAAAATCTCCGGGACATAAGTCCTCTCCGGCTGAATGTGAAACCTGTAAGAATCGTAAATATCAGGATGGTTCCGATGAAATGGTTTCCTTCAAATCAGCAGCACATATCTCTCCGGAAGCTGCTCCGGCCAAGGTTCGCTCCCATGAACAGGAGCATGTTACCAATGCTTACGAAAAAGCAGAAAAAGACAATGGCGAAGTAATTTCCTGCGGCGTTGCAATTCACACGGCAGTTTGTCCCGAATGTGGAAGAACTTACGTATCCGGTGGTACAACCACCACTCATATAAAATATTCAAACGAGGAGAATCCTTATCAGAAAGATTTAAAATCAGCAGAAGCTGCCAACAAGTGGCTTGGTGCTAATGTAAATTTTGCTGTATAGGTAATTACACAACATGAACAGCTATAAATCATCATCTCAGCTTAAGGCCATAGCAAAGGAGAAACTTTTAGGCCAGTATTCAACAACAATAGGAGCTTTTTTACTTTACGGAGCAATCACTCTTGTACTTGATATGGTTGTATCCTTTATGGTTAACCCTACAGATATTTACACTCTTGTAATTTACGAAGTTGCAGTTTTTATAATTGAGCTTCTTCTTGGTATTATAATTTCAGGCCGTGCTTATATGTATATGAATGTTGTATACTCACAGCCTGCAAATATTACTGATTTATTCTACGGTTTTCAGTCACACCCCAATAAAGCTATCGGTATTCAGCTTTTTTATTCTGTGGCTGCCCTTTTGGTCAATCTTCCCTTTACAATTTATATTAACTTTTTTGCATATTCACAGTCCACAACCGGGACATTTGTATGCTTTCTTATAGGTGCCATTGGAATTCTTATTAACATCTATGTATCCCTTGCTATTTCCCAGGCTTTTTACCTACTGCAGGATTTTCCGGACAGATCTGTAAAAAATCTTATTCTCACCAGCTGTAAGCTTATGAAGGGCAATAAATTCAGACTCTTTTATATTTATGTGAGCTTTATCCCACTTATGCTCTTATGCATCATTACTTTTTTTGTTCCTTTTTTGTGGGTCAATTCATACATGGAAGCAACCTTCGCTGCATTTTATCAGGATCTTATCGCCGTTTCTTCTTCCAAAAATACTGCAGCGAACTGATTTATCCATTATCAATTTAAAAGGAAGGTCTATATGGATTTACTAGATGCAATTCGCAGTATCGACAAATCCCACGAAGACGATGTGCTAAACCGTCTTTATACAGTATGGGGTGAAGGACTCGATAAAGACAATGTTCTTCCTGAATATCCAAGGCCTCAGATGGTCAGAAAAAGCTTTATCAATTTAAATGGATATTGGGATTATGCCTTTACCTCCTCTCAAAGTGATATTCCACTTAAAATGGACGGAAAAATTCTTGTTCCATTCTCTCCTGAAAGTATGCTCTCAGGGGTCGAAAGAACCCTTATGCCTGATGAGCTTTTATGGTACAAAAAAATACTTCCTCCCCTTGATAAGCCTTCCGGGGATAGCAGACTTATCCTTCATTTTGGTGCTGTGGATCAGGAAGCCACCATTTATTTGAACGGGCAGAAAATTGCTTATCATAGCGGCGGCTATCTTCCCTTCTCGGTGGATATAACAGAATATATTTATTATGAAGAAAATGAGCTGGTTGTAAGAGTTGTGGATTATACCGACTCTTCCCATCAAAGCAGAGGCAAACAAAAGCTTTTAAGAGGCGGAATGTACTACACTGCCCAAAGCGGCATATGGCAGACTGTCTGGATGGAGTGGGTTCCGTGTGTTTATATAAAGGATCTGAAAATCTCTCCATCAGATAATCTGGAATATCTTGATCTTACCGTATATGTCAGCAAAAAAGGTGAGCCTGTTACCGTAACTGTACTTGATGATGATTCCATGATAAATACCCAGACTAGGGCCTCCGATTCTGATGCCATAAATATGAAGCTTACCATTGCAGATGCTATTCTTTGGTCGCCTGAGGATCCTCATCTTTATGATCTGGTTATTTCCTGTGGTGATGACAAAATACATTCCTATTTTGCCATGAGAAGCTTTACCATAGAAAAAGATGATAAGGGTATCCCTAGATTTTGTTTAAATCACAAACCTTATTTTTTAAACGGAATCCTTGATCAGGGATATTGGCCTGACGGCTTATATACAGCCCCGGCAGATGAAGCTTTTATTTTTGATATAGAAGAAATGAAAAGACTTGGCTTCAATATGCTTAGAAAGCATGCCAAGATTGAAGCTGCAAGATGGTACTATCACTGTGACAGACTGGGAATGATTGTCTGGCAGGATATGGTAAGCGGAGGAACAACCTATGCCAAGCCCGTTGTTTCCTACCTTCCAACCCTTTTCCCAAAACTCTTTGGCAAATTACATGACGGTCCGGGACACTATCACATTTTTTCCAGAGATTCGGTAGAAGGCAGAATGCAGTGGACAGAAGAAATGCAGGATACCATAAAAACGCTTATAAATGTCCCATGCATAGCAACCTGGGTGTTGTTTAATGAGGGCTGGGGGCAGTTTGATGCAAACAAAGCAACAAAACTGGCAAGAGAAGCAGACCCTTCAAGACCTATAGATCAGGCCAGTGGCTGGCATGATCAGCATGGTGGTGATTACCTAAGTCATCATAACTACTTCAGAAAGCTGAAGGCTGAAAGGGATCAGTATGACAGAGCCTTTGTTTACTCGGAATATGGTGGGTTTGCTTATCACGTCGATGGTCACTCCAGTGTAGACAGAGTATATGGTTATAAACGTTATGATACCCTTGAAGAATTTAACACAGCCTATAAGGATCTTATGGAAAAAACATTCATGCCTCTTGAAGAAAAAGGCTTAAGCGGCGGAGTATATACTCAGGTATGTGATGTAGAAGAAGAGGTCAACGGACTTATGACTTATGACCGCAAGGTATGCAAGATCAAATAATATAGAACAAAGAATGTCGCTTGCGACATTCTCGCGCCGAGCGCGGTTGCATTTATGCAACATTTACCTATCGCGCGAGTGCGCATCCTTAGCGGAGCGTTTTTTATATCATAGGAAAGCAATTTCCTATGATATAAAA
>JAILBM010000170.1 GCA_024680925.1 Butyrivibrio sp.
TGGTTGAGAAATATTAAGTTCTATATCTATGCAAAACTGACTTTTTGTTTTGAAGTTAATTATTATAATTCACTTTTTTCGATTAACGATTTTTTTAGAAAATAATTAATATTTGTTTAAAGCTTTTTTAGTTTCATATAAGGTTTATAGCATAGAATACGTTTTGTAAGATAAATTTCTGAGTTCATATATCATTATCTTACAGCGATTGAAAGCTCGCAATTAAATATATGCGAATGGTAGCTCGCGTTATAAAACACTCCACTGCGAATGGTAGCTCGCAATACAAAAAACTCCACGAAACCAGTAATTTTATATTTTTATGGAGGAACAAATTATGTTCAAAAAAATTGCAACAGCATTGCTTTTGGCAGCAATGGTGGCATCACTTGTAGCATGTGGAAGTGCGCAGTCTCAGACAGAGGTAGCAGAATCATCAGATGCAACAACACTTGGGGTTGTAGCCAATGATATTGCAGAGGATGAGGAAACTCTTGTAGATACTTATGCAGATCTATTTGAGCAGCTGACATATACTGATGAAGAGACAGGTCTTTCTATTACTTATAATCTTTATCTCCCGGAAGGATATGATGAATCAACAGAATACCCAATGGTAGTATTTATTGGTGACTCAAGTTGTGCAGGAACAGATGCAACTTATTCTCTTACACAGGGAAGAGGAGCTCTTGTATGGGCAACAGAAGAATGGCAGGCAGCAACTCCTACTATAATTGCTGTACCAACATATCCGGAGACAATTCTTGATGATCACGGCAGCTATACAACTACAGAGTATGTAGAACTTACAGCAAGATTTATAGAATATATGACAGAAGAATATTCTGTTGATACAGATAGAATCTATGGTACAGGACAGTCCATGGGATGTATGACAACTCTTATTCTTGCATCAGAGTATCCTGATTTATTTGCAGCTTGTATGTTTGTAGACGGACAGTGGGATATTAGTCTTCTTGAAGGTCTTGAAGGTCAGACATTTGTTTATTTTGCAGCAGAAGATGATACAAATGCATGGAATGGTATGCAAGAAGTTATGAGTATGTTTGACGAAGATTCTGTTGAATATACATATGCACAGTGGGATGGAACATGGTCAGTAGACGAATTATCAGAGGCAGCTTCTTCACTCTTTAGCGGAGAGAGCACAGGTGCTTACTTCATATCATGGGCAACAGGAACAATTGATCCAAGCACAGGTAACAGTGCTGTAGGTAGTGGCAACATGGGCGGTGCAATGTCAGGCGGATTTGGCGGACCATCTTCATCAGAAGAAACAAGCAGCGGTGAGACAACAGAAAGCTTTGCAGGGCCAAGTGATTCTGAAAGCGGCGATGGTGCAAGCATGGAAGGAATGCCGGAAGGAGGCTTTAGTGGTCCTTCAGATTCAGAATCAGGCGAAATGGGAAACGATATGGCAGCAGGCGGTACAGACAGCTCATCATATCACATGGCATCATTTGATTATGCATACAACTGCGTAGCAGTAATGGAATGGTTATTCCAGCAGAGTAAGTAATTGAAAAATTGTGTAAATAATTGAAACCAGAGTAAGTAATTGAAAATAATGTAAGTAAAAGCTCCTAACTTTGATGTATCCATGATATATCGATGCCGGGAGCTTTTTAATGACTTTTTTATTATGCAGGAACAATTCTATATATAAGGTCGTGGGCCATGATAGCTTCTGCGTGCCTTACAAAAAATATCTGTCCTTTACAGGGTGACACTACTTTTTCAAGTACTTCAGCTGTATAAGGGCATAGAATTTCGGCAATTGTATCACCTTTATTTATAACTGCACCTGCCTTCGACAAAGGCCTGAAAAGCCCCGGCTTTATGGTCTGAATATTTATCATCTGGCTATCGGGAACATATTTGGTATTTATGCCATTGCCTATAGATGGAAGCTCTATGAAGCCTTTTTTGTCTAAAAATCTAAGAATAGCTTCCACAGCAATTTCGGCGCTTTCTTCATCAAGCCTGTCGGTGGCTTTTGTGTATAAGGAAAATGCAGCGGTGCCGAAAACCTGCCAGTTATAATTTAAGGTGGTGGTGTCATAAGGTTTGGGATTACGCAAAATAAAATAGGGAAGTCCAAAAAGGTAGCCATCCGTAGGTTCTGTATATTCTGTATTCATAAGCCTTACATGTGGTAAAAATTCGCCTGGAATGTAGAAGCTTGCCAGCTGAATACCGTATTTGTAGTCCCGAAGAATATTAAATATGTTGTCTGCAAGGCGCTGTGTGGTTTCACCTTCATTATATCCCGGAAACATACGGTTTATGTCAGTATTGTCTA
>JAILBM010000210.1 GCA_024680925.1 Butyrivibrio sp.
CCTCCTGGTCAACATTCCAATGTCGCATTCAAGACTTTCAACATGCTCCTCATCATAAATCCGTTCAAGCTGCTGTTCCAATTTAAAAATATTCTTTTCAAGGCTTCTTTTTTGTTTCTTCAACACCAATATTTTTTGCGCAATGTCTTTTACTCTTTGAGCAGTATTAAGCTCATCAAATACAGCCACCGAAGACTCTTTTGTCATTGTTTTACTTACAGACAGTGTTATATTCTCAACACTTTCTTCTTTTGAATCTTGCAATGCGTGAAGTACAGGTGAAGGATAACAATTTTTCACTCGCTGGAAAGCACAATTACAGCCTATTTCAGCTGAAAGTCTCTGATATTGGCTTCTTAATTTAGCACAACTTATTGGTTTCCCTTGTTCGTGACTCTTTTCTTTGCCTAAAAAGACAAATTATCATCATCCGGTTCAGGTAAAACATGTAAATTCTTTGGGTTTTTCCTATTTTTTGAAAACCACGCATATATAGGTTTATCCACAGCATTACGTGGATAATCAATATTATAATTGGCAACGGTTTCTATATTGGCCATTATCAACAGTTTTTTCACTTCATCAGAATTAATATCAAAAGTTGGTTTTATCGCATTAACGTCAATACCTGTCTCTGAAAGATTTAATAATTCAATGCCAAAGCCACCATCATTCTCTTTACTTACAAAACGACGCACTTTCCCACCGTCAACCACCAGCTTAACACTTCCGTATCCTAATGGTTTGGCATGACCAAGCTTATGCTGATACTTGCTGTTTACTTTATTATCTCCCAGTTCAATTGTCCAGATCAAATCCTGAAGCTGAGCTTTAGAAATCTGATCAAAATAAACTTTAAAAGTAAAACTTCCATTATCAAGGCTTTCCATAGTGCTGTTAAGATTGGTCTTATCAACCTCAGCGGGCTTATCAACGTCAGCGAGCTTATGATGCCAATACATCTTTCTCCCCCTTGGCATAGAATTCTTTAGATGATAATAGTTTGTATAACTCTTGTTTCTACCATTACCATTTTCAGTCACACCGTAAAAATCATAATTCCAATAAGTTGCCTTATTGTCCGGCTTTTTTAAATAAAACTCAAATGCTGTCGTTCTCGGGGAAGCTAAAACCGGTAAGGTACGTAGTGAATGTTTCACTTCATTTCCAGTGGTCATAAACGCATCCGTAAACCTTACATGTCCCTTCATTCCTCCGCCTTTTACCGTACCAAACAATAAACATGCCGGACATAGATCTTTTTCGCAAGGAATATGCCCTTTCATTATTTCGTTCCATTTTCTCCTTTGAGCAATACGTCCGACAGCAGATCCTGACATGTAAACTATATCTTTGTTATTCTCATTATCTATGACTTTGAAATAATAAACCGGTACAAGTTTTTCTTTACTAAGGCAAGCATCTTCCAATGCTTTTTCAAGGGCAAAATTGCAAACTCTATTAGTCTGATTATTGATACGCTTACCATTTTCAGAATAATTTTCGGCACCATCACGTATAATTGCTGATTTCAACTTTTTATATGCCTCGGCATAAAGCATGTCATTCTTCTTTTCTTCAGTTTCATCACCTTTGGCAGAACTATCCGGCCAACTATACACCACACCTTTCTTATTTAAATATGCAATGTGATATACGCGACTTAAATCAACAGGAACATTGTACTGGATCCAGCCTTTTTTTTCTACATAAGTTCCGGTTGGTGTATTAGTTTCATTAAGTTTATTAATTACCTCTCCTGAGACTTTTATGAACAGATAATCCACTATTTTTTTATCAACTTCTCTTTCTATTACTTTATTTGCAACCATAATATTCCATTTTTTGTGGTCCTTTTGTTTTTTATCAAACTGTACTCCATATTTGACCTGTTTATTATTATAGTTATATTTTTTTATTTTCTCCTCAAACGTAGTAAGCTTTCCCAGAATTTTCTGATTGTTTTTGAACTGATTATTCAGATCTTCTATATAGTATTTATCTTTACATTCATATAAAGGAACAACTATAACCTCCTCAAGTGTCTTGGTTGTTTTATAAAGGATCCAGCGTTTTCCGTCATATCCCAAAAGACCACGCTTATTCAGGGCGCCATATAAAGGAACTCTCTGGCTCATAGGTTTATCATTCATTAAAAAGGGCACACAGCTGTTTGTAACAGCTTCGTATATGCTTCTTATAAGGCCGCGTATTTCACTTCCCGAAACTGCATACTCCTTCTGTTCTGTTTCAGGATTATATATCTTGAGAAAACTATATTCATTATGAATATTATTACTTTCTTTATCTTTTGCTATTTTTTCATCACTTTTTATATACCGTTGATTCTTCAAATCCAAATATGAAGGGTGAGCCACATCCGGAACAATTAGCGGAGTCTTTATATGCATGGTGACATCGATCCATCCGGATAAAAGGTCTTTCTGACTATCGCCTCGATATGTTTTTTCCTTACTTACTGTATTTGGACAACTGTTTCCAAATGGTACAAAATTATACGGATTTACAGAATTATACATTGGCTTCCCCTTCCTTTACAAATCCGGCAAGGCGATTATCATAGATAAAAGCCATTCCATCTTTTTCTGAATATGAAACATAAGATATAACTTTTACAGCGGTCATTCCTTTTTCTATCGGCAACTCGTATTTACCACCACCGGTTGTCATCAATTGAAGATTTCCTGATTCTCCTCGACTTGTATGAGTAGAATCAATGTCAAGTGTCTGATATTTAATTATAAATTCATCTTTCTTTAGCCCCTCTTCGGAAGCTATTCTCCACTGAAACGGATTATTTACACCTATCATAGTTCTTCTGGCAAGAAATTCTTTCGATTCAGAAAACAAGCGTATCTCCAAAATTCTCTCCCACTCAATGCCATCAAGGGAGCCTGTTTCTTTAGATCCTGAAAGGAATTTGTCAGTCTGATATGCAATAAAATAATCATAACCATACTGCTTAACCTGATCAGAAATTTCAGTTTCTAAGCAGGCTCCCGATTCTTTCCAATCTCTATTCATTCTCATCGCCCTCCTCCAGCCAGTTTAGAGTGCCTCCGTTATCAATGGTATTCTTCATTCCTTCAGTCTTGTCAGTTCCGTTGCTCTTTACAGATAATACACGCATGGTTCCTCTGCCAACAGATGCTTCTCCGCCCAATGTGATAAGTCCCAAATGTAGATCACATATACATGCAGCAAGCAATTCCAAATATTTATTGTTTATGCTTTTTTTTCTGTATGTGATCTTAAGTGTTCCTTTACCGCCCGAATAAACCATATTTGTAAAAAGTGCAGCATTAATCGGAGCAGCAGTAAAACGATCTATGGCTGTTCTAATTACAGAACTCTTCTGCACAAACTTATCTTTTACAAGTATTTCCGTTTCGGAAAATACAAGTCTGGATTTTCCCGTACTGCCTGAACCTGATGCCATACCAAACAATTCATCAACTTTCTGCATTTCATCTGAGTCTTCAGATATTCCGACATCTCTAAGTAATGCGTGCATATGGTGTCTGAATGCTCCCGCCCATGCTGTTCCCGGAATAACAGGATTTCCTTTATAATTCGCCATAGGCACTGAATTCGGAATAGAATCATCTTCAGCAAGTTCCGTTCTTGCTTTATTTACTCTTACCGAAAACTGACTTGTCGCTTTGACTTTAATCTCTAAAACTGTTTCCAACTCTTGTAGTTCACCGGTTAATTCAAATGCATCTTTAAACGCTTCTCTGTCATAAGGATTGAAATCATTGATCCAATAATTTAGATCTTTTGGGAAATCGAATATGCGTCTTTTTCCACAAAGCTTAAACAGTCCATAGCCTCTTGAAGTTCTTGCCCCAACCATAATGCCGTCTGCTATATAATGCTTTAAGATCGGTTCTATTATTCCATCGATCTCCGTTTTATACTGCTCGTCATTTCCTGTCCACTCAATAATTGAATAAAAACTGCAGCCGGATTCCGCTATTTGGAAGTCAAATTTGGAAGATTTCTTTGCAGTACCCCAATCATTTAGTCCGACTCCATCTCGCTTTCCGAACACTATATCATCCCTGGTGATCGTTTTGTCCAAAACAGCATCACCAAATATAACAGCACTCTTTTCAATTATCGGATCATACCCCGGCTTTGGAGATAATAAAACAGTCCCAAACAATCTCTTTTCCGTTTCTTCAGACATCCCGATAGAAAGCGCCAGATGTCTGATAATGCCGGCTAAACTAGTTCCAGGGATAAAAGGAAGTCCTCTTCCATCCAGCATCAAATCATTATCACTTTCCTCATGTTTTCCATTACCGATTCGCACCGGAGAGGACTGTTCAAAGGAAAGGCTATAATAAACTTTTATCATAGACTACTTCCTCCCTTTCTGATAATGGACCATATGCAATAGTGTTAACAGTGGTTCTTTCCAGCTGTGTTTAAGCCTTTCAAGGACATCAGGTGTATTACTTACTTCAACCAGAATATTTTTATCTTCAATCATCTTCGCAAAATCAATTGTCTTACTGTCCTCACCATAAAACTCTTTTATAAAATCCATAGAATTTTCTTTTTTGCCTTTCGATTCACTGCTGACATCGCTGGTTTTCATACTCTTGATCATTTCATAAAGATCCTCCGGAGTATCAGAATCAGTCAGCATCTGCCTGATTCTTCCTGCGGGGATTTTGTTTAAAATATGTCTATTATTGCCTTTTGTTTTAAATCTAAAAGCATATTCCTTAATTTCAGCAAGAGCCGCATTATAAAGTAACATATGATTAAATTCTTCAACTCTGTCCTTGTCTTCTGTTACTGACTTAACAGATATTCTTCCGTATAAAGCATCAGTAATTTCAGCCAACTTGCTGATAGGTATAAGCACAACACGCCCCATACCTTCCTGCTGATATTCACCTATGATGACTTCTGACTTATAATCGCCTTTTTTAGCTTTAAAACAATATACGCTTCCGCCCATTACAGCTGGAATTTTAGGCTTCTGCATCTTCCACATACAATGATATCCTGTAAGAACACGATATCTGCAAATATCATTCATTTGAGATATAGGTTCTTCATTAAAACCAAAGGCTTTTGCAATAGTCCTTCTGACATGATCATTGTCCGTATAAAAAACAGCATTGTTCTGAAGTACAAGATCACTCTTAAGGATTGCAACCACCATCTCATCATCTTCTACAGATATGGTCTGTGGACAATAATCCTCAATGGAAATATTTTTTATAGTTGCCATTCCGTATTGTGTCTTTTTGCTTCTTCCGAGTCTCAATTTTCCAGCACTGAATAGTTTCTCTGTCGTTTCCATGAATTCTTTGGGAAGCATCACGTATCCACCAAATACCATTCCCTGCTTAAGTGACTCCTGCATATACAGACCTTTTTGGGTCCTTTCAGAATTTTCGGGTTCGTTTATTCTGTTGTGATAATCTGTTTGAGTTTCCGGCTTCGAAATATAAATCTTATGTTTATCTTCATCAATAGCCGCAAAATAGCCATCAATACTTTTAGGTTTTTTCTTTTTCCATTCAGTATCCTTAGGAACATATATATTTTCTATTTTGCCTCCACCATTTTTTAATTTCATCAGCATGGCCGGTACAGGATCTGAAATATTTCCATTGATCACAGGAGTAAGAGC
>JAILBM010000309.1 GCA_024680925.1 Butyrivibrio sp.
TCCAACGGCTCAGGATCTCCTTCATGATCGTCGATCATAGTCTGAAGATTTTCATGAATATTTCTCATAATATCATAATCAGCCTCTTCTCCTACTGTGTCTGCAACAATAGTGTTGAAGATATCCTTCTGCTCAGGTGCTGACATAGGAGGTACCCCTCCAAACATGGCCTGGATAAATTCAGGCTGAATATCCTCAGGTTTCTTGGTAAAGTAAAGCATATTATGTATATCAGCATTTCTCTCAATAAATGCAGGAAATAAAAATCCCTTTGTAGGTCCATCTACCACCCAGTCTCTGAAACGATCTTCAATTACATTCTTGGATTCATTGTATCCAAGAGCTGCTTTTGAAAGCTTAACAGGACATATACTGCATAAAATATAATCATAAATATTATCGGAAGCATCATCCATAGTTGTTCCGTCACTGGCCATACCCGGAATATCATATATAGCATGAACAAGGATAATATAGTAATTTTCTCCGTTTATATAATTAGCTATGATCTTGTCATAAAACTGATCAATAAGTGCATCATCCTCAAGATGAGAATCTCTTAAGGTTAACAGAAATTCCTGAGTACCGCCAACCTGTTCCTGATCAAGTGGGAATTCAAGGCTGATAAGATTTTTTCCAAAGGTTCCGTTTAAAGTATGAGCAAAAATATCCAGATATTTAAACATCTCTTCCTCAGGAATTGAATGAAAGGCATTTTTAGTAATAAGCCTCTTATTTTTCTCATGGTCTACATAGCAGCCACAAATATGATCTATAGTACATTTATCCGGTGAAAACTGCTTTTTAATTTCTAAAGTTTCTGCTTTATTCATTGTATCTTCTCCTCCAAAATAAAAACGCACTGCACAATTTCATGCAGTGCGTAATAATTATTATACTACAAAAATCATTTATTGCCTTCAGAAAATTTATCACACATTTCAATGGCAAAATTAACAGGATATAACTGAACCATTATAGAATCTATCAATTCACCCACAGTCATATGAAAGGCAATTTTTACAAATCTTTCGTAAGGAGTCTGAAACATTCTTTCAAAGATCTTTACACTTTCAACATCTATGGTATTTACTTCGGGAGTGCTTATATCTGTAGGTATTCCAAGCATATCCGATAACGATGTGGCGCTTTTTCCCATCATCTGATTCATTGCTTCCGATGCGGCACTTAAATGAAGTTCAGTAAGATCTCCGGAGGTGTTACTACCATCTCCGCCCATCATAAGGTCTGTCATAACCTTAACATCGTTTTCTTTAAGAATCAGTACATTATTACCTGAAAGTCCTTTTACATACTGTATCTGAACCATTACACAGGTCTTGTTATAATCATCCAGTGACTCACTTCTTTTTATAATAGAAACCTTAGGTGTAGTAATATCTACCTTTTGATTAACCATCATACTAAGTGTGGTAGCTGCATTTCCCATACTGATATTGGCAATTTCACCTATTATATCAATCTGTTCATTAGTAAGAGTCTGCTCTTCCAAAAAGACCTCCTTCTCATATCACATAAAGCTCTGATATGGATATATTATATTCAAAGGCATTTGTAAAAAAATCTAATTTCTTCTGATTTTCTTATTATTTGTAGCATGACATGGTTACACCAATATCATATAAGATATTTTATCAGATTTTCGTTAATCAATCGAAAATTCAATATAATATTTTCATAAAATCAATATGAAATAAATTATTAAATCCCATTTTTCATAGATAAATGATATATGTGTTGCTCGCTATTGATTTTTTATGAGCTTTTACTGTGATTATTTATGATTGTTTATGATTGACTTTGATTATATCTAATGTTATTCTTAAGTTAAAGAAACAATTCTTTTGAAGGGGTTAAAATATGCTAACTGAGGAAAGACGCGACTTAATTGTAAAACTGGTAAATGAAGAAGGCGCTGTTACAGTAACAGAGCTGATGGATAAATTTGATGCTTCTGCAGCTACCATACGTAGAGATTTAAATGCTCTTAATGATGCCAATAAGATCATCAAAGTATTTGGAGGCGCCACTTCATTAAATACGGCAACCATCAACACTGTAGAGGATGCTGTGGCAATAAAATCAACAAGAAATGTTGAAGAAAAGGACATAATTGCCAGATATTCTGCCTCTCTTATTCAGGACAATGATTTTGTATATATCGATTCCGGAACTACTACTCTTAAGATGATTGATTACATCAGGAATAAAAAGGCCAAATATATCACAAATGGTATTGTTCATGCAAAAAAGATGATTGACCTTGGACTTAATACATCAATCATCGGAGGCAAGCTTAAATCTGCCACAGAAGCTATTGTAGGACCTGACAGCGTAGAAGCTATAGCCAAATACCATTTTACAAAGGCTTTTATGGGCACCAATGGCATAAGCCTTGAGGCCGGCTTTACAACTCCTGACGTGGAGGAAGCAATGCTAAAAAAGGAAGCCATCAGACATTCTTATATGAAATGTATTTTGGCAGACCATTCAAAATTTGGGCAGGTTAACTCAGTTTCTTTTGCCGAACTATCACAATGTGCAATCATCACCGATGTAGCACCGGATAATAAATATATAGATAAAACCGTAATAAAGGTTTTATCCGAGATAAAAAGGAGGGAGAATAAATGATTTACACCGTAACATTTAATCCTGCCATTGATTATGTCGTACACATGGATAAAGCTCTGCTTCCCGGTATGACAAACAGAACTACCAAAGAGGAATGTTATTTTGGTGGAAAAGGAATTAATGTCTCTACTATATTAAAGAACCTTGGAATAGAAAACACAGCCCTTGGATTTGTTGCAGGGTTTACCGGAGATGCAATTGAGAAAAGCGTTCAGGGCAAGGGAATAATTGCAGACTTTATACATCTTGAGGAAGGTATTTCCAGAATTAATGTAAAGATAAAATCTGATGAAGAAACGGAAGTAAATGCTCAGGGTCCTGCCATATCAGCAGAAGCTTTAGATGAGCTTTTTACCAAAATAGATAAGATTCAAAGCGGTGACACTTTGATTCTTGCAGGAAGTATTCCAAATACACTTCCAAGTGATATTTATGAAAGAATACTCTCCCGCCTTGAAGAAAATGACAAAAATGTATTGGTCGTTGTGGATGCGACTAAGGATCTTCTAAAAAAGGTCCTTAAATATCATCCATTTCTTATAAAGCCTAACAACCACGAGCTTGGAGAAATGTTCGACGTGGTACTGACTTCTGATGACGAAATTGAGTTGTATGCTAAAAAGCTTCAGGAACTTGGTGCTCGTAATGTTCTGATTTCCATGGCAAAAGATGGTGCAATGCTTATCACTGAAGACGGATCCAGATTCAGGATAGGTGTCCCAAAAGGGAAGGTTAAAAATTCTGTAGGAGCCGGTGATTCAATGGTCGCAGGTTTCATGGCCGGTTACATGGAAAGTAAGAACTATGAAACTGCTCTGAAGATGGGAACTGCCGCAGGAAGCGCAACTGCCTTTTCCGATGACCTTGCCGACAGTAAGGCAATAAGAGAATTATATGAAACACTTTAAGTTTTAGTGGGTAGTTACAAAAAAGGGAATGGCGCTCTTAGCGCAGAATGGAGAGTTTATGAAAATTACAGACTTTTTAAGTCCAAATGGGGTACAGCTGCAAGTTTCAGCAGCTGACAAAACAGCTGTCATCAATATCATGGCAGACATGCAGGTAAAAGTCGGCAATGTATCTGATGCCCAAAAATACAAAGCTGACATTATTGCCAGAGAAGAAAAAGGCTCAACTGCCGTAGGCATGGGAATTGCTGTTCCACATGCTAAATCGGAGGCAGTAACTAAGGCCGGTGTTGTAGCCATTACTGTACCGGAAGGTGTTGACTATAAGTCACTTGATAAACAACCTTCCAAGCTCTTCTTCATGATTGCTGCTCCTGCAAAGGGTGCGGACACACACCTTGAGGTATTGTCCAAGCTTATGACAATGCTCATGGTTCCGGGTTTTAGCCAGAGTCTTTTAGATGCTAAAACTCCTGAAGAATTTGTAAAAATAATTGATGAAGCTGAAGCAAAAAAGGATGCAGAAACAGCTGCTAAGTCAAGTGCAGCTAAGGCTCCGGCATCAAAAATCAAAGTTGTAGGTGTTACAGCCTGTCCTACAGGTATTGCACACACTTACATGGCTGCAGAAGCACTTGAGCAAAAGGCTAAGACCATGGACGTAGACATTAAGGTTGAAACCGATGGTTCCGATGGCGCTAAAAACATTCTTACAGATGCAGAAATTGCTGCCGCAGATGTTGTTATCGTTGCTGCTGACAGAAATGTTGAGATGGCAAGATTTAACGGCAAAAAAGTCATTAAGGCTTCTACTGCTGATGCAATCCATCATTCAGATGAGTTGCTCAATAAAGCAAAAAGCGGAAATGTGCCTGTATACAATCACGTTGGCGGTGGTGAAGTATCAAAGGCATCCTCCGGCACAGATGAAACTCTAGGTCGTAAGTTCTATAAACACCTTATGAACGGTGTATCACACATGCTGCCATTTACCGTTGGTGGTGGTATCATGGTTGCTCTTGCATTCCTTATCGATACTCTCTGCGGTTATGGTGCAACCGGTGGCGGCAACTTTGGTACTATGGTACCTTTATCAGCATTCTTTAAATATGTTGGTGGTCTTGCAATGGGACTTATGGTTCCTGTTCTTGCAGGATATATAGCAGAATCCATAGCTGACAGACCGGGACTTGCTGTTGGTTTTACAGGTGGTCTCCTTGCAGCCAATGGTAATGCAGCTATATCAGGATTTGTCTGGGGCTCAGATGTTTCTCAGCTTTCAGGCTTCCAGAAATTTATTGCTAACTTTGCATTCCAGAATACAGGTAATACAGTATCCGGTTTCCTTGGCGGTATTGCAGCAGGTTTCCTTGCAGGTGCAATAGTATTGTGGCTTAAAAAGCTTACAGCAGGATTTCCTAAGTCACTTGAAGGAATCAAGCCAATCCTTATTTACCCACTTTGCGGTATCTTTATCATTGGCCTTGTAATGTGCTTTATCCTTAATCCATTTATCGGATTTATCAACACACTGCTCAGTGCAATGCTTACAGCTATCTCAGATGCAGGAATGCTGGTTCTTCTGGGTCTTATCCTTGGTGCAATGATGGCTATAGATATGGGCGGTCCTATCAACAAGGCTGCTTACGTATTTGGAACAGGTATGCTTGCTACAGCTTCACAGCTTATGGATGCAGGTTCATCAGCATCTGACCCTGCAGTTCAGGCTTGTTACATAGCAATGGCTTCTATCATGATTGGTGGTATGGTTCCTCCTATTGGTATCGCCCTTGCCTGCCAGTTCTTCCCTAAGAAGTTTACACTGGCAGAACGTGAAACCAAGATTTCAAACATAATCATGGGCTTCTCTTTCATTACTGAAGGTGCTATCCCATTTGCTGCTGCAGATCCGGCACATGTCATTCCTTGTACGCTTGTAGGCTCAGCTGTAGCCGGTCTTCTTTCAGCCCTGTTTAAGTGCACACTTATGGCACCTCACGGTGGAATCTTCGTATTCGCAACTGTAGGTAACCCACTTCTTTATATCGTTGCACTTCTTATTGGTTCAGTTGTAACCTGTGCAATGCTTGGCTTTATCAAAAAAGATGTGGAGGCATAATATGTTATTCATATGACTTTTGGAGAAAAGAGCCAAAAATCATATATAGAATAGTTACTGCAGGATGGCTCATAACCTTCCTGCAGCATTTCGGAATTATTACAAACATAAGAATAAATAAATATTTTATATAACAGTAATTCCAATTTTTTATATTTGAAAGGAGAAAATCTTATGGTATCTCAGAGAGTAAAAGTAATAAATGAACAGGGCATGCATATGCGCCCGGCCAGCGTTATGAGTCAGAAAATGACCCCATTTGCCAGTGAAGTAAAAATAGGTTTTAACGGAACAGAGTATGATGCTAAATCCGTTATGATGCTTATGGCAGCTTGTATTAAATGTGGTGCTGAAATCGAGATCATCGCTAACGGCCCGGACGAAGAAGATGCTCTTAAAGCTGCTGTTGAACTTGTAGAAAGTGGGCTTGGTGACTAATTTTATGGAGGTGTCCATGTATAAAGGAATTGCCGCTTCTCGTGGAATAGGCATTGGCAGTATCTGCCTTCTTGCAGAACACGATCTAAGTTTTGAAAATAAAAAAATCGATGACATTGAAGCTGAAAAAAAGCGTTTCAATGAAGCTATTGATAAGTTTAAAGAAGAAACAACAATTCAGGCTGCTGACGTCAGAGAACGTATCGGAGCAAAAGAAGCTGAAATCATAGAAGGTCATCTTGTTATGGCCTCTGACCCTGCCATGTCCGGAGAAATGCTAAAGCTCATAGACAGCGGTCAGTGTGCTGAAGCAGCTCTCTCATCAGTATGCGACATGTTCTACGGAATGTTCTCCTCAATGGATGATGAGATGATGCGCCAAAGAGCCAGCGATATAGCTGACGTAAAAACAAGCATCTTAAAAATACTCCTTGGAATTGAAGATATAGACATTAGTAAAGTAGCTCCCGGTACGGTCCTTGTGACAAAAGACCTTACTCCTTCTATGACATCTCAGATTGTTAAGGAAAACGTAGTTGGCATAATCACAGAAGTTGGCGGAAAAACCTCCCACTCTGCTATTTTGGCAAGAGCACTTGAAATACCTGCAGTTTTATCTGTTCCTGATATAACATCACTTGTTAAGGACAAAGACACCGCCATAGTTGATGGCAATGAGGGAGAGATTTACATAAACCCTGAGGGTGATATTCTATCAAGTTACATAATAAAGCGTGAGCAGTTTATAAAAAAGCAGGCTGAACTCAAAAACTTCTATGGAAAAGAGACAAAATCTGCCGATGGAACAAAGCTTGACCTGTATTGCAATATAGGAACTCCTAAAGATGCCAAGAAAGCTCTTGAATGTGACGGTGAGGGTATCGGACTCTTCCGCTCTGAGTTTTTATTTATGGATAACAATCACCTTCCTACAGAAGATGAACAGTTTGAGGCATATAAGGAAGCTATAGAAATCATGGAGGGAAAAGAAGTCATTATAAGAACCCTTGATGTTGGCGGCGATAAAGCAATCCCTTACCTTAACATGAAACAGGAAGAAAATCCTTTCCTGGGCTACAGAGCAGTAAGATATTGCCTTGGTAACAAGGATTCCTATATGATTCAGCTCCGTGCTCTTGTACGAGCATCAGCTTTTGGAAAAGTAAAAATCATGGTTCCTCTCGTGACCACAGTAGATGAAATCAGAGAAGTTAAAAACATGGTTTCTGAAATCAAAAAGGAATTTGATGAAAAGAAAATCAAATACGACCCTGATATAAAGGTTGGCTGCATGATTGAAACACCTTCTGCTTCTCTCATAGCTGACATGCTTGCAAAAGAAGCTGATTTCTTCTCAATAGGAACTAATGATCTGACACAGTATACAATGAGCGTTGACAGAGGAAACAGCGACGTAGCATACCTTTATTCAGCATTCCAGCCATCCGTTCTGCGTTCAATAAAATATATAATTGAATCCGGAGTTAAGAATGGCATCCCTGTTGGAATGTGTGGAGAAGCTGCTGCAGACCCACTTATGATTCCACTTCTTATGTCCTTTGGACTTACAGAGTACAGTGTAAATCCCGTTCTCGTACTTACTGCAAGATGTATAATCTCCAAATGGACTAAAGCCGAAGCAGACGAGCTGGCCGCTAAGGTAATGACCCTTCCTACCGAAAAAGA
>JAILBM010000333.1 GCA_024680925.1 Butyrivibrio sp.
ATTGCCAAATGGACCTATTCGGGATGGCTTTGTATGTGGATTGTGCTATTTATAGCATGCCTTATTATCTGGATTCCTAAAAGGAATGCGGCTGAAATTGCATCCATGATCAGGATTTCCAAACCGGTGGCTATTGCCACTGCAGTTATTTTTGTTTGGTGTGTTTTAAGCCTTTCAGGTGTCAGTACATATATTTATTTGGGATTTTAATTGTAGCGAGGTTTTATTTGGAAGTGTCAAAAGATAAAGAGAAAAAAATCTCAAAATTTAATAATATAAGGGCTTTGATAGCTTTTTTTGCAACTATATTTATTTTACTCGGATTATGTATTGTAGCAGTTGTTTATGTGGATCCTTTTTTTCAGTATCATGAACCGTTGGAAGGCTTTCCTTATGTGGTAGATAATCAGTTGACTCAAAATCCGGGGATGGCAAGACATATGGATTATGACAGTGTGGTTGTGGGCTCCTCTATGACTGTAAACTTTGATACAGATGATTTTGCTGATAATATGGGGCTTGATACCTTGAAACTTTGCTATAACGGAGCTATGCCCCATGATATTTCAAATATCCTTGATATTGTTTTTGATGAAGATACTGTTGCAATGCAAAATGGTGGGGTGGATGCGGTTATATTGTGCATAGATCCCTATCAGTACACCGCAGGTATTGAGGATACCAAGTATCCTATTCCTGAGTATCTTTATGATAAGTCTGTATTTAATGATATAGAGTACTTACTGAATAAGGATGTGCTTTTACAGTATATTTTAAGGCCGGTAATTAATAATAATCCCACAGATCTTTCTTATGTATACAGCAGTTGGTGGACACCGGATTATTATAATATACAGTGGGTTATGCATACTTATACCTATCCTATAGAAGCAGATTCTGAGACAACTTCGGATGTTTATTTGCCCCAGACGGTACAAAATCTGCAGACCAATATTTTGCCTTATATTATAGACAATCCCGATACTGTATTTTATTGTTTTTATGCCCCATATAGTGTGCTTTTCTGGAATGACTGTATTGTGGAAAAACATTTAGACGCATCTCTTTCACAGTATCAACAAATTGCAGACATTCTTTTGACCTATGATAATGTAAGGCTTTTTAGCTTTATCAGCATGGAAGAGGTTGTAACCGATCTTAATCAGTATGCGGATGAGCTGCATTACGCACCCTGGGTCAATACCTACATGACAGAGTGTTTTGCGGATGGAACCTGGGAAGTAAACAGTAGTGAAGAAATGTCTGAAATTATTGAGGATATGCGTAGAATAATAGATGAATTTGATTATGAGACATTATTTTCAACTGAATGGTAAGAAAACGGAGGAGTAAAAATATGTCTAAGAAAAGAAGAAATGAACCTGAAGACGATTTAATAGATCTTGATGAAGTGGATTTAGATGAAGAGGATGAGGATACCGCTTATCGTGATGAGGATATTAACCTCGATGAAGAGGAAGATGACCTTGATGATGAAGCAGATGAAGATGGACATTATAAAAAGAAGTCTATAGATCTTGCTAATTTACCTATTTGGGTTCATGGAATTATTATTGGTATTATTTTATTGATCTTTGCTGCATCAGCCTGGGCATTATACAGGTGGAATACAGGGACTAAGATTACTTTTTCAAAAACGGATGATATTTCCCAATATGAGGTTGAGCGTCTGGATAATGTGTTTTATTTAACCGCTGAAGATCTTGAAGGTCATGAAGATGATGGTGTAAATACCATATTGTGCCTGGGAAATGATTCTTTTACCTATAATTCCGGTGAAAGTGGTTTGGCTCAACAGATAGCAGAGAAAACCGATTCTGTTGTATATAACGCAGGATTTCCCTCCAGTTGTGTTTCCGTAAGAAATGTAGTGTACGATAGCTCTTATCCTTTGGACATGTTTAGCTTTTATAATATTACTAAGGACATTGTAAGTGGTGATTTTTCAGGGGCTTTAGAAGCGGCAGGAACTATGGAAGACAGTACTTACTATCAGTCAGTGGATTTATTGCAGAATCTTGATATGAGCACTGTTGATATGCTGGTTATTATGTATGATGCACAGGATTATCTTAATCAGAGAGCCGGAAGAGATTTTAACGATGCTGATAATCCGATTACCTTTATGGGAGCTTATCATGCAGGTATTAAAGCTATCAGAGAGGCATATCCATATATACGAATAGTTGTTATGAGTCCTACAATGTGCTATGCATATACTTCTGAGGGACAGATTGTATGTGGTGACACTTATGATTTTGGTAATGGTGCACTACCTACATATCTTCAGCATATTATTGATACCTGTGAAGAACTTGGTGTTACATTTGTGGATAATTACTATGGAACAGTTGATGTAGATAATAGTGATGACCTGCTACTTGATAATATTCATATGAATGAGGAATGCATAAGTATTATAGCGAATCATTTTGCGCAGCTCATTTTTAATAAATAATATATATGAAGGTAGAGGTTTTTGCCTCTGCCTTCATTTACTATGGGAGGATGATAATGAGAAAACAGATATCCTTGATTTTTTTATTGCAAGTGGCAGTTATGATTTATAGTTTGAACACTGTTATTGCAAAATTTGTATCTAATGAGGAAATTTTTTCTTTAAAATTTTTTGCCTTATATTTTTTGGAGTTTTGTTTTTTGGGAATATATGCCATTATGTGGCAGCAGCTTATAAAGAAATTTGAATTATCTGTTGCCTATGCCAATAAAGCTATGACTCTTTTATGGTCTTTACTGTGGAGTGTACTGATTTTTCATGAGGGAATTACTATAAACAAAGTTATCGGAATAGTGTTGGTAATGATGGGCATTGTAGTCATTAATGCAACAAAAGACAATGGAAACAATTCTGTGAAAGGCGGGAATGAAAAATGATTTTTTATATATTTCTTATGTTGCTTGGGCAGATTATTGTCTCTGTTTCTCAAGTTCTTTTGAAAAAAAGTGCTCAAAAACACTATGACAGTGTTATAAGAGAATATCTGAATATATTGGTTGTTTCGGGATATGCACTGCTTGTTATATCGATGTTTATAACAATTATCTGTTATAAAGGACTTCCGTATATGGGAGTTGTCTTGATGGAATCTGTCAGCTATATAATTATTATGATTTTAAGCAGATTTATTTTTAAAGAGCAGATTGGCTTTGGCAAAATTTGCGGTATGTCGCTGATAATTTTGGGTATACTCATTTTTTATCTGATTTAACTAAAGTTGCATGAATAAGTCCGCAATGATAAAATTACTATGTATGCGTAGGCATATATTGAATTTAAATAGTTTTGAAAAGCGCGTGGGAGGAAAACTTAATGAGGAGAAGTTTTACTTTATTTAACCAGCGTCGTAGGGGGAACAATCATCGGGATAAGGATGGATTTTTAGATCTTGATGAAGAGTTTGACGATGATTATGAAGATGAGTATGAGGATGAGGAAGATATAGACGATAGGGATGCATCATATGATGACGAGTATGATGATGACTATGAAGATGAGGAAGATGATGCAGATGTCTATGATGAAAAATTAGAGGATGAGGTAAATCCCGACTGGAGATATGAAAAAGAAACTTCGGATTATCGGGATGATTATAATGATGATATAGATTATGATTCTCGCTATGAGAGCGAATCTGATCGCGATTATGACAGAGAATCAGATGATGAGTATGACCGCGATTATGACAGAGAATCAGAAGATGAGTATGACCGCGATTACGACAGAGAATCAGACAGAGTCTATGACAGACGTTATGATGAAGATGTAGATGATAATCGTTCATATTATGGAAGTGATGATTATGAAGAATCAGATGACAGGTATGAAGACGATTATGATCCTTATGATGATGAATATGAAGAGGCTGCTTATGATGATGACAGATATGATTCTGAATATAGCAGAGACTATCATAATTATTCAAATAAACATAAAAAGGGTAATCAAAATAAAATATTGTTTTTTTTCTTAAATCTTGGAATGATGGAGAAAGTAGCTATTTTTATTGGTGTTGTAATAATAGCAGGCATAGTTGGGGTGGGTACCTTATATTCTTCAGCCAAGACACAAAGCGATGCTGTAGAGTCCTTTGCTACATTAGGAGAGGATATATATGGTGTTGAGATAATCGGAGAAAGTGGCCTACTTGCCGTGGCAGATGCCAGGAGAGCATCTTTAATTGCTGCCGAGGAGACATCCGAAGAAGAGACAGAAGTTGAAGAAGAGACCGGTATCACAGTCAAAATGAATCTTTCCACTATCCAAAGCGATATAAAGATTAAGTTTAACAATAGTCAAACCGGAAAGCTTATTGCAAGTGTTCCGTTTACAGTTACCGTGAAGTTACCTGATGGTTCTACTACAAAGTATGAAGATGATGACATGGATGGCATTATCTACAAAAAAGGAATAAGTGCAGGTAAATATACTCTCATTATGGATAAGCTTTCGGATGAGAAATATTCAAAATATACAATCAGTACCGAAAGTCAGAGTGTCACTGTAAAAGATACAATCGAGTACAAAACCGTTGATGTTTCGGATGAGATAAAAAAAGAATCCGAAGTTAATGTAGCCAAGGAAGATACTGCAGTAAAAACAGAAGTGGAGTCTACACTGACAGATACAGTGGAATATGTGGAATCTACAAAGACAGAGATAGGTACAGACAGCAGTGTTACTGAGTACAAATCAATAGAAAAATCCACAATTGTAGATCCGACTTCAGCAAAGCTGGACAGCAGTAATTTACTCAATCTGAATAAGTTGTTTTTAATGACAACTGAAGACGGAACTGATGAATCTACAAGTACAGATGCTTCAACAGAAGCTACTACGGATTCGTCTGACGGTTCAGATACAGATAATTCCTCTGAAGAAAGTGAGGAAGAGGATACTACAGATTATACTTATAGTATTTCTCTGGGACAGACTTCAATAGAAGTTGGAAGTTCGACCAGGGCAAGCGTTGAAACCAATTACTCTGATACAAGTGTAACCTGGGCCAGTGACAATACAGATGTCGCTACAGTATCAAGTGACGGAACCATTAAAGGTGTTTCAGAGGGTACGGCTGTTATTTCAGCTAAATTCAGCAATGATACTACCGTATCGGCAACAATAACAGTTACTGCCAAAAGCCATAGCTATACACTTTCTGCAGCAACAGCCAATATAGCAGTTGGCGCATCGGTTAAGATTATAGCTTATGATGATGGCACAGAAACCAGTGTAACATGGAGTACAAGTTCAGATTCTATTGCTTCAATATCAACTGAAAAGGGAAAATCAGTTACTGTAAAAGGTGTTTCAGATGGAGATGCCACCATAACGGCTTTGTTTTCAGATAACAGTGAAGTCACCTGCGAAATAACTGTTACAAGTGATGGAGCAATATCGATTTCACCATCAAGTGTAACACTGGTTGTGGGAAATACCAGTTCAGAGATAACAGCAACTGTTTCCGGACTTTCATCTACAAAAGTTACCTGGAGTGTAGATGATACTTCAGTAGCTACAATAGCCTCATCATCTGATACAAAAGCTACTGTAAAGGGAGTAAAAGAGGGAACAGCCAAGCTTACTGCTACAAGCGCTGAGGATTCTGATCTGACAGCTGTTATTACAATAACAGTAAAGGATTCTTCCGCATATCTTGTGGACAAAAGCGGTAATACTGTATATGTGAAGGATACAGATACGGGAGTGTACAGAAAGGCTACATATTCTGATTATTATAAATATTCAGCTTTTTATATTGCTACTGAAGGTAAAACCTACAAATATACAGGGTGGCAGACCATAGATGGATATACCTATTACTTTGACAAGGACGGTAATTATGTAACTGGTAATCAGGTAATACAGGGAGCAAGCTATACCTTCGGCTCCGATGGAAGATTGTCTACAGGCTCCGGTGTTATGGGTATTGATGTTTCAAAGTGGAACGGTTCCATTGACTGGGCTGCAGTAAAAAACAGTGGAGTTAATTTTGTTATAATAAGATGTGGTTATCGAGGATCCTCTGCTGGAGCTCTTATTGAGGATTCTATGTATAAAAAGAATATATCCGGAGCTTTAAATGCAGGCTTAAAGGTTGGTGTATATTTCTTTACACAAGCTATAAATGAAGCTGAAGCCGTAGAAGAAGCATCTATGGTAGCGAGCCTTGTAAAAGGCTATAGTCTTTCATATCCTGTATTTTTAGATGTGGAAGCAAGTAACGGAAGAGCAGATTCACTTTCTGCAGATCAGAGAACTGCAGTTATTAAGGCATTCTGCAATACTATGTCAAGTGCCGGATATAAAACAGGTGTATATGCCAATAAGACTTGGTTAAACAGTTATATAAATACAACGTCACTTACAAGCTATCGAATCTGGCTTGCGCAATATGCAGCATCGCCTACATATTCAAGAACCAGATATGATATTTGGCAATATTCATCCAAAGGCAGTGTTTCCGGCATTTCTGGAAATGTTGACATGAATATAAGCTACCTCGGATATTGATTATATTTTAGTGTGGTTGTAAAATATTTCAGTTCGTATAGTAAATTATTATTGATTATATATAAATTGGAGGATATAAATGAGAACTTATTTAGTCACCGGTGGTGCAGGATTTATAGGATCAAATTATATACATTATATGTTTCGCAAATATGATAATGAAATAAGGATCATAAATGTAGATGCACTTACTTATGCAGGAAATTTAGAGAATCTTTCAGATATTGAAAACAGAGATAACTATACCTTTGTAAAGGCCAATATTTGTGACAGAGAAGCAATTGATAAAATCTTTGCAGAAAATGATATAGACAGAGTTGTTCATTTTGCAGCAGAAAGTCATGTTGACCGCAGCATTGTCAATCCTGAAATCTTTGTTCAGACAAATGTTCTCGGAACAGCTACAATGCTTAATGCAGCCAAGAAGGCCTGGGAACTTCCTGACGGAAGCTTTAAAGAGGGTAAGAAGTTTTTACATGTATCTACAGATGAAGTTTATGGTTCACTTCCTGAAGATGGCGGATATTTCTACGAAACAACACCTTATGCTCCTCATAGCCCATACAGTGCAAGCAAGGCCGGTTCAGATATGCTTGTAAGAGCATATATGGATACATACAAATTTCCGGCTAATATAACTAACTGCTCTAACAACTATGGACCTTACCAGTTCCCTGAGAAGCTTATTCCGCTTACAATCAATAATGCTCTTGCAGGTAAAAAGCTTCCTATATACGGTGATGGCAAAAATGTTCGTGACTGGCTCTATGTTGATGATCATGCCAAGGCAATTGATATGGTTCAGGAAAAAGGAAAACTTTTTGAAACCTACAATGTTGGCGGACATAATGAAAAGCAGAATATTGAAATAGTTAAGACAATTATAGAGGTTCTTCGTGAGGAGCTTTCTGATGATGATCCAAGAAAGGCACATGTAACAGAGGATCTTATTACTTATGTTGAAGATCGTAAAGGTCATGACAGAAGATATGCCATAGCTCCGGATAAGATCAAAGCTGAAATTGGCTGGGAGCCTGAAACAATGTTCAAAGAAGGAATCCGTAAGACTATAAAGTGGTTCTTTGAAAACGAAGAATGGATGAAGAATGTTACCAGTGGAGATTATCAGAAATATTATGAAGGCATGTACAGCAAAAAGCTTTCATAATAAAGGCTGTTCAGGAAATCTATAAAAGCCAATATTGCAATACTGATATTGGAATCATCTATAATATATTTAGGAGATTTTACAATGAAAGGTATCATACTTGCCGGAGGATCCGGAACAAGATTATATCCATTAACCAAAGCTGTTTCCAAGCAGATAATGCCGGTATATGACAAGCCGATGATTTATTATCCTTTGTCAACGCTTATGCTTGCCGGTATAAGAGATGTGCTTATAATATCAACACCAAGAGATTTACCTGCTTTTAAGGAATTATTCGGATCAGGTGAAAGCCTTGGAATGAATTTTGAGTATGCAGTTCAGGATAAGCCAAGAGGACTTGCGGATGCGTTTATTATTGGAGCTAAGTTTATTGGAAATGATAGTGTGGCACTGGTTCTTGGTGATAATATATTCTACGGACAAAGTTTCTCTAAGCTTTTAAGAAATGTTGCAGCAAGAGAAAGCGGAGCAACAATATTTGGATACTACGTACGTGATCCAAGGGAATACGGTGTTGTGGAGTTTGATGAAAATGGAAAGGCAATATCAATTGAAGAGAAGCCTGAAAAGCCAAAGAGTAACTATGCTGTACCGGGACTTTATTTTTATGACAATAAGGTAGTTGATATTGCTGCTAATGTTAAGCCTTCAGCCCGTGGAGAAATTGAGATAACTTCTATCAATAATGAATATCTCTCAAGAGGAGAACTTATGGTAGAAACAATGGGAAGAGGTTTTGCATGGCTTGATACCGGAAATCACGATGCACTTTTGGATGCAGCCAATTTCGTTGCTACATTCCAGAAGAGGCAGGGATTATATATTTCATGTATAGAAGAAATCGCTTATAAGAGAGGCTTCATAGATAAGCAGCAGCTTCTAAAGCTTGCTGAGCCATTAATGAAAACTAATTACGGAAAATATCTTGTAGAGGTAGCTAATGGGCTCTGATAAAGTGTTCAGACTTTCGGTTATAACTATCATTAGTGCATTTATACTTATATTGGTGATTGTTTACGCAACAAACACTGATAAATTTAGTGCGCTTTGGAACCGAAAGGACACAGATTCTGATATTACCGAGGCTTCTTCAATAAGTGCATCGGGAGTTCAAATAGAACAGATTGGTGATAATCTTACAGGTTATCTTGTGGACAGTGAATTCTTTGATGAATATGAAGCAGTACCAAAGGTTGTGATCACAGTTGATAATATACAAAATGATATTTCGGGTAATTCAGAATCAGAATCATCAGATAATCCCGGGGCTTCTAATTCATATATGACCTCAGGAGATTTTACATTTGAGGGTCAGGGAATACCGGCATATCCGGAAAATGGTGAAGTGCCTCAAAATAATGGAGCTCAGGTTGGAAATCCTCCAAATGATAATTTTGAAGATATTGATTCAATAGATTTTAAAGATATTGCTCATTAAAAGAGTATTTAAGACAAGGAGTAGAGATGGGAAAGTTAACTGTTGAAACATGTGAGATAGAAGGCTTAAAGGTTTTAACTCCTCAGGTATTCTGTGATGCCAGAGGATATTTCATGGAAACCTATAGCAAAAGAGATTTTGAGGAAGTCGGAATTGATGTGGAGTTTGTTCAGGATAATCAGTCAGCCTCTAAAAAAGGTGTATTAAGGGGACTTCATTTCCAGAAGAATTTCCCACAGGATAAGCTTGTTCGTGTTGTAAGTGGAGAAGTTTATGATGTGGCTGTAGATCTTAGAAAAGGTTCCAAAACCTTCGGAAAATGGTTTGGAGTACTTCTTTCAGCTGAGAATAAAAAGCAGTTTTTCATTCCTAAGAATTTTGCCCATGGCTTTTTAGTATTATCTGATTATGCTGAGTTTGTATATAAATGTTCTGATTTTTATCATCCTGACGATGAAGGTGGTCTTAAGTGGAATGATCCTGAAATTGGAGTTGAATGGCCTCTTCAGGAAGGTGTAGAACTTACTTTCTCAGAAAAAGATACAAAATGGCCTGGAATTGCAGACTATAAAGCAAATCACTAAAACTTGATTGGGGAATATAATTTGAGTTTAAAAAAGAATGGCGAAAGGTTACACTTCAGTGACCTGCCTAAACGTTTGGTACTGGGAATCATATATGCTATAGCAATTATATTTGCTTTAGTTATAATTACGCATACAAATCCTTTAGCTGATCAGGATACTGAACAGCTAAAGAAAATATGTGCATGTTTATTGATTGGATTGGCTTGTTTTATTTTTACCTTTGCCTATGACAAGCTTTTTGTTCTGCCTATTGAATTATGGGCTAACAGAAAACTTATCTGGCGCCTTTCCAAGAATGATTTCAAAAAAAGATATGCGGGATCCTATATGGGAATAGTGTGGGCACTGGCACAGCCGGTGGTCACTGTTTTGATGTACTGGTTTGTCTTTGATAAGATATTCCAGAGCAGAGCCCAAATGGTATCTGAGGGATTGGAAATACCCTATGTTTTGTTCCTTACAGCAGGACTTGTTCCATGGTTTTATTTTACTGAGGGTCTGCTTAATGGTACAACTTCACTTTTAGAATATAATTACCTTGTTAAAAAGGTTTTGTTTAAAATCAGTATTTTACCCCTTATAAAAATAATAGCAGCGACCTTTATACATTTATTCTTTGCACTTGTAATGCTTATTGTTGCTATAGGTTATGGATATTATCCGAATGTATATACATTACAGATTTTCTATTATATGTTCTGTGAGTTTATCCTGATGCTTGCTTTAAGCTATTCAACCTGTTCAATTGTGGTTTTCTTTAGGGACCTGACACAGATTATCAGTATTGCCCTGCAGCTTGGACAGTGGGCAACACCTATTTTATGGAATATTTCCATGATTCCTGATAATTTGAAATGGATTATAAAGTTAAATCCTATGACATACATTGTAGAAGGTTATAGAAACAGTATGTATGGAGATACATGGTTTTTTGAGCATTTCTATTCTTCCACATATTTCTGGATTGTTGTAGTAGTACTATTTGCAATTGGATCTCTTATTTTTAAGCGATCAAAGATACATTTTGCAGATGTCATGTAAAGAAAGGCAGCTAAATGGATAAGGACATTGCTATTCAGGTTACTAACCTGACTAAAATGTATAAATTATATGACAAAAATACAGACCGCTTAAGAGATGCTTTGGGATTTAAGAAAAAAGACTCTAAGTTATATAAGGAGCATTTGGCTCTAAACAACGTAAGCCTGACTGTACATAGAGGAGAAACTGTTGGTATTATCGGAACCAATGGATCCGGTAAATCTACTATTCTTAAAATAATAACAGGAGTATTGAATCCAACTTCCGGTAATGTGGAGGTTAATGGACATATTTCTGCTCTTCTTGAACTTGGTGCCGGTTTTAATATGGAATATAACGGCATAGACAATATATATTTAAATGGTATGATGATTGGTTTTACCGAGGAAGAGATTGACAGAAGAATGGATGCCATTCTGGATTTTGCAGACATAGGTGAATATGTATATCAGCCTGTAAAAACCTATTCCAGTGGTATGTTTGTAAGACTTGCATTTGCTCTTGCCATAAATATAGATCCTGAAATACTCATTGTTGATGAGGCTCTTTCTGTCGGAGATGTATTTTTCCAGGCTAAATGCTACAGAAAGTTTGAGGAATTTAAGAGAAACGGTAAAACAATATTATTTGTTTCTCATGATCTTAGCAGTATCAGTAAATACTGTGACAGAGCTGTACTTCTCAATAAAGGAGTTTTTCTTGGAGAGGGTTCTCCAAAGGAAATGATAGATATTTATAAGCAGGTTCTGGTAGGTCAGTATCCGCTTCCGGAAAGTAATGTAGAAAGCTTATTGGATGACGAGAAAATAAGAGATGCGGCAGAAGCTGAGGTGACTCGTTCTGAAAATAAAGTAGGTAAAAAGGAATCTAAAGACGGTGCTAAGAATGCATCTCAGGATTCATCCAATCCTAATATGCTTGAATATGGTGATGGATCTGCTGAAATTACTGAGTTCTATGTTACAGATAATAAAAATAAAAAAACCACAGCAATAATTAAAGATACAGAGTTTTCTATCCATATGAAGGTTAAGTTCAATAAAGATATAAGTGCACCAATATTTGCGTTTACCTTCAAGAATATTTTGGGTATAGAAATAACAGGTACAAATTCAATGGTTGAAAAGGCATTTCTTGATTCTGTAAAAGCAGGAGATGTTAAGAATATAACATTTAAGCAGAAAATGTCTCTTCAAGGTGGTGAATATCTTATCAGTTTTGGTGTTACCGGATTTGAAAAAGAGAATTTCACTGTTTATCATAGATTGTATGATGCTATAAACATATCTGTGGTATCCGATAAAAACACTGTAGGCTACTATGATATGGGATCACAGGTAACAGTAGAGTAATAAGGATTTAATTTTTGAATTATTTATTCTTATAAATGCGCAATATATAGAAATATCGGGGTTATGGAATGCAGGAAGAACAGACAATAGGAAAAGTAAATCTGAATTATAAACACTATTCCGGTCTTGATTTATATAGCGATGGTGCAATAGAAAATGATTTGCTTGATATCGTTAAAAATCATAAAAGAGAAGAATATCAGGAGATAATTGAGCAACGTGCCAACTGGCCTATTCTGTATCATTTATCGGAGCAGCGTGGGAATATTGTCGAATGGATTCCGATGGAAGGCAAGGAAAAGGTACTGGAAGTTGGCTCCGGTTGTGGTGCAATTACAGGTACCTTATCACAAAAGGCAGGTTCTGTTACCTGTGTTGATCTTTCCAAGAGAAGAAGCGAGATCAATGCATGGAGAAATAAGGACTGCAACAATGTAACTATACATGTGGGCAATTTTAGAGACATAGAGCCGGATCTTGATAAAGACTTTAACTTTATATTTTTGATTGGTGTATTCGAATATGGACAGGGTTATATAGGAACCGAGCATCCCTATGAGAATTTTCTTATGATGTTAAAAAAGCATCTTGCACCCGGTGGACGTATTGTAATTGCCATTGAGAACAGAACGGGCCTAAAGTATTTTGCGGGGTGTTCCGAGGATCATCTTGGATCATATTTTACAGGTATTGAAGGTTATTCAGAAGACAGTGTGGCAAGAACCTTTACCCGTAATGGCTTGATCAGAATATTCAGACGTTGTGGTATAACAGACTATCATTTTTATTATCCATATCCTGATTATAAGCTTATGACCATGCTCCATTCAGATCAGTATATGCCAAAACAGGGTGAGTTATATGACAATGTTCGTAATTACGATAGAGACAGACTTGTTTTGTTTAATGAAAGACAGGCTTATGACGGACTTGTACAGGATGGAATGTATCCTGAATTTGCCAATTCCTTTGAAGTAATACTTGGCCCCGGTTTTCAGACAATCTATTCTAAATACTCCAATGACAGGGCCGATGAATATAAAATTCGTACCGATATTGAGATTGACCAGATGGGAAGAAAGGTTATCCGTAAACATCCTCTTACACCTGAAGCAATAGAGCATGTCAGAAATATGAGATCTGCTTATGAAGGGCTTCAGGAAAGATTTAAGGGCGGAGATCTTGAAATAAATGATTGCCAATTGGATGAAAGGGACAATAGTGCTATTTTTTCCTTTGTTAATGGTATTCCTCTTTCTACAATGTTCGATATTTGTGTGGCAAAAGACGATAAGGATGGATTTAAGACCTTATTTAATGAATATTGCAGACGAATTGATTATAACGAAAAATATCCTGTAGCCGATTATGATCTTATTTTTTCAAATATCATAGTAAATGGACCGATATGGACCATAATCGATTATGAATGGACCTATGGAAAATGTATAGCTTCCAAAGAACTGGCATTTAGGGCGCTCTATTGTTATTCCCTTGAGGATTCAAAGAGAGAGAGTCTTGGAATAGAGGATTTATATAATACACTTGGTTTTTCTGAAGAAGAGCAAAAATCACTTATTGAAGAAGAAAGTGAATTCCAAAAGTATGTAACCGGCAATAGAAAGTCCATGGTGGAAATATGGAAGCTGATAGGTAAAGATGCCAAAACTCCTCGTGAACTTGCCATGACTGATGAAGGAAATCAGGGAACGGATCTTATACAGGTTTATTTAGATAAGGGTAATGGATACTCCGAAGAAGAGTCCTTTTTCCCGGAAGAGGCCTATGACGATCATCAGACAGTGAAGCTTGATATTGAGACTGAAGAAGATATTAAGACTATCCGTATAGACCCTGCTTTTAACAGATGTATTGTTACCTTAAAAAATGTTCTTTGGAATGATATATCCATCGAAAGTGAAGATATAGATGTATCTATAATTCATAACGGAAAATGGATATCTGATGATACTATAATATTTGATACTGTAGATCCTAATATTGAATTCGGAATTTCTGAAAAAGAAGTTTCCGCTAAGGGTAATCATTTGATTGTAAAAATGGTTATGACTATGATACCGGAAGAAACTGCAGGTTCTATAGTAGGTGCAATTATTGAAAAGGAAGAGGCTGAAATAGAGCCTGAAAAGATAAGCTTTAAGGAAAAGATAAAGAATAAGATCAAATCTATAAAACCGGAGATGCTGAAAAACAATTCTGATTTTAATGATTATGATGATAATGATGAAATAGACCAGGATGATATTGAAGATCTCGATAAATAATATAACTGTAAATAAAAAGAATTTAAAGAGAGTATGTAGAATATGCTGAAGGAAGTAGCGAAGGGGATACTTGTAAAAAGACAGAGAACTTCATATAAGAATCAGCTCAAGAAAAAAAGCAATCCATATGATAAGTGGCAGCATGATCAGGAAAAGGCTGCCGGTAAAGATGCATATGAAGATGTGGATATTACTATCCTTGACACAGAAATAGTGCATTATGCAGATATATGGAAGCACAGCACTGAAAATGGTAATGCCAATAAGATTTTGATTTTTTTAAGTCCCAAGGGTTATCTTACCAAGAATGCTGAAAATGAGATAAAAAGATTCTTTTTGCAAAATCAGGATATAAATGTTGTATATGCTGATGAGGATCAGGCAGATGATAAAGGAAATTATCTAAAGCCCTTTTTCAAACCTGACTGGTCACCGGATTCATATCTTAATGCCTTTTATATAGGTAGTATTTTTGCATGCAGAGAAAGAACCTTTTGCGAGGCATCAAGCGAGTATGATAATGCCGTGAAAATGCTTGGCGGATCAGCTGTTCAGAAAAATTCTCCGGAAGCTGTCGGTTTTGAAGCAAGTCTTTTGTCTGCGGATGTTTTATTTTGCATGCTCGCAATTCATGAACATGCCTTTGCAAGACGTACAGGAATGCGCTTTCCAATAGGTCATATTGAAAAAGTTCTTTTCCATAGAGATCCTGAACAGGATGTTTTTTATAGCAGAGCTTATCACAATTCTAAGCATATGCTTTTAAGACCTGCATTTGTAAGTATTATTATTCCTTCCAAGGATCATTCGGATCTTGTGGAACAATGTATAGATTCAATAATGAAGACTACTAATGATAATGGTCTGAAATTTGAAATAATAATAGTTGATAATGGGAGTAATGCCTACCATAGGGTAAGATACGGCTCCTATATCAATTCCGTAAGTCATATTAACGGTTTAACCAATATAAAATATTTGTATCATGCTGAGGAATTTAACTTTTCCCATATGTGCAACAAAGGTGCCAGAGAAGCAAGAGGTGAGTACCTTTTGTTTTTAAATGACGATGTTGAAGCAATTAAGGAAGGATGGCTTCGTGAGCTTGTAGCCCAGGCTCAGCTGAAACACGTAGGTGCTGTGGGATGTAAGCTTTTATATCCGGATAGTGACCTTATACAGCACTGCGGAATAACTAATGTAAAAAGAGGTCCTGTACATAAGCTTCAAAGGATGCATGATAAAAGAGTTCATTATCATGGCTTTAACAGAGGTGTGCATAATATGCTGGGTGTTACAGGTGCCTGCCTTATGGTTTCCAGATCTAAGTACATTGAGGTTGGTGGATTTCCGGAAGAGCTGGCAGTAGCATTTAACGATGTTGATATTTGCTACTCTATTTTTGAAAAGGGTTATTATAATGTATGTTGTAATCACATTGCTCTTTTCCACCATGAATCATTGAGCCGTGGAATTGATACATTAGATGCTAAAAAGCTCGAGAGACTTAAGGGTGAATATGAGATTTTAAGTCGTAACCATAAGACTTTATACAATTATGATCCTTATTATTCTCAGAATCTTATACAGGATGAGACCATTAGTGCTATTATGACTAAGGAAGATTATACAATGGATGAAGATCTTCCTTATGAGAAAGTTACGGTTCATGAAAATGGTTATAGAGCAAAACAGGATGCAGTTCTCAGAATAGGAGTAGAATATGCTGAGACTATGGAAAGATGGCTCTATGATATTAAAGACGGAAATATTGAAGATGGATATTTCTTTAAAGGGTATTGTTTTGTTATTGGCTCAGACAACGCATTTTTTGAGAGAAAAATAGTACTTAGACAGGTTGAAAAGGGTGAGAGCGGAGCACAGGTAGTTAACAGTAAAGTATACAGTTTTGGTGTATATACCTGTTACAGACCTGATATAAGAGCAAGGCTTTCGGATCAGATAAACGTAGATCTTACAGGATATAAAGCTCGAATAAAAAGAGATGCCATTCCGTCAGGATATTATCAGATTGGTATGATTGCAATTGATAAAACATCAAAGCTTAGGCTTATAAACTGGGTTCCAAATATAATAAATATTAAGTAACAGTCAGGAAGTTATAATGTCAGATAATAAGGATTTTGATTATAAAAGTGCATATGAGCGCGAGAAGCTTAAGAGTGCAGAACTTGCAGAAAAAGTAGCAGAACTGGAAGACAAAAATCAGGAAGTTCAGTTTAAACTTGATAGAATAAAAAACAACCCTATATGGAAGGCTTCCACACCTGCAAGAAATGCCATGCATTGGGTTATAAGGCAAAAAGACAGAGTTAAAAACTGTGGTTCAGTATCCGGTGTTATTGCTAAGGTTAAATACAAGCAAATAGAAAAAAAGGCTATGACTCATTATGGTACTCTGAGCTTTCCATCTGAAGAAAAAAGAGCAGAAGAAAGTCTTACTGTATTTGACTATGCACCACTGATAAGTATTTTGGTTCCGCTTTATAATACACCTGAGAAGTTTTTAAGAGATATGATAGAATCTGTCATTTATCAGACTTACGGTAACTGGCAGCTATGCCTTGCTGATGGTTCAGATGATCAGCATGCTTATGTGGAAACTATTGTAAAAGAATATACTGAAAAGGCTAAGGCCTTAAGTATAAGTGGTGAACATGTAATTACCTATTCACGATTGGAAAAAAATACAGGTATTTCAGGTAATACAAATGAATGCCTTAAGCTTGCAAAGGGCGAATATATAGGTCTTCTGGATCATGATGATATTCTGCATCCGGAAGTTTTGTTCCATTATGTTAAGGCTATAAATGAACAAAGCGCAGATTATATATATTGTGATGAAGCAACATTTTCCGGTGATAGTATAGATCATATGATAACTATGCATTTTAAACCTGATTATGCTATTGATAATCTTCGTGCCAATAACTATATTTGTCATTTCAGTGTATTCAAAAGACAGTTACTTGAAGGCACGGAATTATTCAGATCCAAGTTTGACGGAAGTCAGGATCATGATATGATCTTAAGACTTACAGACAGAGCTGAGCATATAGTTCATGTACCTATGCTTTTATATTATTGGAGATCCCATGCCGGTTCAGTTGCTTCCGGAATAGAAGCAAAGACCTATGCAATTGATGCAGCGAAGGGAGCAGTAGCAGATCATTTAAGACGCCATGGTTATGATCATTTTAAAATTACAAGTACAAGAGCCTTTGAGACTATTTTTAAAATCACATATGAGATAGAAGGAATTCCTTCAGTATCCATAGTTATTCCAAACTGTGAACACATGGAGGATTTAAAGAGATGTATTACTTCTATTTATGAGAAGTCTACCTACGATAATTATGAAATAATAATTGTTGAAAATGGCAGTACAGGTAATGAAATCAGAAGCTATTATGAGCAATTGCAGTCCGGCCCAATGAAAGATATAGTAAAGATAGTAGATTACTATGAAGATGGAGCACATCTGAATCCGGATGGCTCAAAACCTAAGTTTAATTTCTCAGCTGTGGTAAATTATGGAGTAAGTAAAGCAAAAGGCGATTACATTTTACTTCTTAATAACGATACTCAGGTTATTACAGTTAACTGGATTGAAGAACTTCTTATGTATGCACAAAGAAGTGATGTGGGAGCAGTGGGAGGAAAGCTTTATTTTCCAAACAGAAAAATACAACATGCAGGTGTAGTACTTAAACTTGGTGCACACCGGACAGCAGGCCATTCTCATTACGGTCAGGAGGGAATGAATCTTGGATATATGGGAAGACTGTGCTATGCCCAGAATATGTCGGCTGTAACCGGAGCATGTCTTATGGTTTCAAGAGATAAATGGGATGAAGTACAAGGCTTTGATGAAACCTTTGAAGTATCTTTAAACGATGTGGATTTTTGTTTAAAGTTAAGAGATAAAGGGTACCTTAATGTATTTACTCCTTTTGCAGAAATGTACCATTACGAGTCTTTGTCAAGGGGACTTGATGATAAAGGAGACAATGCTAAGAGATATGATGCAGAGTCTGAGCATTTCAGGACAAAATGGAAGAAGGTACTGGATAAGGGAGATCCGTACTATAATCCGAATTTTTCACTGGACAGAAGTGACTTTTCTTTAAATGTTGAAGGATACAGCAGCTTAAGGAATCAGTAAGTAATTGATAATATATATTATTAAATTTAAAAAAGTTAGTTTTTAGTTAACAAAAGCGTGTTTTCAAGTCTTTTCTGCTTGAAAATATGCTGTAGTAATGATTAACTTTAAATATAGGTTAAAAACAGAGGAGGAATAGGTAATGAGTATTGCACAGGAACAATTGAATTATTGGTTAAACGATTCATATTTTGATGATGCAACAAAAGAGGAGCTTCTTGCTATCCGTAATAATGAGGCAGAAGTTGAGGATCGTTTTTATAAGGAGCTTGAATTTGGTACAGGCGGTCTTCGTGGTGTTATCGGTGCCGGAACAAACCGCATGAACATTTACACAGTTAGAAAGGCTACACAGGGTCTTGCTAATTATATTAAGAAAAACGGTGGAGAAAAGAAGGGTGTTGCAATCTCTTATGACTGCAGACGTTTCTCACCTGAATTTGCTGATGAGACAGCAAGATGTCTTGCAGCTAACGGAATCAAAGCTTATGTATTTGATGAACTCAGACCTACACCTGAGCTTTCATTTGCTCTTAGAAAACTTGGTTGTATTGCCGGTGTAATGGTTACAGCCAGCCACAACCCACCTGAATACAATGGATATAAGGCTTATTGGGAAGATGGCGCACAGGTAACACCTCCTCACGATACAGGTATTATCGGTGAAGTAAAAGCTATCACAGATTATCATGAAGTTAAGACAATGTCTAAGGAAGATGCTGTTGCAGCAGGTCTCTACGAAGTCATTGGTAAAGAAATAGATGATGCATATATGGTAGAGCTTAAAAAGCAGTGTATTCATCCTGAAGTTATTAAAGAAGTTTCAGATGATTTCAGAATTGTTTATACACCATTCCATGGTACAGGTAATAAGCCGGTTAGACGTATCTTAGATGAACTTGGATTCAAGAATGTATATGTAGTTCCGGAGCAGGAACTTCCTGATCCTGACTTTACAACTCTTGATTATCCTAATCCGGAAGATCCTAAAGCATTCAAGCTTGCTCTTGAACTTGCTAAGGAAAAGAAGGCTGATGTAGTACTTGCTACAGATCCTGACGCAGACAGACTGGGTATCTATGCTTATGATACTAAGAGTGGTGAGTATGTTCAGTTTACAGGAAATATGTCAGGCATGCTTGTTGCTGAGTACATTCTTGAAGAGAGAATAAAGACAGGTACAATGCCAGCTAACCCGGCATTTGTTACTACTATCGTTACAACAAATATGGCAAAGCCGGTTGCTGAAAGCCATGGTCTTCACTATATCGAAGTCCTTACAGGATTTAAGTATATCGGTGAACAGATTAAGCTTTTCGAGCAGAATAATTCATATAACTATGTATTTGGTCTTGAGGAAAGCTATGGCTGTCTTGCAGGAACTCATGCAAGAGATAAGGATGCTGTTGTTGCAGTTCAGATGCTTTGCGAACTTGCTGCATTCTATAAGAAACAGGGTAAGACTGTATGGGATGCAATGCTGGATATGTATGAAAAATACGGCTATTATAAAGAAGGTCAGTATTCAATCACTATGAAGGGAATAGAAGGTGCTAAGGAAATTGCTGCTCTTATGGAGAAACTTCGTAGTAACCCACCTAAGGAATTTGGTGATTGGAATGTTGAAGAGTTCCGTGATTACAAGACAGGCGAAACACTTAACATTAAGACAGGTGAAAAGGGCAAGACAGGACTTCCTGAGTCTAACGTTCTTTATTTTGCTCTTGATAATGATGCTTGGTGCTGCGCTCGTCCTTCAGGAACAGAGCCTAAGATCAAGTTCTACATGGGTGTAAAGGGAACATCTCTTGAAGATGCCCAGAAGAAAGAAGATCAGCTTACAGAAGCAGTTAAGGCTATTATCGGTAAATAATGCTTTTGGGATTTTACAGCCGGGAAAGTTTCTTTCCCGGCTGTTGTTATAATAAAGAAAATAGGAAGTACAAGAAATGGCTGACGTCAGTATTATAGTTCCTGTGTATAACACAGCAGATTATTTGGATGAATGTGTAAAATCTTTGTTAGATCAGACATACAAAAATATTGAGATTATTTTAGTGGATGATGGCTCTACTGATGGTATCAGTTCCGGAATGTGTGATAATTATGGTGCTGCGGATTCAAGAGTTATTGTAATCCATAAAACGAATGGCGGACTAATGAGTGCATGGATTGCCGGAGTAGAAAAAGCTACATCTAAATATCTGTGTTTTGTGGATGGTGATGACTGGGTTGAACCGGAAATGGTTGAAAAGCTTTATATTAAAGTGGCAAATAAAGATGATATAAAAGACATAGTAAGTAGCAGCTACATAATTGAAAAAACCGGAGAATCCAAAAAAATGGATAGCGGATTACCTGCAGGAATATACGAGAAAGAAGAACTTCTTGAAATTCAAAAAAAGCTCCTGGGGGAAGAGGTACGTCCTATTATTATGTCCAGATGCATGAAGCTTATAGATAACAGACTTATTAGGGATAATATAAAATACTGTAATCCTGATATAAGAATGGCAGAAGATGTAAATATTATTCTTCCTGCTATACTTGATTGCGACAGAGTAACGATTTTGGATAATGCCTATTTTTATCATTACAGACTTGTCAGTACTTCTATAGTGCATAAATATAATTCCGGCCTGTTAAGTAATATTGAGCTTAATTATAAAACATTTCTTGATATATTTAAGGAAAAGGGTATTGCAAATGGAGAGTATCAGATGAACAGAGAATTTGTTCAAATGCTCTTTATAGAAATGAAGAACGAGCTTAGGGGCGGATGGCAGGGATGTATAGAAAGAGTAAAAGGTGTATTTAAAAGAGAAGATATAGCCACAAGGATCCATGAAACTCCATTGGAAATTAGTTCCAAAGCTAATAAACTGTTATATATGTGTATGAAAAAACCAAATATGCTAAATATAGCTATATCATATCTGGTTTTAAGATTGTATGATATGAAGACAAATTAATTATGGTACTAAAAAAGAAAGACGCTGTTACAGCGTCTTTCCTGAAATATACTTTTTTCCGTCAGGTATATCTTTTGTTATAATACTTCCTGCACCTATTACGCAGTTATTTCCAATTGTAACACCCTTTAGAATAACTACGTTTGCACCGACCCAGGTGTTATCACCGATGACTATGGGTTTTCCTATGAATTCAGGCTCGGATTCACTTTTTCTTTTATAGTTATGATCATGGTCAACAATAACCAGGTTATTGCCGAATTTGCAATAACTGCCAATGGTGATGCTTTCTGTTGATGTTATGCTTGAACCTGTATTAAAAAAGCAATGATCTCCGATAGTAATATTTCCTTTATCACTTATAAGATATAAATTTCCCCGGTTTTGATTATAAGAACCAAGCTGTATATGTCCTTTATTATGTATTTCTACATGAAGCTTATCAAAGGTTTGTATAAAACCAGCCTTGAATCGGCTCTGATATTTTAATTTCAAAATAAGAATATTAAAATAATTTTTCAAATATAAAAAAGGTGATCTCATGTATTATTCTCCAAGAACTTCTTTATAAACCTGTTCAACTTTTGATATATGATTTTCAAAACTGTATTTTTTTGAAGCTATGGAAAGACTGCAACGACCTGCAGCACGTTGTGCCTCTTTATTACTAAGATAGAAAACTATAGCATTTGAAATAGCAGCAGTATCACCGGGTATACATAATTTTCCGTTACCGATGGCAGTTGTATCCACTATCTGGGGAATGCCACCTACATTAGTTGATACAATGGGAAGTCCGTATCCCATGGCATCTAATATTGACATGGGCATACCTTCCTGATAAGAAGGTAATAAAAACAGAGATGAACTGACCAGGGCAGCTTCCTTTGTGCCATATCTGATCCAACCGGGCCATTCAACATTTTCTCTGTATTTTAAAGGAATCATATTCTTAATCTCTGCCAGCTCATCTTTTTTTCCATTGCCGGCTATAATAAATCTGGCATCGGGAATTCGTTTTAAAACCCTTGTTATTATGTCAGGGAGATCAAAACCACCCTTTCGTTTTCCTATTTCTCCCAGAAAAAGAACTGTTTTATTATTGAAGCGATCATCAATATAACCTTCAACTTCTTTTTCAGTCTTTACAACACTATAGTTGTTAATGACACGTATTTTATCTGAAGGGATAATGGTGGATATTTTTTCTTTCCATTCCTCTGATAAAACTATAAATCGGGTCATTTTATTAAATTGAGCAAAGATTAAATTCTTTTTTTTATCTGTGGCATTTATGTAAAATGTATCAAAATCTGCACCATGTTCGTGATAAACAACAGGTATTTTCCGTTTTACCGCCATATTGACAAAGGGCATTTTTCTGTAAAAGCTTGGACCAAAGGAAGCATGTATATGAACCAGATCAGGTGTATTTGTTTTCAGTGTAATATAAAATAGAATATATCCTTTTATAGCTTTAAACAGTTTTTTGAATTTAGATCCGTCACAATAGGATTCTACGTAGGTTACATCGTAGTCTTCTTCAATAATGCTGCCATAATACCGGCTTAACACAGAAGCAATTCCACCTTGAACATCTTTTTGCTGTACAATGATACAAACTTTCTTTTTGGGGTACATGGATACTCGCTTTCAAAACAAACTAAATTTTATTATCACTACTCATTCTATCATTATAAATGTTATAATAAAAGCATTATGGGATTAAAGAGCGCAATTATCAAAACAATTTTATATGCTAAAAGAAATGGTATAAAGGCCGCTTATTATGCTGCCAGAGAAAGAATGGAACTTGAAAGTGGACCGGAATATAAGTTCTATCCTCCATCAGAAAAGCTTCTTGAAAATCAAAGGCTAAGCTATAAGTCATGGATTGAAAACGGCGATTCAGTGCGCATCAGTATTGTAGTTCCATGCTACAATACTCCGGAAAAATATCTAAGAGAAATGATTGAATCTGTATTGAATCAAACCTATGCCAACTTTGAACTGATTTTAGCAGATGCCGGTACTGATGAAAAAACAGCTGAGATAATTGCAGAATACTCTTCTAAAGACCCCAGAATTGTATATCATCATCTGGAATCCAATAATGGTATTTCAGAGAATACCAATGTAGCCCTTGAAATGGTTACAGGTGATTATACCGGACTTTTGGATCACGATGATGTATTAACACCTGATGCCCTCTTTGAAGTGGCACATGTTATCAGAAAAAGTATGATAAATACACGCACAGTAAAGTTTTCGAACTGTCCGGTAAGGCTTATTTATTCTGATGAGGATAAATGTGATGCACAGCAAATGCATTATTATGAGCCCAATCAAAAGCTTGCATTTAATCGTGATTATTTGTTATCCAATAATTATATATGCCATTTTACAGTTGTTCGTTCTGATATTATAAAGAAATTAAAATTTAGAAAAGAGTTTGACGGAGCTCAGGATTTTGATCTGATCTTAAGGGCTACAGATGGAGAAGGAGACATTATTCATATTCCTAAAGTCCTGTATCACTGGAGATGTCATGAAGCTTCTACTGCCGCTAATCCTTTAAGTAAGAGGTATGCCTATGATGCAGGTAAAAGAGCAGTAGAAGATTTTTTACGAAATAAGAATATTCCGGCACATGCAGTAGAACTTCCACATGTGGGCTTCTACAGAACAGAATATGATGCAGATGTATTTGATGCAAGGCCGGATATAGGCATTATTGGCGGTAAACTCATTGATAAAAACGGAACTATTGCCGGAGGTATTTATTCTGAAGAGGGAGAAATACTGTATAATGGTTTGAAAAAAGAATATAGTGGTGGCTTTTTACACAGAGCAGTACTTCAGCAGGATGCTGATGCAGTTGACCTTAGATGTATGAAAGTAAGACCGGAATTACAAAAATTATACAAGCAAATGCTCGGTGTTGATTATCTGGACACGACAAGGAAGAATATAAATTACCGCGAATTGGATTCAGATACCCAAATAACCGATAAAGGTACTAAAATTGTCCGAAGTACCGATAGAAACAAGGACAAAGAAGCAAAATGTGCAGTAATTTCAGATAGCATTGCCTTTTGCAAGGCTGTCAGGGAAGAAGGTTATCTTATATTATGGGATCCTCAAATAGAGAAGAAACTGAAGTAACAATTATTATTCCAAATTATAATGGCTCCGGTTATATAGAAGATTGCCTTAAAAGTATAGAAAGACAGGATATTCCGGTAAAAACCATAATCGTTGATAATGGTTCTTCAGATGACAGTATTGATATTATAAAAAAGAAATTTCCATGGGTAGAACTTGTTGAACTTGGGATTAATACCGGATTTGCCCATGGGGTAAATGTTGGAATTAGACAAGCTCAGACAGAGTATATTTTTCTTCTCAATAATGATACAATACTGCAGAATAACACAACAAGTCAGCTTCTTAAAGCTATTAAACATTACAAGGATGCCTTTAGTATCAGTTCCAAAATGATTGCTCTTAAAGGAGAGCACCTTATAGATGATACCGGAGATTATTACTGTGCTTTAGGCTGGGCCTTTACTCAAGGCAAGGATCAGCCAAATAATACATTTAATAAGAGAAAAAAGGTAACCTCGGCATGCGCGGGGGCCGCCATATATAAAAAGTCTCTTTTGGAAAAAGTAGGAATGTTTGACGATGCCCATTTTTGCTATCTTGAGGATGTGGATCTGGGTTTAAGAGCACGCATATACGGTTATAATAATTATTATGAACCGGGTGCCGTTGTTTATCATGTAGGTAGTGCCACAAGCGGATCAAGGCATAATGCCTTCAAGGTCAGGCTTACAAGTGCCAATAATCTGTATATGATATACAAAAATATGCCTGCACTTATGCTGATAATAAATCTCCCATTGATCATAGTGGGAATTGTTATAAAGCAATTTTATTTTGTCAAAAAGCATTTGGGAAAAGCACACTTTTTAGGCTTGATAGATGGCTTTAAAAAGATATTTACCAATAATAAAAAGCATGTTGGGATAAACAGCCGTAACCTGGGGAATTATGTAAAGCTGCAGATTGAGTTATGGATAAACTGTTTTAAAAGGATTTTCACATTATGATAAGAAATAATCAATCACATTTTAATGCGCTGCATGTTATAGGGGATGGAATAATTGTTATTGTTTCGTATGTTATAGCCTGGTGGCTGAGATTTATTGTATTTGGTTCCAGTGTTATAGGCGGACGACTTCCTCTTGAAGAATATTTGCGTTCGCTTTATTTCTTAGTACCTATTTATCTTATTTTATACAATTATTTTGATTTATATTCTTCTAAACGTGCATCGCGCCTTTTGTATGAGATTAACAATATTATAAAAGCAAATATAGCTGGTATGATCTGCTATATTGTATATGCATACGTATTTGTAAAGCAGATTCACTTTTCGCGTATGATGCTTGGATTTTTCTTTGTGGTAAATGTTGTACTTATGTCGGTAGTAAGTATACTGCTTAGAAAAATTCTCAGATATGCACGTAAAAAAGGTTATAACATTAAGCATATTTTACTTGTGGGATATTCGAGAGCAGCAGAGGGATATATACTCAGACTGACAGATAACCCTGCATGGGGATATGACATTACTGGAGTTCTGGATGATTATGTTCCCATAGATACTTCTTATCATGGAATTCGTGTTATCGGTAAGATTGATCTTCTTCAGGAACTGCTGGATAAGAATACGTATGATGAAATTATAATCACATTGCCTTTGGATCAGTACGAAAGACTGGAAGACCTTGTAGCCATGTGTGAAAAATCCGGAATTCATACTAAATTTGTCCCGGATTATACAAGTCTGTTTCCAAGTAATCCATACACAGAAGATGTTCAGGGACTTCCTGTTATCAATATAAGATATGTACCTCTTGCAAGTACTGTGAACAAAGTTATTAAGAGAGCCATGGATATAGTAGGTGCCCTGGTTGCAATAATTGTATTTTCACCATTTATGCTTTTTGCAGTTATTTCCATAAAGCTTACCAGCAAAGGTCCAATTATTTTCAAACAGGAAAGAGTCGGTATGCATGGCAAGCCGTTTATGATGTATAAATTCAGGACTATGGAAGTTCAGACTGAGGAACAGGAAAAGAAAGAATGGACTACCAGAAACGACCCCAGGGTTACCAAAGTCGGACATTTTTTAAGAAAAACAAGTATAGATGAAATGCCTCAGTTCTTTAATATACTTATAGGGCAGATGAGTCTTGTGGGTCCAAGACCTGAAAGACCTCAGTTTGTTGAAAAGTTTAAGGAACAGATTCCTAGATATATGGTTAAGCATCAGGTTCGTCCGGGACTGACGGGATGGGCACAGGTGAATGGATTTAGAGGTGATACATCTATCAGAAAAAGAATAGAATATGATATTTATTATATTGAGAACTGGTCAGTTGGATTTGATATAAAAATAATATTGGGAACCTTTAGACATGGTTTTGTAAATAAAAATGCATATTGACATAATAACATATGTGCTTTATTGAAAGTAACAGATATGCTTAATCTTGTATATTTTTGATTTTTGTGGCATTATAACTTAGTGGCACATTTATTTTAATATGTTATAAATGTGCTATATAAATATGTGAATAGTTTTTTTGGGGAAAAGGAGACAGTTTGTAATGTCAAACAGACGTGACGATGATTACGATGACAGAAGAAGAACCTCTGGCAGACGTGATGATGATTACGACAGCAGGAGGAGATCATCTGAGAGAAGAAGTCGTGATTATGACTATGATGATTATGATTATGAGGAAAGAAGATCTTCTAGAAATTCGAGGTCTGCAGAACATAGAAGTTCCGGAAGAAACAGTTCTTCAAGTTCAAGAAGAAATGACAGGGATGATTATTCAAGAAGCAGATCCGGAAGCAGATCTTCAAGCAGAGCAAAAGGTGGTTCCAGGAAAAAATCCAAGAAAAAGAAAAGCAGCATAATAATTCTTGTGGTAGAACTTGCAGTATTGCTTATCCTCGGAATTGTTGCTTATACCTTATTCGTTAAGATGAATGTTACTAAGGTTGGTAAGGTTGAACTTGATGAAACTGAAATTCAGGAAAGTATCAGTGAGACAGTTCAAGACAATGTTCAGATGAAGGGTTATACCAATATTGCATTATTTGGTGTTGACTCTAGAAGTAAGCAGCTTGATAAGAATACCCGAAGCGATACAATTATGATAGCTTCTATAAATAACGAGACAGGTGAAGTTAAGCTTGTATCTGTTTATCGTGATACATATTTAAATTTAAGTAACGATACATACTCTAAAGCCAATGCAGCATATGCAGCAGGTGGACCTCAGCAGGCTATCTCAATGCTGAATATGAACCTTGATATGGATATTGAGGACTTTGTAACAATAGGTTTTGACGGTCTTATCGATGTTATAGATGACCTTGGCGGTGTTACGATCAATGTTCAGGAGAATGAAATATCACATCTTAATAACTATCAGATAAGTATGGTAGGTACAAAAGATGGAACAAATGCTGCAGGTGAGGATAACTTCGTTGCTACAGCAGGTGTTGATTATACTCCTGTGACAACAGCAGGAACACAGACACTTAATGGACTTCAGGCTACAGCATATTGTCGTATCCGTTATGTTGGAAATGACTTCCAGAGAGCTCAGAGACAGAGAGATGTTCTTACAGCAGTTCTTGAAAAGGCCAAAACCGTTTCAGCTTCAAAGCTTGCAGATATAGCAGGTGATGTATTTAGTGAAACTTATACATCCTTTGATTTACAGGAAATAATAGATCTTCTTGGCAATGTTGCAAACTATGAAGTTGTTGGAAATGACGGATTCCCATATGAAGAATACCGTAAGACAGGAACTCTGGGTAAGGCAGGAAGCTGCGTAGTTGCTTGTGACCTTACTGATAATGTAAAGTGGCTTCACGAATTCCTGTTTGATGAAACAGATTATGAATGTTCAGCTGATGTACAGTCCTTCAGTGAACACATTAAGAGTGTAGCTTCGCAATATACTTTGAATTAAAGTAACAGATAAATAGTAAAAATAATGAGAGGCCGAAAATATTTTTGGCCTCTTTTTTAAAGAGTGGATATTTTATGTTAACAGTAGATGTAATAATTCCTACATACAAACCAAATGACGAATTTATAAAGCTTATGGATATGCTTGAAAAACAACTTGTTATGCCAAAGCATATTATTCTGATTAACACGGAAAAAAAGATTTATGATGAATTTTTAAATAAACATCCGGGTTTTGAAGAAAGATATTCCAATCTTTTGGTGAAGCATGTAACTAAAGAAGAATTTAACCATGGTGGTACCAGAAATCTCGGGGCATCTATATCAGATGCCGATTGCTTTCTTTTTATGACACAGGATGCTATACCAAAGGATTTCATGCTTATATCAAATTTATTAAAGGCACTGGAAGACGAAACTGTGGCTGCTGCTTATGCAAGGCAATATCCCCGCCCTGAATGTAATCTTACAGAGCGCTATAACAGAAAATTTAATTATCCTGCTGAATCTATGAGAAAAACTCAGGCAGACAAGGAAAAGCTTGGTATAAAAACATACTTTTGTTCCAATGTTTGCGCAATGTACAGAAGAGATATATTTGAAAAATTAGGTGGCTTTATAAATAAAACTATTTTTAATGAAGATATGATATATGCAGGAACTGCAATGCAGGCAGGTTATGCTGTTTGTTATGTGGCAGAGGCAGCCGTTGTTCATTCCCATAACTATACCTGTATGCAGCAGTTTCATAGAAATTTTGATCTTGGTGTTTCTCAAATTGACCATCCTGAAATCTTTGGAGATCTTAAATCTGAAAATGAAGGAATAAAAATGGTAAAGAGATCTGTAGGGCATTTTGCCCACATTGGAAAACATTATCTAATACCTAATTATATTTTGCTTTGTGCATCAAGATGGCTTGGATATAAACTTGGCAGAAACTATAAAAAACTTCCAAAATGGTTAATTAATGCATGTACAATGAATAAGCAGTACTGGAAACAAATTTGACAAATCATGAGAATTGTCTTATTAGTTATTCATATATATTTTTTAATAATAAGGAGATTATATGTGCGGAATAGTTGGTTATATTGGTAAATCACAGGCAGCACCTATTTTATTGGATGGTCTTTCAAAGCTCGAATACAGAGGTTATGATTCAGCAGGTATTGCTGTACGAAATGGAGAGGAAGAGCCTGTAGTTGTTAAAGCTAAAGGTCGTTTAAAGATTCTTTCTGAAAAAACAAATGAAGGAAATGCAGTTCTTGGATCCTGCGGTATAGGACATACCAGATGGGCTACCCATGGAGAACCTTCAGAAAACAATGCACATCCTCATTGTTCTGATGATATGAACGTAGTAGGTGTTCATAACGGAATTATCGAGAACTATCAGGAGTTAAAAGATAAGCTTATAAGACATGGCTATACTTTTTATTCACAAACAGATACAGAAGTAGCTATAAAGCTTATAGATTATTATTACAAAAAATATCAGGTTGGACCAATTGATGCTATTGCCAAGACTATGGTTCGTGTACGTGGCTCTTATGCCCTTGCGGTAATGTTTAAGGATTACCCGGGTGAAATATATGCAGCCCGTAAGGACAGCCCTATGGTTATAGGTGTAGCAGATGGCAATACCTATATGGGTTCTGATGTTCCTGCAATATTAAAGTATACAAAAGATATTTATTATATTGGCAATCTTGAAATGGCTCGTCTTAGTGCCGGAGAAGTAACTTTCTTTAACCTTGACGGAGATGAAGTTCAAAAAGAAGTTACAGAAATTAAATGGGATGCTGATGCTGCTGAAAAAGGTGGCTTTGAGCATTTCATGATCAAAGAGATTCATGAACAGCCAAAGGTAGTAAAGGATACTATTAATTCCGTTGTTAAAGAAAATGACGGAAAACTTGAGCTTGATCTTTCTGCTACAGGAATTACAGAAGAAGATTTAAGTGAAGTTGAAAATATTGTAATTACAGCTTGCGGCTCAGCATATCATGTTGGTGTAGTAGCTCAGTATGTTATTGAAGATTGGACCAGAATTCCTGTAAGAGTTGAAGTTGCATCAGAGTTCAGATACAGGAAACCTATTTTGAGTGAAAAGACACTTGTTGTAATTATAAGTCAGTCCGGTGAAACAGCCGATTCGCTAGCTGCTTTACGAGAGGCAAAGGCAAGAGGCTGTAAGACTCTTGGCATAGTAAATGTAGTTGGAAGCTCAATTGCCAGAGAAGCTGATTATGTATTCCAGACCCTTGCAGGACCTGAAATTGCAGTTGCTACAACCAAAGCATATTCAACACAGCTTATAGCAATTTATGCATTTGCTATTGCCCTTGGAAAAGCAAAAGGAATGCTTGATGAAGAAAAGGTAAAAGAGCTCCTTACTGAAATGAGAACACTTCCTGATAAGATTTCAAAACTTATTGATGAGAAGGATCGCATTCAGTGGTTTTCAAGTAAATTTTCCAATGCAAAAGATGTATTTTACATTGGACGTGGAATTGATTATGCAATATGTCTTGAAGGCAGTTTAAAGCTTAAAGAGGTAAGTTATATTCATTCAGAAGCTTATGCAGCCGGAGAACTTAAGCATGGCACAATAAGCCTTATAGAGGACGGTACGTTAGTTGTAGGTGTACTTACCCAGTCTGCTCTATTTGAAAAAACCATTTCAAATATGGTTGAGGTTAAGAGCCGAGGAGCATATTTATGCGGTGTTACATCCTATGGTAATTACAGTATTGAAGATACAGCCGACTTTACCATATTTATTCCAAAGACAGATGAGCACTTTGCAACATCACTGGCAGTAATACCACTACAGCTTATCGGATATTATATTTCTGTATCAAAGGGACTTGATGTGGATAAGCCTAGAAATCTTGCTAAGAGTGTTACTGTAGAATAATAAATAGAAAATATAGAATGATTTTCTTCTAATTTGGGGTTAGCGGGGGATTATGAGATGGAGTTAAATCTTTCTGACGGAGATATTAAGAGCTGGGAAGAAGTGCAGCTTTTGTATAATTCTGCTCTTAAACAAATTAATACAAAAATAGAAATACTAAACGATGAATTTCAGGAGGTCCACAGATATAATCCTATAGAGCATACCAAGTCCAGGATTAAAACTCCTGAAAGTATCGTTAAGAAGTTAAAAAGACATGGCTATGAGTCTACTCTTGAAAACATGATCAGATATGTTAATGACATAGCCGGAATAAGAATAATATGCTCATTTACATCAGATATCTATAAGATTGCCGATATGGTAAGTAATCAGAAGGATATTCAGGTCTTAACAATTAAGGATTATATTATGAATCCTAAAAAAAGCGGTTACAGAAGCTATCATATGATAGTATCGATTCCTGTATATCTTTCCAATAAGATTATCGATGTAAAGTGTGAAATACAGATAAGAACAGTAGCTATGGATTTTTGGGCCTCTCTTGAGCATAAGATACAATATAAGTTCGAAGGAAGCGCACCTGCACATATTAACCAGGAATTGCTTGAATGTGCTACCATGGTTGCTAATCTGGATGCCAGAATGTTAAGCCTTAATGATGAAATTCAGGCCTTGGCAGGAACAAAAGATAAGGGATGAGGTTTACTTTAAACCTCATCTTATCCCTGAAAATGAGGAGTGCCCAGATGCTGTCTCCAACACCTGGGCTATTATGAAAAAATTATCTATCTTTTATATTTATGTAGTCAACGCATCTCTTTGACATGTATAAATAATACCAATCAATTATGAATAAAATATGAACAAGCTTTGAACATAAAGTAAATCTACACAAACGAAAATGTGTTTCAAAAATAAACTTGTGCAAAGTGTACAATAAGTGATAGGCTAATATAGAGAAAATGTTTTGTTGTATTTTGAGGTAGTCACTATAATTTTTTATCATAAAAAAGAGGGTATGAAAGCTTATGGTGGGAGGAAAAATCGTGGATAACTTAATGGATAAGTTCGCACAGAAGCTCAGTGCGCAGGAGATGATAAGAGCAAATGAAGCTGCTGAAGCTGCTGAGCAGGAAAGGCTTAAAAAGCAGGCAGAAGCTTATGAAAAAGAACTGGATTTTATCAAAAGCAGTTTGGACAAGCTTCAAAAGGATATAAATGACAATACCCATGATGTAGGTGTCAGAACCTGGAGAAATGTAGAGGCTTCCATTAAGGAGATATCTGCGGGTAACCTTGAAGCTATTAAAGAGGTTAACAATGAGAAAATCCTTGAATTATCCAAGCAGGCAACATCAGAAGTATGCAAAGAGTACACAGATAATATTAAACAGATAACTATAGAAGAAAATAAAAAAGAACTGGAAATTATAAAAGAGGAATTTAAGAAAGTTCTTAAACGTACAGAAGAACTTGAAGTGGAAATCGAAACAAAAAACAGTGCTGTTGTACCTATTTCTATAATAACTTTACTTATGGTAATAGCTAATTTGGTGGTTATTATTTTAAATATAGTAGGTATTATTTAATGGCTTGTTTTCAAGATTTTTGACATGGAATGGCAAAAATCTATGACAAGACAGCATGGCTTATTAAGGAATTAAGGAAGAAAAAAGAAAGCATGAAAAGATACACCAGGAAAATGCGTTTGTGGTTTATACAGGGAACGCTTTTAGTGGCGGGTATTTTCTTATTGGTTATACCGGGCATTAGTAAACTTCAAAAAGACGGAAATAATATTTTTACAATAAAGCTGGATGGTGTTACAGTTGGTGTTTTACCTTCAAAAGAAGATGCTTATGATTGCCTGCGACAGGCAAGGAAAGCCATAGCTACTTCTGATACAGAAGTTACCATGGCTTTGGCAGATATAGAAACCGAAGGCCGAACTGTATACTGGGGAGAAGTTGATACCAGAGACACTGTAATAGGCAATATGGTTGAAGTATTGAATAAAAACCTTGTGAGCACCCTAAACAGAGCATATACCGTAAAAATAAATCAATATTCGGTTAATTTATCAAGTAAAGATGATGTGCTTAAGCTATTGGAAACTTCCATTGATAAGTATGACACAGAGAATTTGTATGAAGTGAGACTTGTGCTCGATTCTGACAGAGAAATCAATGTACTGACTCCTAATGTTGAATCTGTTGAAGAAATAAAAAAAGAAGAGGAAGCAGAGAAAAGACTTCCGGAAGCAGGCTTTTTTGCTGATATGACCTCCTTTTTTGATGATATAGATCCGCTTATTACGGATATGGAATTTGAAGATTATGAGCTTGGTCTTCAGACTATAGATTTTGCCGATAAGATCGAAGTAGTAGAATCCTATCTTCCGGATGAGGAAATAACAGACTTATCTACGGCTATTGATGATGTCACAAAGGATAAGGAAACCAATCAGATTTATGAAGTTAAATCCGGCGATACATTAAGTACTATAGCAATGAACTATGGACTTACAGTGGATGATCTTGTAAAAATGAATGATTCTCTGGAGAGTGAAACATCAACCATAAGACCTGAAGATGAGATTATTGTAACTGTTCCTGAACCGGAATTATCTATTGAATATACAGTCCTTAATTATTATGAAGAAGATTATGAGGCTGAAGTACAATATATAGATAATGACAGCTGGTATACTACCCAGACGAAGGTGATACAAGAGCCTTCCGATGGACATAGAAAAGTTGTAGCACTTATAACTTTTGAAAATGACAGTGAAGAAGAAGTAGATATTCAAAAAGAAGAAATAACCTATGCAGCGGTTCCTAAAATTGTAGAACGTGGCACCATAGTTCCACCAACCTATATTAAACCGGTATCCGGAGGAAGACTGTCATCAGGATTTGGTAAACGTACAGCACCTACAAAGGGCGCAAGTACATTCCATAAGGGTGTAGACTGGGCTGTGCCGGTTGGAACTGCAGTTATGGCCTCCTCCTCAGGAACTGTAATAAGAGCAGGATGGGGAAGCGGATACGGATATTGCGTATTTATAAGCCATTCGGATGGTAAAGTTACCAGATATGGACATTTGTCAAAGGTACTGGTTAAAGTCGGACAGACAGTTAAGCAAGGGGAAAAGATTGCACTTAGTGGTAATACAGGTGTAAGTACAGGACCACATTTGCACTTTGAGATTTTGGTCAATGGAACACAGGTAAATCCGCTTAATTACTTGAACTGAAGCGTTTCCATTTACAAAAAATAGTTTTCGTGATATAACTATTTTTTGGCGGGTTAATCATGTACAGAATGACATGAGGAAAAGGTTATGAATAAGTATATAATTAAAGGCGGTATTCCGTTGGTGGGAGAAGTCGAGATAGGTGGTGCCAAGAATGCAGCACTTCCGATTTTGGCTGCTTCAATTATGACTGATGATACTGTATATATAGATAATATGCCTGATGAATCAGATACTAATGCAATGCTTCAGGCAATAGCCAGTATAGGTGCTATTGTTGAAAGAACTGGAAGACATTCCGTTAAGATAAATGCTTCACAGGTAAGAGATATAACTATAGATAATGATTATATCAAGAAGATAAGAGCTTCATATTATCTTATTGGTGCGCTTCTTGGTAAATATAAGAGCGCAAGGGTTGTGCTTCCCGGTGGCTGCAATATAGGACTTAGACCTATAGATCAGCATATTAAGGGTTTTTCAGCTCTTGGAGCAAAAGTAAATATAGAATATGGTAAGATTGATGCCAGAGCAGATAAGCTCGTAGGTACTCATATTTATCTGGATATGCCAAGTGTTGGCGCAACAATAAATATTATGATGACAGCAGCAATGGCTGAGGGAAAGACCATAATTGAAAATGTTGCTAAAGAGCCCCATGTAGTTGATTTTGCCAACTTTTTAAATAGTATGGGAGCTAATATTAAAGGCGCAGGAACAGATGTTATTCGTATTAAAGGTGTGGAGAAATTCCACGGTACAGAATATACGATCATTCCGGACCAAATAGAAGCAGGAACCTTTATGATGGCTGCAGCAGCTACAAAGGGTGATATTACAGTAAAAAATGTTATTCCTAAGCACTTAGAATCCATAAGTGCCAAGCTTATAGAGATGGGATGTCAGATTCAGGAATCTGATGATGAAGTAAGAGTAGTGGCAACAAAGAGATTATCCAGTACTCATGTAAAAACTCTTCCTTATCCCGGCTATCCTACTGATATGCAACCACAGATAACTGTAGCTCTTGGACTTGCATCAGGAATAAGCATTGTAACAGAGAGTGTTTTTGAAAATCGTTTTAAGTATGTAGATGAGCTTACTAAAATGGGTGCCAGCATTAAGGTCGAAGGAAGCACTGCTATTATTGAAGGAGTAGAAAAGTTTACAGGGGCTTCAATAAGTGCGCCGGATCTTAGAGCAGGAGCTGCACTTGTAATAGCCGGACTATCAGCAGAGGGCTTTACAACTGTAGAGGATATACAATATATTGAAAGAGGCTATGAAGATTTCGAAATGAAACTAAGAGATCTTGGAGCTCATATAGAAAAGGTTGATACAGACCGGGAATTACAGAAATTTAAACTTAAGTACGCATAACTGTTTTGCAGTTATGCGTTTCTCATAATGGGAGGAATATCGATGCAGGATAATGCACAGAATATCATTGAACTTAAGGGGATAACCAGAAGCTTTTCAGATAATGGTTTCATTGCTGTAAAGGATTTTAATCTGGAAGTCAAAAGAGGGGAATTCGTAACTTTTCTAGGTCCATCAGGTTGTGGAAAAACTACTACACTTCGTATGATAGCAGGCTTTGACATGCCGACTCAGGGACAGATACTTCTCAATGGTAAGGATATTTCTCACCTTCCACCCAATAAAAGACCAATAAATACAGTATTTCAGAGATATGCTCTTTTTCCGCATATGAATATATTTGACAACATTGCCTTTGGATTAAAGCTTAAGAAATTATCAAAACAGGAAATAACCAGAAAGGTTAAGCATGTTTTGGAAATGGTTGATCTTGAAGGCTTTGAGGATAGAAGAGTTACAACCTTATCCGGTGGTCAGCAGCAACGTATAGCTATAGCCAGAGCCTTGGTTAATGAGCCGGAAATCCTTCTTCTTGATGAGCCTTTAGGAGCTCTTGATTTAAAAATGCGTAAAGAAATGCAGCTTGAACTGAAAAATATGCATGACAAGCTGGGTATAACTTTTATTTACGTAACACATGATCAGGAAGAAGCCTTGACCATGTCTGACAAAATAGTTGTTATGTCAGAGGGTGTAATCCAGCAGATCGGAACTCCGGAGGATATATATAATGAGCCTAAAAATGCCTTTGTTGCTGACTTTATTGGTGAAAGTAATATTTTTAAAGGAATAATGACAGGCAATTTGAAGGTGCGTTTTTGTGGAGGCGAATTTGCCTGTGTGGATGATGTGGATGAAGGTACTCTGGTTGATGTTGTAGTACGTCCGGAGGATGTTATATTAACAACACCTGAAAATGGAACCATAACAGGAACAGTAACCTCAGTAATCTTTAAGGGTGTTCATTATGAAATCACGGTTGAGTCAGGCAAATATGAGATGATCATACAGACAACAAAATCAGCAAAAGTCGGTGACAGAGTTGGTATGAATCTGGATCCTGACGGAATTCATATTATGATTGCTGAGGATCATACCACACATCTTGTTACAACAATTACTCAGGATTATCAGTTGGATTTTAACGGGGAGATTATTCATTGTGATATTACTAAGATAATACCCGGATCAAGACTGGATGGAACAAGCCTTGTAGATTCCAATGGAGAACAGATCGACATAGGAAGACTTAGAGTTACAGTGACCATTCAGCCCGGCGATATCGAGATGAGTGATGATATAACCAAAGGTCTTGTAAACGGACGAATTATCAACCTCATATATAAAGGTGATCACTATAGCTATGTTGTTCGTACAGAGCAGGGATATGATCTTATAGTAGATGATGAATATTTGTGGAACATGGATGACCAGGTAGGACTTATTATGCCTGAGGATAAAATGAAATTCACAGTGAAGAGGTAAGGCGGATGAATAAGAATTTTTCAAGAAAGTATCTTGGAATACCATATTTTATCTTTTTGCTGATATTTGTATTGCTTCCTTTAATTGTTATTTTATATTATGCATTTACAAACGGTGAGGGCAGGTTTACCCTTTCGAATCTTACAGGCTTTTTCACGGATCCCAATACTCTGGGTACCCTTTTATACAGCTTTTGCCTTGCAATAGCTACAACTTTTTTGTGCCTGATTCTTGCCTATCCCGTTTCATACATACTTGCAACAAGTAATTGGAAGTTTAAATCTGTTATTGTTATGATTTTCGTCATGCCTATGTGGATAAACTTTACACTCAGGATAACAGCTTTAAAAGAAATACTTACGGTCATAGAAGGTAATCTTGCATATCATCCATTTGTAAATTCGATTATAGGTATGACGTACGATTTTCTGCCTTTTATGATACTTCCTATATATACAACTTTGTCAAAGCTTGATAAAAGCCTTTTGGAGGCAGCAGCAGATCTGGGTGCAGGAAAACGTCAGTCCTTTTACAGAGTTACACTTCCGCTGTCCATGCCGGGGATTGTAAGTGGAATATCTATGGTATTTTTGCCTGCTATGACTAACTATGTTGTACTTGATATGGTTTATAACAGCACTTATATAATGGGAAGTCTTATTGGAAGCTATTTCTCAGCTTATGACTGGCACAATGGCTCAATGATAGCCCTTGTACTTTTGATTATAATTTGCCTGTTTACTCTCTTTACCAATGGTGAAGAAGAAACAAATGTAAGAGGAGGTTCACTTGTATGATAGGTATTATAATACTGTGCCTTGTTTTACTTTTTATATATGCTCCGATTCTTATTCTGGCTGTATACAGCTTTACCGATACGGCTACTATTGGTACTACAGGCAATTTTTCTCTTGATAATTATGTGACATTGTTTACTACACCGGAATTGTCAGAGATGATATGGGGGACTTTGCTGCTGGCATTTATTGCTGCAGTTTTAGCAACAATTCTTGGAACACTGGGAGCAATAGGAACCTTTTATTCCAAAAAAAGAAATCAGCTGGCTGTTAATGCTGTAAATCAGATACCTGTTGTTAATGCAGATGTAGTGACAGGTTTTTCTGTATGTATATTGCTGGTGGTGGTATTTGGCATTAGTAAGGATTCATTTTTTCCTTTGATTGCAGGTCATGTAACTCTATGTGCGCCATTTGTGTATCTTTCTGTTATACCAAAGCTTAAACAAATGGATTCCAGTTTATATGAGGCAGCCCTTGATCTGGGTGCATCACCTGCTTATGCTTTAAGAAAAGTAATTATACCCCAGATATTGTCAGGAATAGTTTCTGGCTTTGCCATGGCAATCACCTTATCTCTTGATGATTATTTCATAGCTACATATACCAAGCCGGCAACTTTTGATACCATAAGTACCTATGTGGTAAATGCTACAAGAGGATCCCAGACAGAAATTAAAACTGCCTTATGGGCTCTTTCAACACTTATATTTATTATCGTACTTGTTATTGCAATCCTTATGAATGTACACCTCAAATCACAGAGTAATGTTACAGGAAAGAGAGGTGCTCAGGGATGAAATATCATAAAAAAAGATTTACTTCAAATATAGCGATAGGTCTGGGACTTTTTACTGTTCTATCAGCTGTGGCAGTGCCCGGTAGTATAGGTAACAGGATTGGGATAACTAATACTGCAAAAGCGGCAGATGATACTATTATTCTCAGGGTATGTAACTGGGAAGAATACATGGACCTGGGAGAATGGGCAGAGGATGAGATTATAGATCTTGAAAGCGGAGACATCTATGGGGAATTACCATTGTATGAAGAGTTTGAAGATTGGTATTATGAAAATTATGGCCAAAGAGTAAAGGTAGAATATAGTTGTTTTGGTACAAATGAAGAACTCTATAATATGCTTACTCTGGGTGATACCTATGATCTGGTATGTCCTTCTGAATATATGATAATGAAGCTTATGTCTGAAGACTGGCTTGTACCCTATTCCGATAGCTTTTTTAATGAAGATGATGAAAATAATTATTATGTCAGAAATGTTTCGCCCTATATAAAAGACACTTTAGAAAGCCATGAAATAGACGGAATGTACTGGGATGAGTACATGGCCGGATATATGTGGGGAATAACAGGTATCCTTTATAATCCCGAAGAAATGACAAGAGAAGAGGCATCAACCTGGTCGGTACTCAACAATCCTGATTTTTACAGACAGGTAACAATCAAAGACAACGTAAGAGATTCTTATTTTGCGGCTTTGGGTGCAATAAAGGCAGATTTATTAACCTCTGAAGATTTTGTTTCGGATGAAAATTATTCTTCGAATCTGATGGCTGAAATGAATGATGTTTCCGATGAAACCATTCAAAAGGTTCAGGATTATCTTCAGGATGTAAAAAATAATGTTTATTCCTTTGAAACAGATAGTGGAAAAGCTGATATGATCACAGGTAAGGTGCATGGAAATTATCAGTGGTCCGGTGATGCGGTTTATGCCATGGATCAGGCTGAAGAAGACGGATTTTATCTTGAGTTTGCAGTTCCGACGGAATGTACCAATATGTGGTTTGACGGTTGGGTAATGCTTAAAAAAGGAATATCGGAAGATCCGGCAAAGCAGCAGGCAGCAGAAGCTTTTGTAAACTTTCTTTCTATGCCGGAAAATGCTGTAAGAAATATGTATTATATTGGATACACATCAGTAATTTCAGGTGGGATGGACGGCGATACTGTTTTTGAGTATCTTGACTGGAATTATGGAGCTGAAGAAGATGAGCAGGAAACAGTTGATTATGATCTTACTTATTTCTTCGATCCTGAAGATACTACAGGAAGCTATGTTATAACAGCTCCTTTGGAGCAGACAAGACGTCAGTTGTATGCCCAGTATCCTACAGATGATTGTTTGGCCAGAAGCGCTATAATGGAATACTTTGACGCAGATGTAAATGCACAGATAAATCAGATGTGGATAAACGTCAGATGCTTTAATTTAAAACAGGTTCCTATATGGGGCTGGATTATCATAGTCATAGCAGTGGCAGGAATAGTTGTATTTTTTGTATATGACCATAAAGCAAAAAGGAAATAGTTTTTAACCTAAGCTCCCGTGAATATATACCAAGGTTAAGGTATAAATCCACTTGATTTATTTTCTCAAAGCCTTGTGTTTACTGGCTTTGCAGCCACAAAATATTGTATCAAAATAGCACATTTTGCTTTCAATTCCGTTAATTC
>JAILBM010000421.1 GCA_024680925.1 Butyrivibrio sp.
AGGAGTGTGTATGGCATCAATAAAAAAACGTGGGAATTCTTATCAAATTAGAATCTGCATCGGTAGAACACCGGACGGAAAACAAAAGTTTTATAACGAGAGCTATCATCCAACCGCAAAAAGCGAAAAGAAAGCATTGCAGGAAGTGCATGAAAGAGCCGCAATTTTAGAAAGAGAATTAAAGAGCGGTCTCAGATATGAGGGGAACGCATTTACTTTTTATGATTTTGCTTTTATGTGGCGCGATGAATGGGCAAAAAACAACCTCACAACTAAAGTTATAGAAAACTATTTTGAAATATACAATAACCATGTTTTTGATGAAATCGGCGGCATTCCGGTTAATAAAATAACCGCGTTACAACTGCAAAAACTAATAAATGGCTTAATCAAAAAAAGACTAGCTGCTGCCACAGTAAAGCATATTTACACCGCCATAAATGCCGTTATGCGGTATGCCTTTAAAATGTCACTGATAAATGAAAATCCTTGTGAACGAATTGACTTACCAAAAATAAAAAATGATAACGAACTGCATTTCTTTAATTTAGATCAAGCCAAAAGATTTTTAAATGCTTTGGATATGCCTTTAATTGTCAATTATTCAGAACGTACCAGGAAAGATAATACCGGACATAATTATTCAATAGCAGCATATTCAACACAAAAGGACGTTGATTTTCAATTTAAGGTATATTTTTATTTAGCTCTTTATGGTGGATTTAGAAGAAGTGAATTATTAGCTCTTACGTGGAACGATATTGATTTTGATGAAAATTCAATATCAATAAATAAGGCTATAACCAATGTGAAAGCAGGGCAAAAAGTAAAAGATACAAAAAGTTCTGCCGGAGTAAGAAAAATAAATCTTCCTGATGTGTGTTTTAAGTTATTAAGGCTCTGGTATAAAGAACAAAAAAGCTTATCTGTTAAACTCGGTACCATGTGGACGGGGTATAGAGGAATAGACTACGATAATAATTTTGTTTTTATAAATGGCTCCGGCAACATGATGTCTATAACATTACCGCGTAAAAAATTTAAAGCAATAATAAAAAATTATAATTCACAAGTGGCAGACGAATATAAGTTACCGGATATTAGATTGCATGATTTAAGGCATACCAGCGCAACGTTATTATTGGCTAATGGAACAGATATAGAAACCGTATCAAAGCGCTTAGGACATTCTAAAACCTCTGTTACGCTTGATGTATATGGTCATGCTTTGGAAGAAATGGATAAAAAAGCTGCTGCCACTTTGGAAAATATTTTTTATAAAAATGCTTAAAATAAATTTCTTTGATTTTTGCGTTTTAAGGCACTTGTTTTTAATTAAATGATAAAATCCCTATAAAAACATTTTTAATGCGCTAGAAACTAAAAAAACAAAGGATAATAAATAATGTGCAACAAATGTGCAACAAATTTTCAAAAAAATATATTATTTTGATTATTACAAAAAATGTGGAAGTGGTAAAAGGCGCATAAAATAAGGCTTTAAAAAAGATATTAAAAAATAAAAAAAGTAATCTGCCACCTTGCCAAGGTGGAGACCGCGGGTTCGAGCCCCGTCTATCGCTCTTTTATTTTCAAGGGTTTGCGAAAATGCAGACCCTTGTTTTTTTGAAAAATGTGCAACAGTTTTAGTCAATTATTATAAAACAAGTTTTCCCTTATTTTTCCTTCTTTTAATTTCATCCATATATGCTGCAGTTATGATACCTGTAGGAAGAGCAATTATGGCAACTCCCACAAGGGCAGAAAGCATGGTTACCAGTCTTCCCAGAGCAGTTGTAGGTGATATATCACCGTAGCCAATGGTTGTAATAGATATAGTAGCCCAGTAAATTGCATCAAAAAATGAATTAAAGCTCTCAGGTTCTACCTGGAAAATAATAAGGGCAGAGGTATAAATGTATAAAAGAGTGAAAAGAAGTACAGCTCCAAGCTCGTTTTTTACTCTTTTGATGACATTGGTAACAGCAACCATGGTGGAGGAATAACGGGTAACCTTTAATATACGAAGAACCTTAAATAATCTGAAGGCATCTATAAGGGCAGTATTTCCCGGTATTATAAAAGACAGGATAGGAACTATGGATAATAAATCAACTATAGCCATAGGTGTGGTTGCATAATACAAATAGGCTTTGTAGCTCTTTATTCCCATTTTATAATCTGAGGTATAGATTCTTAATATGTAGTCAATGAGAAAGACAAAAATGACAAGAAGATCCAAAGTCTTAGTGTAGACAGTGAAGTTTTTGAGCATTAAAGGTGTAAAGCCACCTATTATGCTTACCATTATCATAATGTCATATACTTTACTTGCGCTGTCACCTTCATGTCCTGCTTCAATTATTTCATAGATACGTTTCTTTAACTGATCCTTTTTTTCTTTATTCATATGATTTCCTTTATAAATACATGTATTCTTGTGATTTGCATGAAATGGTAAAAATCTATAAGTTTGAAAAAATAATTATATTCAAAATCACTACCAGAATCATAATGGTAATAGAGAAAATAATAGCTATAAGACCATAGGTATCCCGGCGTTTAACAACCCCGTTATCATCGTATTCCTGTTTTGTATTCTTTCGGATTTTCAAGCAAATACCTCCTTTTAGTCAGGATTATAATTTTATTGTCAGCATATTCAAATGAAAGAGATTTTGATAGTTCATTTCCTTTGAAATTCTGGCAGTCATTTTTATTCCTATATTTTTAGTGGGATCTTCATTTGTAAACTGTGCAGCATAGGAAGTCGGATTGAAGCTGATTCCGTTGTCTCTGATTTTGATCTCTATTTTGTTTTCCTTATAAATAGCACATACAGCAATGTTTTTCAGATTATTCTTTTTGTAGCCGTAGGCTAAAATGTTAATTGTCATTTCTTCAACGGCAAGCCCTCCAAAATAGGCAGTTTTTGATGGCAGGTCATGTTGCTTTATAAAATCGATAACTCTTGAAGAAGCCTCTATAGAACTTTCTTTGTTATTAACTGAAAGAAAAAGGCGATCTTCATTTTGTAATTTAAAAGTGGAAGCAAAGGTTATCATCTGTTCAAAGGAAGGGATGAAGGTTTTTATTTTTAGTGCAACTGCAATATATATAAGAACAAGGATTGTAAGCTGTGGAAGGAATATGTAAATCCATTTTAAGTTCATAGGTAAAGCCGATACACAAATTAATGCAAAAAATATGGGAAGAATGAAATAGCTGAGAATGTTGTAAACACTTACCAAAGTGGATTTTCCCTGAGAGAAATATAATCTGGCAAAGGTTTCAGCAAATACAGTAAAAAAGAGGGATATAAGAACACATAAAAATGCAGGATGGGAGAGCATACTTACTTCTATAGAACCACCGGATAAAGCATTTGATATAGGGTTTAGGAAAACTATTATAAGAAGTGAAACACAAATGTCATAGGCAAGTGCATTGTACAGGGTGCTTTTGCCCAGTTGTACTATGGAATCCGTATCTTCTTCTCCGGTAAAAAAACTTCCCATGGAAACACTGGTATCGCCAATGGCATAAATTATGGAATTAAGAGTACCTTTGGCAGAATTCACAACTGCTAGAATAGATACCAGGAGAATGCCGCCAAAATAAATAAGTATTTTATTTATGATGACAGGGCAAAGAAAATTGCAAATTTCAAAAGAACCTTCCGGTATCCCTTTTTTAAGAATATCTGAAAGAAAGGCTGGATTTGAAGATTTTAAGTCTATGGATATAATATGATCTTTTTTCAGATATGGAGGCAGGAGAAAAAGAAAGCCTGCCAGATTACTGCATGCAGTAGCAAGTCCAAGCCCAAACATACCAAGTCCAAGGAGTTTGGCAAATAAAATATTGCAGATAATATCTGTTACTGTTATGGCAGCCATTGCAAAGAGCCTGTTTTTTTCTGCTCCGTCAAAGGAACAGAAATGCATAAGTACTCCATAAAGTATTAGGAAAGGAAAGCCCAGAGAAAGCCCCTTAAGATAAGAGGTTGCATAAGGCAGAAGAATATCTTCAGCACCCATGACAAAGGCCAGGGGTTCTGAAAATATAAAAATTACAGTACTGTAGATTAAAGCAATAACCAGCTCCAGTACTAAAATAAAATTAAATATTGCCTTTGCACTTTTAGTATCACCTTTTCCTATTTTCTGTCCGCTGACAATTACACCGCCTTTTCCCAGAATATTTATAAAGAGCCATGAAATACATCCGATGGGCGCAATTATACCTATGGCAGCCACACCATTTACACCCACAAAAACAGAGGTACAAAGACCGTCTATCAGAAAGCATATATTCAAAGTGACGGAAGATATAAGAAAGGTTGTATAAAGTTTTCTAACAGTTTGTTTTATTAAGAAATGAGATGAATCATTATCGGAATTTAAGGCTTTCATATGTGTTACTCCTTAAAACTTACATCTGTGTCCATAAAAGGAGCGTAATCATTAAACTGACAATAACATAATAAATAAACGATAATATAAAATAATCGTATGTAAAAAAACGTTCAGTGTCAATTAAAAAAGCCTTAAATTCTTATAGGATAAATTAGTCTTTTAAAGTAACAGACATGACTACCGGATTGTGGTCGGAATTAACAAAATCAAGGTCATGGGTCTGACAGGAATCAATAGTTATATTATTTGAAACTATAAAACCGTCAATTACATAATACTGGAAACTGTCCTTATCAGCACCGGTATAAACCTTATCAAGAGATCTGCAGGTAGGGGTGGTACTGTCGGTTATAAAGGTAAAGTCATCTCCAAATTCTGAAATATCGATGGTTCCGGGCTGCCACAGACCTTCATAAACAGGATAGTCAGAGTAATCGGTATTTGAGAATATCTGATTAAAATCACCGCCTGCTATTACATAGTTTCCGGCATCTACCTCTTTTTGAAGTACCTCTTTTAACATATTGGTCTGGGCTATCTTACCTTCTCCGCTGTCATAAGCTTCAAGATGAAGATTTACAAGAACCAGCTCTTTTTCAGTATTCTCAACAGGGATTCTGACTACATTAAGACACTTTTTGAAATTGGCTATTCTTACAGGCCATTTGAATGGAACCGGAAGAGATAGTCTTGTGGCAGATTCTGCTTCGAAGGCTGTTAAAGTTTGTATTCCTACCTTAACCCTTCCTATAGGAGGAATTGGATAAGGAATAAAAAGAGCATCCATATTAAGTGAAAAAGAGCTTAATTTATCGGAATTGGAGTCTGCATAAAAAGAAACTTCATCAATGTAATGAGAACGATAGGCATAGTTATCAACCTCCTGAAGAAATATTACATCAGGATTTACTTTATTTATTTCATCTGCTATGGCATCAAGGTTTTCATTAACTCTTTCCTTGGTGGCAGTATTTACCATGGAGCCGCCGTCCATGAAAAAGTCAGCATTATCTCCAAGGGCTCCATACCCGGTATTCCATGTGAGAATGGTAAAGGAGTCTTTGGAACTTAAGGTTTTGGAAGAATTACCGGTTAATTCTATGTTTTCGGTATCCTCGGGTCTGTATTCAAAAATTGTAAGAACACCTAAAAAGGCCAGCACAAAAAGTGCAAGAGCCAGGATCACACAAATAATTACTTTTAATAACTTTAAAACCGGATTTGTTTTCTTGTTTGATGACATTGTAAATTACTCCTCTTGTAAAATATATCTATATTATAATCCAATATTTATAAATTATGGTTTATTTGATACTCCTTTGGTGAAATTCCATATTCTTTTTTGAATGCTCTGAAAAAACTGGAGTAGTCCTTAAAACCAAATTGCTCATAGGTTTTAGTAATGTTGCTGCCGCTTCTGAGAGCAGAGCATATGGCTGTAAGTCTTTTTTTAGTGATGTATTTATGAATGGAAATACCTGTATTATCCTGAAAAAGATGGGCAATATAGTATTTGCTGAGGAAAAAATGTTCTGAAATGCTTTCAAGGGTAAGATCTTCCTCCAAATGGTCGTTTATGTAACTTGAAATTGAATGATAGGTGTTGGTACTTTCATTTTCGCTTTGTTTGTGCTTTTGTTCATAAACACTTCTATTGATCTGTAAAATAAGCTCTTCTGCAGAGAGGGCCACCTTGGCATCCTTACCAAATCTTTCTGAATAAATCTCATCAAGAAGGGTAAAAAGTCTTGATTGAAGCGCACTAAATTCAATAACATCAAAGTGATAGATATACTCTTTGCTTGTTATGGCATGCTGCATTATATATATATAATCAGGAGATTTTTTTAAAAGGTCGTTACAATAATCCTGACTTATCCAAAAGACGAAACGTCTGTAAGGCTTGTCATTATCATTGATTATTGCATGATGCCTGACCCTGGGTGGCATCAGCATTAAATCTCCGGGCTTAATAGGCATTTCTTTTCCTGCAATAACCATACTTACATCCCCTTCCAGGAAAAAATAGAACTCATAATAATCATGGCTATGTTCAGGCACTGCTTTAAAGTGCAGGTCGCTGTAATAGAAAACCTCAAAATCCTTGGAAAGCATGTATTGCCTTGTGTTAAAGGCAGAGCGCAACTCTTTTTTCATAGATAGTCTCCAAAAAATGTGATATCCGGCAAAAATGCAGATATCTTTATTATGTTACTTACAAAATATATCTAAAAAAATCATACAGCAACTTTTGCAATGTATGCAACAATTCTGTCAATGTTTTTTTTGAAAAGATTTTAATAAAATAAAATCATCTTCAAAAGATACATACAAAATGCTTAAAAAGCACAGAATGCTTGATTTGATCATATATAAATCATTCATTCAGTGCGGGAACGGTAAAATTAACAAGTTTAATTTTTTTATAAGAAAGAGGTACTTATTATGGAAATGACACTGCGCTGGTATGGCAGCAAATTTGACACAGTAACACTTGAACAGATCAGACAGATTCCCGGAGTAAAGGGAGTTATCACAACTTTATATGACACACAGCCAGGTGAAGTATGGTCCAGAGAGCGTATCCGTGCAATGAAGGCTGAAGTTGAGGCAGCAGGCCTTCATGTATCAGGTATCGAAAGTGTAAACGTTCATGATGCTATAAAGGTAGGAACACCTGACAGAGAGCAGTACATTGCCAACTATATTGAAACACTTGAAAATCTTGGACAGGAAGATATCCATCTTGTATGTTACAACTTCATGCCGGTATTTGACTGGACAAGAACTGAGCTTGCAAGAAAAAGACCTGATGGCTCTACAGTACTTGCTTATACACAGGCAGCAGTAGATGCTCTTAATCCTGAGAAGATGTTTGATTCCATCGCAGGGGATATGAATGGAACAGTAATGCCGGGCTGGGAACCGGAGCGTATGGCAAGAGTAAAAGAACTCTTTGAAATGTATAAGGATGTTGATGATGAAAAGCTCTTTGCAAATCTTGTTTACTTCCTTGAAAAGATTATGCCGGTTTGTAACAAATATGATATCAAGATGGCTATTCACCCGGATGATCCGGCATGGAGCGTATTCGGACTTCCACGTATCATCATTAACAAAAAGAATATCCTTCGTATGATGCAGGCTGTAGATGATGTACACAATGGCGTTACATTCTGCTCAGGTTCATACGGAACCAACCTTGAAAATGATCTTCCGGATATGATCAGATCTTTAAAGGGCAGAATTCACTTTGCCCATGTTCGTAACCTTAAGTTCAATTCACCGGATGATTTTGAAGAGGCAGCACATCTTTCATCAGATGGAACCTTTGATATGTATGAAATCATGAAAGCTCTTTATGAAATCGGGTTTGACGGACCTATCCGTCCTGACCATGGCCGTATGATCTGGGGTGAAAAGGCTATGCCGGGCTACGGTCTCTATGACAGAGCACTTGGAGCTACATATCTTAATGGACTTTGGGAAGCAATCGAAAAGAGTCAGACAAGAGGACTTT
>JAILBM010000046.1 GCA_024680925.1 Butyrivibrio sp.
TATATGCTCATTGGGAAGATGCGGACGGAACAGTAGTATATGCAGATTCTACAGCTTCAGTGATATTTGCAGAACAAGGTGAAAACTGGCCTAAATATGGTGGTTTGGATATCAGGTACGGTGAAACAGTTCCAAGACCTGCGGATCCTGTTCCAAGTCCGGGATATAGATTTGTAAATTGGTATGCAGATGAACAATGTACTCAGTTGTATGATTTCAGTCAGCCGGTATTACATAAGTTTATTAGTATTTATGCCAAGTTTGAATTGGATCAGACCAAAGCAGATGATCAGACGACAGGAGATGATAGTCAGAAGGCAGGAGATGATGGCCAGAAACCAGCAGATTCCGGAGATTACCGTGGTTCAGATGCCGGGCAAGGTGCTAAACCGGTAATTACTGATGATAATAGCAGTACATCAATGAATGATAATTCGGCTTCTCATGAAATTCATCCGGGGATGAATTTCAATGATACAAGCTCCGGATCTCAGTATACATTTACAAATGATGACAGCGTAGAATATGTTTTACCCGGAAATAATAAGTCAAGGGTTGTTATACCTGAATCTATGACTGTAGATGGCAAATCCTATCCTGTTACTGCTGTTAGTGATAATGCATTTAAGAATAATAAGACAGTTACTTCTGTTACGATAGGAAAGAACATTACACAAATTGGATCAGGTGCATTCCAGGGAGCTTCTAAATTAAAGAGCGTTAATATGAAGGACTGCAATGTTACCAGTATTGGTAAGAACGCCTTTAGTAAGTGTAAGAATCTTAAGTCACTGACTATTAATGCTAATTCTTTAAGTTCAGTATCCAAAAATGCATTTAAAGGAGTTAAGAAAAAAGTAAAGGTTAAGGTTTACGCCAAGGATAAAAAGGCTTATAACAAAGCTGTAAAAAAGCTTAAAAAAGCCGGTCTTAAAAACGCAGACTTTAAATTTAAAAAGTCAAAATAAAAATGTGAATAAATAAAAAAAGCAGATATGTGAATTGATATGATCCCTCTTAAGTAGACAATGAAAATATACAAAGTCTCTTAAGGGGGATTTTTCTATGTCCAAGCCAAAATATTCACTTGAGTTCAAGATTGAAGTAGCCAAGGTTGGTTTGTGCTGGGGAAGGCGTAACTAATTCTAGACTTTTCACTGGTGATTGCAAGGTGTAATATAGTTTATATGAATAAGAAGAGATGTAGACTTTTTATATTTTTCATATTGTTATCCTTAATTCTTGGGTTGTTTAAGGTAAATGACATTGGGGCCAAGGCTTATGGCGGAAGCGTGCCTGGCGGAATGCCGCAGATAGATGTTTCGGAGCTTGTGGAAGAGTGTGATATTCCTGCGGATCTGCTTGCCGGCTTTGATGCGGAAAATGGGACTACCAGGATAAATCCATGGGTTTTGAATAATGGTGGTGCAAGTGAAGGGTACTATTATTCACTTTTGGATGAGACAGAGAAAAATTTGTATGCCTGCATGGTTGAAGCAGCAAGGAAGATTGTTCCGTATAATGGAACAGCTAAAGCAGAGAATTATGTGAAGGTATATGAGGGAGAAGATGAGAATCCGATCACTAATGAGCAGTTTAATAGGGCAAGGTATGCTGTGATATATGATCACATGGAAGATGCGGAATTTTCCCTGTGCCAGATGAAGCTTCCTTCCGGAAGTGAGGAAGGGGCTGACGGAAAGGCTACATATTTTATATATATGTATATGAAACCTGATGCAGAGTATGATTTTGCTGCTATGAAAAGTGCGGTTACAAATGCAAAAGAGGCGTTTCTTGTCAGATCCAAAACCAGCAACATTAAGGCCGTACAGGAACTTTTGCTTCATGATGTGATTAGCCATTCTATCAGCTACGACACAGTATGCGAGAGGGGGAATTCGCCTTATGATACGGGGCATACATTGTATGGTGCGCTGTGTGAGAAGAGCTGTGTTTGTGATGGATATGCCCAGGCTTTTGAATATCTGTATAAAGAGTTGGGAGGTAGTGCAAGGGTTGTAGTAGGACAGGCTGGGACTTCTGGACATGCCTGGAACGTGGTTTATCTGGATGATAGTTGGTATGAACTGGACGTAACCTTTGATTCGCAGGTTGGAAATAGCTGTTATGATTATTTTAATAGGACTACAGCGGAGTTTTCTTCTAATCTTAACGGAAAAGCTAAGCATGAGAGAAAATACTTAGGTAATAGTGTTCCTGTGGCAAGCGGAACAAAATATACCTATGATTATGTTGTAGTTCTCCGTAACGAGGAAGCTCAGCAAAGCGGTGAAACGGAAGAGTCATCTGAGAATAAGTCGGGAGAAGACAGTGGTGATGGCGGAGAAGGTGGTGAGAAAAGCCAGGCAAGTAGCGGAGATGCTAATAGTAGTAATTCGGCAGATGGCAAGACTGATGGCGCTGGCGAAAGCGATAGCGTAAATAATGATGATAGTGGCGGAAATGAGGCTGAAAAGGCAGATGGTACGAAGAATGCTGTAAGTGATGATAAAGAAGATAATTCGGCAAATCAGTCCAGTGATTCTGGGCAGGAGGACGCTAAAGATTCTTCAGAGTCCGGAAAAGGGAAGCAAAAAGCAGAGAAGATTGATAAAAAGCAGAAGAATACAAGCCTGAAAAAGTTGAAGGTCGGAAAGAGGACTATTACTGTCCATTGGAAAAAGCAGACGGCTAAGGGAATTAAGGGCTATGAGATTCAGTATAGTACGGATAGGATATTTGAGAAGCGTGTAAAGACGATAAGGATCAATAAAACTGGGATTACGTCAAAAAAGATAAAGAAGCTGAAGGCTGGGAGAAAGTACTATGTAAGGATACGGACATTTAAGAAGACGAAGGCTGTGAAGGTGTATTCCAGGTGGAGTAAGGCGAAGAGTGTGAAGGTGAAGTGAGGGATGGAAATTGGTAAAAATTTATAGGAAGCAGGAGGTGCTCCTAAAGAGTGGAATGTATTTGTTCTTAATAAAAGAATAGGCACAAATATTTAATTGAAATTAATAGGAAGGAGAGGAGTTTATCTGATAGGCAATCTGTTCCTGAGTAATATTTTCGCTTTAAGCATAAAGTATTGAAAAAGCTAGGAGTTTATAGGCCAATGTCATTAAGATAAGATGACGGAATAAGATCTCTATATCAGAAATGGTATAGAGGTCTTTTTTTATTAAAAAATAGTTGACAGATGACCGAAAAAGTGCGGCCGCTTTCGCTACGAATTGTATTTAGAAGTAGCGAAAGCGGCCCTTGAAATTAAAGACAAATC
>JAILBM010000083.1 GCA_024680925.1 Butyrivibrio sp.
TACCTGCAGAGGTTCCGGATGAAGCTTCCGATGCAGCATCACTTGAGCCCTCTGTAGAGGCATCATTTGAACTTTCACCTGAGTCCTCTGTGGAGGCATTATTGGAACTTTCTCCCGAGCCTTCAGTTGAGGCATCATTGGTGCTTTCGCCTGAATCTTCTGTGGAGGCATCAGAACCGGTGCTGCTGTCATCTGATGATTCGTCGTCTTCAGAGGATTCATCATCTTCAGGTATTTCACCGCTCTGAGTACCCTCTGACTTTTGAATTTCCTCGTATTCTTCTTCAGAAAAGCTTTCACTTCCGCTGGCCGCATTATCAGATGCAAGCATAAGTCCCGTATAATATGCAGAGGCAACCAGTCCATCGCTTATAGCCGCAACAGACATAGGATTTGCCACCAGAATAAATATTAATAAAAAAACAATAAATGCCGTTATTCGATCTCTCATTATTTCCTCACAAATAACCCAATTTTATTTTTATATTCAGAAAAAAATAATTTCCCTAATCTATATTAATATATCGTATTTATCCGTATTTTTGTTAATAGCTATTCTTTTTTTAGTTCTTTTTTATTTATATTTAATATCTTTTTTTATAATAAATTTGTTTACAAGAAAAAAGAGTTGCTCTGCAACTCTTTGCGCACCGGTGCTATTATCTAAAAAAGCCGAGCCCATATCAAATAGGCTCGACCTTTATTCTCTCGGTAAGGTCATCACTCAGAGCATATCTGTGATCTGAGTACCTGATGATGACACTTCCATTCCCAAGGTTTTGCAAGACATAAAGCTCATCATTTTCAGACAGCTTAGGATATTTTCTAAGCATATCGGAAGGACTCAGAAGCCATATGATCCTGCATTTCATTCCTTCTTTTATTTTGCTCAAACTGGTAATCATAGGCATTACCTCGCTTATAAAACAAAACAACAGGGTTACTAATTAATTTTATTATGTTCCCCGAAAGCCCTGTTGGTCAAGGCTAACCTGCCATTCACCTATAAGCGAGTTTCCAAAAATGGTTTATGATCATCCCCAGATTCTGACAGTAAGCCCTCCATCAAATCCTTCAAGTGCTGCTGTAAGATCAGCATCATTTATAAACTCCAAAGCCTTGCTGTCAGTTAGGGCAACAGGCTTAAATCTGTCACCTTTTTTCTCATTGATAATATGAATGTTGCAGCTCTTCCCTTCAAAGTCCAGGCCTGTAAGGGTATAATCAGCATGAAGCTTAAGCTCTCCACCTGGGAGCCTTGTCTGGTTATCCACACCTATAGGACTTATGGCACCTCTGAAATATTCATTGTCGCAATAGCCTGTAAAATAAATATCTGTACATTCATCACCATTTTCTGAAGTTTTATTTTTCACATCTGTCACAAAGACCTGAATGTTAAGAAGCTCATTTTTGCCTGCTATAAAGTTTTCAACAGCAATAAACAGGCTTTCTGTTATGGCATCGTCAAAGCCATGTCCCGCACTTCGAACAAGCATTATATGGCATTTATTTGCACTAAAAAAGCTTTGTGATGCTTTTACAGAATAAGAACAATTGACAATTTCATCCATTTCTCCATGGATAATGAGAACATTTCCCTTAAAAAAGGCCATTTCCTTATAGGGATCAAGATATGAAGCCTGGTAAAAAAACTGTTTGCCAAGGGTCATACCGTTTGGACACTCTATTTTTTCCGGGGCAACATTTGTTTCAAAACTTGCGCCTCCAAGGCATCCAAGTCTTGCATGGTCGGGAATGCACAAAGCAGGATAGACCAGAATAAGGTTTTCCACTTCCTCCGGGCATTTTGCGGCTGCAAGGTTTGCTATAAAGCCTCCCTGGCTAAAACCCATGAAGGTTATGTGCTCATTGTCAATGTAGGAAAGCTTTTTGATATATTCAAAAATACATAGGAGGTCTTCAGTTTCAGATCTTATAGTCATCTTTATATCAGTTCCGTCACTTCTTCCGCCTCTTCCCGGCGCACTTCCACCACAAAAATCAAAGGTGTACACAGCAAAACCTATACTTGCAAAGTGGGAACATTCTCTGTCTAGTTCATCACAATCGCCCCCAAAGCCATGACAGAGAATCATAGTCGGAAGCTTTTGGGCCATAGGATCATTCTTAGTACTAGCTTCTCTTTTATCACTTATATTTACTTCTGAATTAATTCCTTCCGGAAGATATTCCTTTGCAAATATTCTTACATTTTCTTCTTTATTACAATAAAATTCGTTTATAACAAAATCTTTTCCCATATATACCCCCAAAAAACATATTCCCTGATCGTAATAATCAGGGAATTGAAATAATCTGAATAATGCTATTTCTATAAATATCAAGGTTTTCCTAAATCATCATGCCTCAATATTCAGAATCTTGCCCATGTGTTTTCCCACAAAAGAAATAACAGGGCCAAGTGCAAGAGCCATCAGAATGATGCCGATATTTGGTTTTCCCCCGAAAATACAGCCGATGATAATTACCAGAAAGTCATAAGCCATACGTACAAATTTAAAAGGTATCTTTGAAAGTAATCTGTCATGCAATATCTTTGGAATCGCATCATAGGGGGAAAGTCCCACATCCGAGTTCATGTAAAGAGCTGCGCTTACGATAAATCCTGCCAGGGTTATAACAAATATCACTGCTCGCAGGGGCATATCCGTAAAGCAGCTTTCAGGCAGGGTTTTACTCCATACCCATCTGAAAAAATCAGCCACATATCCGATAAGTACCATATTGGCGATGGTTCCGGGGCCAATATATTTATATTCGGTAAAAATAACTATGATTATCAAAACAAGGTTTAATAAAAGCTGCCAGGTTCCAAACAGTATTCCCAGTCTTTCCGAAATAGTTACATTCATGAAGGTGCAGGGGTCTGTTCCAAGATCTATAGGTATCAGGAAAGACAGGAAAAATCCCATAAGCACAATGCCTTTAAGCATTACCACTACCTTTTTTGCCAAACCCGGTTGTTTAAAATAATTCTTAAAATAATCTAACATTGTTACAATTCCATTCTATATATTGTTATTACATTGCTGCATTATAAATATCCATTACCTCTTTTGCTCCCAAAGGAATAATATGGGTGAGCTTAACGGTATCGTCCTTTGTAGCATCAAGAGCCAGGAGCTGAAGGTCTTTCTTGGTAATCTCAACATTAAGCTGTGACAAGGAAGTTGGCATTCCAAGCATGGTAAAAAAGTCTATGGTGCGAAGTATTCCCTCACGAGATGCCTGGGCATCATTGGAGTTCTGAACGTGCCAAACCTTACGTGCATACTGTGAGAATCTGTCTGTAGCATAGTTGTAAAGATACTCGGCCCAGCTTCCCCATACTGCTGAAAGAGAAGCGCCGTGAGTAATATCATATCTTGCACTAAGAGCATGTCCCAGCTTATGCACAGAGAAATCCTTTGGTCTTCCAAGGCCTGTAATATTATTATGGGAAAGAGAACTGCACCACATAATTTCTGCCATGGCATCATAGTCGTTCTGATCCTTCATGAGGATAAGTCCGTTGGTGATAACTGTTCTCATAAGGCCTTCTGCGATTTCATCAGTCATTGCACAGTTATAATCAGGAATGAAATATCTTTCCAGTGTGTGCATCATAATATCTGTAATGCCGGCGCCCAGCTGATATTTAGGCAGTGTAAAACACCACTCAGGGTTCATGATTGCAAATTTGCATCTGTTAAAATCGGTATTGATACCCTGTTTTTTGCCCAGCTTTTCATTTGTAAGTACTGCGGAATCACTCATTTCGCTGCCTGCTGCAGGTATTGTCAGAACTGCTCCCACAGGCATTGATCTTAAGAGAGCTGTTTTACCGGTCCAAATATCCCATAATGGATAGTCCACATTTGCAGTTCCATGAGCAATGGCTTTGGCTGTATCAATGGAACTTCCACCGCCTACACCTATTATCATATCAACCTGTTCATGAACAGCCAGATCTATTCCTTCTTCAGCATGTTCAAGTGTGGGATTAGGCTTAGCGCCTCCAAATTCAATATACTTAACTCCTGCTTCATTTAAGGATGCCTTAACTTTATCAAGAAGTCCGCTCTTTATAACGCTTCCGCCGCCATAAACAAGCATAACCTTACTTGCGCCGTACTTTGCAGCCATTTTACCTGTATCATTTTCAGCGCCTTTACCAAATACAACTTCTGTCGGGGCATGATATGTAAAATTATCCATTATAATCTCCTTTAAAAAAAATTATTTATCAACAGTTCCGTGCTTTTTAGGATATTTTTTGCTCATCTACTGTGCCATGTAATCCATAACATCCTGAACTGATTTAACACCGATAATGTTCATTCCTTCATATTTCTTTTTTAGCTTGCCTGCTGATACCGCCGGGAGGATGCAGGTCTTAAAGCCGAGCTTACCTGCTTCCTGAAGTCTTGTCTCTGTCATGTTTACAGCTCTTACTTCTCCGCTTAGTCCTACCTCTCCAAAGGCTATGACATCACTTTCCACAGGTCTGTTTCTAAAGCTGGATATTACAGCCATGCAAATACCAAGATCAAGGGCGGGTTCTGCAAGTTTCATACCGCCTGCAAGATTGACGTAGGCATCGCAGTCTCCCATTTGAAGTCCCAGCCTTTTTTCCAAAACTGCCATGAGAAGATTTACTCTGTTGAAATCTGTTCCCGTAGCCTGTCTTCTTGGAAATCCAAAATTACTTCGGCACACCAGTGCCTGAACTTCTATGAGTATTGGTCTTGTGCCCTCTACAGAGCAGGTGACCACATTGCCACTGGCATTTTCAGGTCTTCCCTCCAGCATGAATTCAGAAGGATTTACCACTTCCACAAGACCTTCCTCACGCATTTCAAATACACCGATCTCATCAGTGGAACCAAATCTGTTCTTGATTGCTCTAAGAACTCTGTAAGAAGCATGTCTGTCGCCTTCAAAGTAAAGTACAGTATCTACCATATGTTCAAGTACTCTTGGGCCTGCCACCGTTCCTTCTTTGGTGACATGACCGATTATGAATACAGCGATATTCATGCTCTTTGCTATTTTAAGCAATACACCCGTTGCTTCCCTTACCTGTGAAACACTTCCGGGAGCTGCCGAAACCTCTTCACTGAACATGGTCTGGATTGAGTCTATAACAACTATTTCAGGCTTTGTCCTATCTATTACGCCTTCTATAGTATCGAGGTTGGTTTCACAAAGAAACTTGAGATCATCTGTAAAATCACCAAGTCTATTGGCTCTTAATTTAATCTGGCGAAGGGATTCTTCTCCGGATATATAAAGCATTTTTTGCCCATCTCGTGAGAGATTTCTTGATACCTGGAGCATCAGGGTAGACTTTCCTATTCCGGGATCTCCTCCCACAAGGGTAAGGGAACCCTTGACCAGTCCACCTCCCAGCACTCTGTTCAGCTCTCCTATACGGGTATCGTATCTGTCCTCTTCATCGGTCGATACAGCCGAAAGGCTCATGGGCTGCACGTCTCTCGAGGCTGTTGTTACTGCAGAGGAAGCTTTATTTCCTGTAGTCTTTTTGACTGTTTCCTCAACAAAAGTATTCCACTGTCTGCATCCCGGGCACTGTCCCATCCATTTGGCGGATTCATATCCACAGTTCTGACAGAAATATACTGTTTTAATCTTAGTTGCCAATTTTTCCTCCTGGAAATTTTGTCGGTTCTTTAAATCTCACAGAATATATTTTACTATGATAGCTTTATCTATGCAAAACAAAAGCTCCGTAAAAACGGAGCTTTCGAAATATTTAATTTCTTTTATTCACTTTTCAATTTTAACAGGTACAGGGCCTGCCTCTGCAAGCTCTACACTTATGCTGAGTTTTCCGCCAACATTAGTGCTCATCTTACCTTCAGATTTGCCTTTTACAAATACTTTGTACTCTGTATTCTCTTCAAGTCCCAGTGTGATCTGGGCATCTTCACTGCCTTCTACGTTGAATTCAACACCCTTTGCTGTTTCCTTGAAATTTGTAACTACTGTTCCCGGAACTGATTCATATACGAAATTCTCATTTCGCTCCAGTTTGGTGATATCCTTGAATGTCTTAACCTTTAGCAGTGCACCTTTGTGCTTGAATCCATCCAGCTTTGCTTTCTCTGGAAGTTCGTTATTGCCGAAACTGATGGTTCCGTCCTGCTCTGCTCGCAGTAACTGTTCTACGACAGCCATTTTGTACCTCCTGAATGCTAATACACAGTTTAAAACCATGTATTGGGATATTCTATCCCTGTTCTGTTATTTAGTTAGTGTTCCATAATATAGCAGTAACTTTTGTTACCCTGACTTTTACAATTTTAAATACATTTTTAGATGTATCATTCATTTTAAAGCCTTTATTTGATGTGTTTCTTTAATCTTAAAGTTTTGATTCGGGCTATATAAACCTCTTCATTTATAACATGCTCTAATAATGAAACTTAACTGTAAAAACAAAGTAAACAAAATTGTAACTTTATTATAATCTATCTCATGTGAATATAAAATGAAAAAAATATAACTTTTATATTTACAATATAAAACTTTGAGGGGAGAAGCTTTTAGTATGAATCTTATCCGAACAGGCTGAAGATGTGGATTGATAAGCTTTTTGGATTTTTGAGTTTTACTGTAGATGGGGAATTATGAAGTGCTTTAGAATTTTTAAATTTACTGTTGATATGGATTATGAAGTGCTTTAGAATTTTTAAATTTACTGTTGATATGGATTATGAAGTATTTGGTATTTGGGGATTTAGCGGAATCGAAAAATGAAGTTTATAGCTACTTTTGGTTGTCTGAGCATTTGGTAATTGATTCTATTTTATTTTAAACAATATAAAGTGTTGTTTATCACGTAAAATTGACCTACTGAGGATAAATTTAAAACTATTATCAAAATTAAGTAGATATTATATCTATATACAATCAAATATGATACCTTATCAATATTTAATTAATATTATTTTGATATTAGAATGATTTTTAGATTTTTTTGTATAGCACTTTTTAAAATTTCCTAATATGCTATACAATTTCATAGCAAAAGACATTAAAAACCCCTAAATTGTATAGCATATTATATGGATTCCTCAAAAAGATATACAAATAAAAGGAAAAAGTATAGCACTTTGATGATTTTCATCAAAGTGCTATACAAAATAATAAACAACTATATTTTTACACTACCTAAGATAAAAACTATATTTAAATATTCTCACCGGATTACAATAGTTTTATTTCTATAACCGGTGTTCAACAGCTTTATCCATATTAAATCTAATAAAATCCATATTTTATAGCTTCCGCATATTAATCATTTTCATATGAATAAAACCATAATTAAATCCAATAGCTTCGTCTTATTCAGACTTCTTGGATTTCTTAGCTTTTGTAGTCTTTCCTGTACCTGTAGAAGTCTTGGAAGTCTTCCCCGCAGCTTTAGTTTTTCCTAAATCTTTTGAATTCTTTCCTCCTGCTGCCTTCCCTGCACTTGCAGAAGTCTTGGAAGTTTTACTTCCGGAAGTCTTCCCCGCAGCTTTAGTTTTTCCTGAATCTTTTGAATTCTTTCCTCCTGCTGCCTTTCCTGCGCTTGCAGCTGCCTTGGTAGTCTTGTCCCCTGCTGCCTTTCCTGCAATTGCAGATGCCTTGGTGGTCTTGCCTCCTGCTGCCTTCTTGGTGCCGGCAGCTTCTTTATTTACATTTTTTCCTGTAAAGACAATCTTGTCATCCTTAAGTCCAATGGTAACTTCCTGTCCACGCTTAATATCTCCCTTCAAAAGCTCTTCTGCCATTGCATCTTCAATAACAGACTGGATAGCTCTCTTTAAAGGTCTTGCACCCATCTTGGCATCGGAATGTTTTTTTACAAGATACTGCTTAACAGCCGGAGTTATCTTAAGGTCGATATCAAGCTGTTTTTTGCATCTCTTGGTAAGGTTGGAAGAAAGAAGTGTTACAATATCCATCATCTCTTTTTCATTAAGAGGATGGAATACCATAATTTCATCAATTCTGTTGATGAATTCAGGTTTAAAGAGGCGTTTAACTTCTTCCATAACGCCTGACTTCATATCTTCATAGTCCTTCTTGGCATCCGCTCCGGCACCAAAGCCCAGTTTTTTAGGCTCTATAATGTGTTGTGCTCCGGCATTTGAAGTCATGATAAGTATTGTATTTTTAAAGCTTACTTTTCTTCCCTTGGCATCTGTAATATGTCCGTCATCAAGTACCTGAAGAAGTACATTGAAGATATCGGGATGAGCTTTTTCAACTTCATCAAAAAGTATTACGGAATATGGATGTCTTCTTACCTTCTCACTAAGCTGACCGCCTTCATCGTAGCCTACATATCCTGGCGGTGAACCAATCATCTTGGAAACAGAATGACCTTCCATATACTCAGACATATCAACTCTTATAAGAGCATCCTCTGAACCAAACATAGCTTCTGCAAGGGCTTTTGAAAGCTCTGTCTTACCAACACCTGTCGGTCCAAGGAACAGGAAGGAACCAATCGGTCTGTTAGGGTCCTGAAGTCCTACTCTTCCTCGTCTTATTGCCTTAGATACGGCAACAACAGCATCTTCCTGACCTATAACACGTTTATGAAGAACTGACTCAAGCTTTAAGAGCTTGTCTGATTCTTTTTCAGCAATCTTTTTTACCGGAATCTTGGTCCATTCAGCAACTACTTCAGCAATATCATTATCTGTTACTGTTACGATATCTTTTTTGTCCTTACGATTAGCTGCTGCCTTGACTCTGTTGTATTTCTTAATAAGGGCTGTCTGTTCCTTGTTAAATTCGGAAGCAGCCTTAAAGTCTTCTTTTCTGAGGGACTCTTCAACCTTTTCATCGAGAGCCTGAATCTGCTCCTCCAGCTCTTTTGTCTTGGAAGGGCCGCTCATCTCGCGAAGCCTTACAGCTGAAGATGCTTCATCAATAAGATCGATGGCTTTGTCCGGAAGATTTCTGTCATTGATATATCTTGAAGACAATTCAACAGCAGCATTTATAGCCTCAGGTGTAACTTTTACATGATGATGCTCTTCGTATTTATGAACGATACCGTTTAAGATATCCTTGGTTTCATCTGTTGTAGGTTCTTCCACTGTTACAGGCTGGAAACGACGTTCAAGGGCAGCATCCTTTTCCACATACTTTCTGTATTCTGTAATGGTTGTTGCACCGATCATCTGTATTTCGCCTCTGGCGAGGGATGGCTTTAAGATATTTGAAGCATCAATGGCACCCTCTGCGCCTCCGGCACCAATAAGTGTATGCATCTCGTCTACAAAAAGGATAATGTTTCCATCCTCTGAAACCTCTGCAATCACTTTCTTAATACGCTCTTCGAATTCGCCTCTGTACTTGGAACCTGCGATCATTCCGGAAAGGTCCAAAGTCAGAAGTCTCTTATCCTTAACTGTAAAAGGCACATCACCTGCAGCTATACGCTGGGCAAGGCCCTCTACTACTGCAGTCTTACCAACTCCCGGTTCACCTATAAGGCAAGGGTTGTTCTTGGTACGTCTGCTGAGAATCTGAATAACACGCTTGATTTCCACGTTTCTTCCGATGACTGGATCAAGCTTTTTTTCTGCTGCAAGGGCAGTAAGATCTCTACTGTACTGTGCAAGCATGCTGTTCTTCTTTTTGCCGGCATTTTTTCTGCCAAGGTCTTCTTTGACAATATTAGGGTCTTCTCCCATGGCTGCCAGGGTCTCTGCGTAAATTTTCTGAAGAGGTACACTCATGGTAGACAGAAGTCTGACTGCTACATTTTCTCCCTCTTTGATAATGGCAAGCAAAATATGTTCTGTGCCGGTCTTGTCGGCATGGAATCTGTCTGCCATCTTATCAGCTTCCTCTAAGACCTTCTCAGCTCTTGGTGAAAAACCATCCTTATCAAGAGTGCTGATTCCACTGTCAGGAACTATCAGATCCTTAATCATTTCTAAAAGTCTGTTTTCATCTATTCCGTTATCCTTGAGAATACGGGATGCTACACAGTTATCCTCCTTTAGAAGTCCCATAAGGATATGCTCTGTTCCCACATAATTGAGTTTAAGCTGTCTGGCAGTTCTCTTAGCCAGTTTTAAGGCATCTGCTGCCTTATCTGTATACTGTGAGCTCATAAAGTGTTCCTTTCATAGTTATCAAATAAATTATCCACAAGGTCATGCATATCCTGCCTGCCCAGGCCTTTACACAAAGCTCTGGCACAAACGTAAGCCATGTCTTCCTTGGCTTCATCAAGAGCCTGGAGTTTATTTATGTCTACCGCTATAATAGCTCCTCGTCTCCTGTCTATCTTAACAAAACCATCCTGTTGCAATATGCTGTATGCCTTGTTGACCGTATGCATATTAATGCCGATTGTCTCTGCAAGCTGTCTAACACTTGGAAGCTGATCACCTTCGTGAAACTGATCTGTAGCAATACCAAGTATTATCTGATTACAAAGCTGCACATAAATAGCTTGATCACTGTTAAAATCAATTTGTATAAACATATCCACCTCCATGGCATTTTTATCCCATGACACCATGTCACAGAATATATAGCCAATCTGTGATACATTAAGTATAACAAATCGCACAGATATGTCAATCGGTGAGTATAAATGAGTCAGGGAACCTGGCACCTAGGCTCATCTGGCCGGCGAGTGAAATAAGCCAGGAACGTGGCACCTAGGCTCATTTTAGGTTTTCTTTTGTTTCCCGAAGGCTTTGGTGATTTTTTCTTGCAATTCGTGCCAGGTCTTCGTATTCCAGCTTTGAGCGCTCTGTTCCGTAGCCTGAAACCTTCTTGACTCTGATATTTCCATCAGGGGTTTCGATATAATCTTCGCTTCTGTCAAGGACGTATCTGGTGCAGATTGTTTCCCTGATGCCGATGGTGCTTGTATGTTTAAATATTGTTTTTACTATATCATCTCTGTCTTTCACTGCACAAATAACGCATAAGAGCTGTGCCGGTCTTCCCTTTTTCATAAAAATAGGTATGATGAAAGCATCTTTTGCTCCTGCACTCATTAATTCTTCTGTGGCAAAGCCTATTTCTTCGCCTGTCATATCATCTATGTTACAGCGAAGCTCGATTATCTTCTCATCTCCGCCGTCAAAAAAGTTTCTGCCAACAGTTTCTGCTTTATCAAGAAGCTCATTATTTGAAGAATCTGCCTCAAATTCTTCTCCCAGCATGACTCTTACGCAATTGGCTCTTTCGAAGTCCTTTTTGCCCATGCCGTAGCCAACGCAGCCCGTCTTCATAACCGGCATATTACCAAATTCATCAACATAATATTTCAGGATAGCCGCTCCTGTCGGTGTACAAAGCTCTCCCTTTATATCACCGGAATAAATAGGCACATCGCTTAAAATAAAAGCTGTAGCCGGTGCAGGTACAGGTAATATTCCGTGGGCACAGCGAACCTGGCCGCTTCCCACATGAACAGGACTTGCCACAACCTTATCCGGGCCTATTTTGTGCATAAGCATGCACACGGCTGTTATATCTGCCACAGCATCCATAGTTCCCACTTCATGAAAATGTATATCACTAAGGGGCATATTGTGAACATGGCTTTCTGCCTGAGCAATTATCTGATAGATATTCTTTACATCTGTCCTTACCTGCTCAGGGATATTTAAGGTACTTAGGAGATTTTCTATATCTGCCATGCTGCTGTGATGGTGATGATGCTCATGGTGATGTTCATGCTCGTCATAGTCATGATGATGATGGTGGTCATGCTCATCTTCATGGTCATGATGGTGATGGTCGTGTTCATCCTCATGATCATGATGATGGTGGTGGTAATGCTCATCTTCATGGTCATGATGATGGTGATGATGACCATGTTCATCTTCATGGTCATGGTGGTGATGATCATGCATATGCTCATCCTCTTCCACACCATCCACAAGAACATTTACATGGGTTCCTGTGATTCCACATTTTATACTTTTTTCTATATTAAATTTTACCTTTGGAATTCCTGTTTGTGACAGTTCCTCCAGAAACGACTTTTTTTCTTCTTCAGATAATGTATCCAGAAGGGCTGCCGTAAGCATATCGCCTGCTGCACCCATTCCGCAATCTATATATAATGTCGTCATATGTTTACTCCTGTTTTTATGACACCTTTTACTTCACATGATTTATAAGGCTGGCCTGGTAAGCTGCCCCAAAACCATTATCAATATTTACCACTGACACTCCGCTGGCACAGGAATTTAGCATGGATAGAAGAGCCGATACTCCGCCAAAGGAGGCTCCATAGCCTACAGAGGTTGGAACTGCAATTACAGGGCAGTCGCAAAGTCCGCCCAGCACACTTGCCAGTGCTCCCTCCATTCCTGCTATTGCAATAAGGACCTTGGCACTCATAATATCATCAAGATGAGCCAGAGTTCTGTGAAGTCCCGCAACACCTACGTCATAAATCCTTGTAACCTCGTTACCCAGAAATTCTGCTGTAAGAGCTGCTTCCTCAGCTACAGGAATATCGCTGGTACCACCTGTTGCAACCACAATCTTTCCGATTCCGTCAGGCTTTTTAAAGCCTCCAACAATGCCTATGTGAGCATCCTCATGGTAATCCATCTGTACAGCATCTCTTTCCGGTTCACCAAATCCTACACTGCCGCAAAGATTTCTTTTTACCAGCTCTGCCTTTTCCACATCCATTCTGGTAATAAGTATCTGCTCCTGTCCGTCTGATTTAAGAGCCTTTATAATCCCTGCAATCTGCTCCGGTGTTTTTCCGGCGCCGTAGATTACCTCAGAAACTCCTTTTCTGAGATTTCTGTGGGTATCAAGCTTGGCATAGCCTATATCGTCGAAGGGCTCCTTCTTCAAAGTAAGCAAAGCCTCATCAACACTTACTTCTCCTTTGCTGAGTTTCTCCAGCATCAGTCTGATATCATTTTCCATATCCTGCTCCGCAAAAAAATTACTGTATTATTGTTTCGTTCATACTTCCGGTTCTGTAGCCCTGAAGGTCCAGGGTAACATAGGAAAAGCCATATTCCTTAAAGGATGTAACTATCCTGTCTCTGATTTCCTTTTTGACAAGCAGCTCTATATCATCAGGATAGACCTCTATTCTGGCCATTTTGTCATGTATGCGCACTCTGTATTGTTTAAGACCAATGTCTGCCAGTAAAAGTTCTGCTTGTTCAACCATTTTAAGCTTATCGGCCGTAATTCTTTCACCGTATACAAATCTGGAGGCCAGACAGGCAAAAGAAGGCTTACTCCAGGTGGGAAGTCCCATCTCCTTGGAATACTCTCTTATTTCTGCCTTGGTAAGCTCAACCTTTCTGAGAGGACTTAATATATTAAGTTCTTTAATAGCTTGGAGACCCGGTCTGTAATCCCCAAGATCGTCCATATTTGAGCCTTCTGCCACATTCTCTATACCATTTTCTCTTGCCAGTTCAAGCATTCTGCTAAATAAAATATGCTTGCAGATATAGCATCTGTTTTTGGGATTTGCAGCATAGCTTTCTTCGTATATTTCACCGGAACTAAACTCTATCTGTTTTATTCCTTCCCTCTGGCAAAAAGCTTCTGCTTCCTGCCTTTCCTTACTTGGGAAAGACTCAGATTTTCCTGTAATGGCTATACATTTCTCTCCCAGAGTATCATGGGCAACCTTTAGCAAAAAAGTGGAATCCACTCCCGAAGAAAATGCCACTGCA
>JAILBM010000343.1 GCA_024680925.1 Butyrivibrio sp.
CTTTTTTGGAGTTATAATCCGAATACAAGATCATCCCCATCTAGCTCCGGAAGTAGTTTAAATCCCAATGCGGAGTACAACTTCTGCGCCTTTAGGTTACATTCTTCTGTTGCTAGCTTAATTGTCATCTCGGGCTCAGCAGCCTTTAAAATTTTAACAGCTAGTTCAGCTGCCGCATATCCGTAACCCTTCCCTTGGAAATCCTTGTCAATATAGTAGCTCCAACTACAATGAGTTTTAGTAAGTATCCATTTTTTTAAATTTATAAATCCAATAGGTGTCATCGCTTCATTGTAAATGATGCATGGATAATTATCGTTACTGTCAAGATAAGATCTTCCAATTTCAAACCAGGAAGGGTTTACAAGATCCTGCTGTTCTTTGGTGAGCTGACAGTCATAAGTTGCATATATCAGCTCTTTTTCATTTACTATTGGTTTAATCGTTACCTTACTATTTTTCCATTCTGATTCAGTTAAAGATTCCAGTTTTTCTCTAAAAGTCATTAGTGTTATCCTCCGGAAAGCATGAGACTATCAGAAATTACTCTGTTCTAATACATACTTAAAACCTGCTTCATTGGGGTTAGTATAATACCCTTCTTCAATCTTGTTTATCTGATATCCGCATTTTTCAAAAAGGCCCTGCATTGCGGTATTACTTGCGCGTGTCTCTGCACAGATTTTATCTAAACCTGATTCTTTGTATTCCTTATAAGCATAGTCCATGAGTTTATAGCCAAGTCCCGTTCGCCTAAAGTCAGGGTGCACCGCTACATTCATTATTTTAAGATAATTATGCTTGCCGCTACCAGCCCAGTTATAGGTAAATATGCTACCAATGATTTTGGAACCATCTATAAGGCAATAATATGTTGCAAGATCATCTTTCAATAAGTCTTTCAAATCGGACTCATTCCAATAATCTGTGGGGAAGCAAAGTCTATCAAATTCAAATATAGCATCATAGCTGTCAATTCTCAGTGTTTTCTCTATGATTTCTTTACAATGCATCTTAATACTCCTCCCTTATAGCACTGATTAGTATTATAGCAATTTTTTTTATTACCGCAAACGTTTTGAGCATGATTCATATTTGAATTGCGTACTGCTTTTCCTATGGGTATAATAAGACGAGGTGGTCTATAAGGTTGGTTTTAGTTGAAAAAAGTAAATATTATTTCCAACAAAGAATCATATGAGTATACCAAAATTCACTGAATTGATATTCTGAAGATTATTACAACGGAGGGAATTAACAATGCGTGTTATTTCAATGCTTGATGATTATAGGAAGATGTGTAATTCCGCTGAAACCCAAGGGAAGTATGAAGCATATAAGATATATGCAGCTAAGTACCCGACTCTATTTAAAGCAGTAGAAAAGTATTTGTATAATAGCTCATTGGAAAATTTAAAAGATTATATTGAAGGCTGTAATCTTAAAGCATTATTACATCAAGGTCAAGCAAACTATGATAATGGATTATTTAATCGGATTCCGGACTATGTTGAAAAGTGCAGTAAAAGAATTGGAATTGACTTTCCGTTTGATCTATATCTCGGGCTAGAATTAGGCAATATTGGAGGTGCTTCGCTTCCTGTGGAAAATGGAAATCGGTTCGTGTATATAGGCATGGATAGACCTGTTGATTCTGAATTTTGTTCTTTCTTTGTTCCACATGAATTGCACCACTTGCTCCGCATTCATAGTACAGGCGAAACAGATAGTATCACACTTAAGGCGCGGATGGTAAGCGAGGGATTGGCGTCTTACTGTCCTATTTGGATTGAAGATTTGAAGTGGAATACAGAGACAATAGCACTAAGCCTCGGAATAAAACAGAAATCGGCACAATACATGCTGGAACATGCAGATTCCTTGATAAAAGAATTATGGACTGAAGGAGGTAAATCGCTGAATCAAGAAATTATGATGAGGTTTTTTACAACATCTAACGAAGATGATAATGTGTGTGTTCCTGGTTACTTTGTTGGGATGTGGCTTACTCATGCGCTTGTGGAACAAGGTTATAGTTACATGAAGTTAACAAATATGAACACTCCAGAAGTATTATCACTCATGGGGGACCTTATAGAAAAATAAGGTAATTCGGTATAAAAGATAATAGTATTAAATAAATCTTTTCCTCTATTATTCTGATGTCTATAATTTTGTGTAATACTATTAGACAAGATAATTTCCTGATAATAAGACTCACGCGTCTTTAAACGGATCATCATCGCCAAAAAACCACCAATTCTCACCAACTCGGTTTCTGACAGATGCTACCTTATGAGGATCAAATTCGATTGCTAAAGGTATTCCATCTTTATATGCACCCAAATGGATGTGTGGATTGCGTGCATACCCGTTATTACCGACGTAAGCAATTATCTGGCCTTCTTCCACAATATCTCCTTCACTTACCTGTGGGTTTTGAATATGCCCCAATAAAACATGAGCATCATCTTCTCGTCTAATTAAAATAGAATAAGCAGGTGAAGGATTCTGGATTCCCGGAGTGTTAGTTATTTCGTTTATTGATATTCGAACTACCTCCCCTTTTATCGGTGAATATACCTTTGCATTCCAGGAAAACCAATCTTCGTTCCTACTCCCATCACCATTGAACAACCTCAAATAATATGGTCCCTCTGGTGGAAATGCAGCAATCATACAATCTCTGCCTAGTGCATCGCCCAAGCTGGCCAATTCCCCCTCAAAATGGTCATTATAAAAACAGAGCCTATCAAAAATTGGATGTAAAGCAAGTGAATTAGTTATCTCCATAGTATCCCCCAATTATATCATTTTACTAATTGCTCTAAGAAAGTTTGAAAATCAGGAAGCTTCCTATCGAAAAAAATTATATCCGATTGTAAGAAGGCATAATAAATTGCCGTTATCAAAGGCTGTTGTTCGATTTTACAGTTCATTATACAATTACCTTCTGGCATTTTCTCCCATACCCTATTATACACACAGGAAAAGCAGTACACAATTCAAATATGGATCATGTACTGCTCAAAAGCTTCATTTATTACTGAAGGAGTTTTAGCATTAGATGTAGATTCTAGCTTCACTTATGTTCAATAATCTCTTTCGCCATGGAATAGAGGTCATCCGCAGCTAGATCATTTCCTGATGTTTCCAGAAGATAAATTACATTATCCATCTCAAAAAGCAGTGTGGAAGCGTAGGTTGTTTTCCTCTCTAGTGATCCATAATAAATAAAAAAGTGGTTGTCAGATTCTGCTCGTTCCAGCTCCTCATTTGTCAGCGTTCCCTTCTCCGCTACCGGAACTGACAGATACTCGTTCAAGCTATAATAAAGAGTTATTCCATCAATTTCTGTCTGATCGGTAGCATTTTGGGCGTCCTCACTATCTTTCAGGTGAGCACTTGCTATCACAGGGTTCATGTGGATTTCAAGATCAGCTTTGTTCTCACATGTATAGTGGATATTTACGGCTTTTTCCTTGGATATTTTGCTGCTATCACCGCCAAAAGCATTTGTTTCTGACAGGTACATATATTGAAACTTATAGCCATTATTGAAGGCTTCTACTGCTGAAATATCTATCTGTGCCGCTTTTTCATATTCTGTAAGATTTTCAAAATGCCTTGTTCCTGAAAGATCAACTTTTTTGCTGGTCAATTTAGCCGGATTACCGATAAATGCCGCAGCAATCAGTCCTAATGTCATTATGCATGCAGCTGCTAAGACTGCGTATTTCTTTATGCCGATATTTCTTTTCTTGCCAGATATACTGGTAATCGGAGTTGTAGTAATCATCCTCTGGATCATCCTGTTTTTGGCATCATCCGATAGTGTCAACTTTTGCATAGCGTCAAGATATTCTGCATTTCTGCTCATCATAGCATTTCCTCCCTTATTGTCAGTTGTAGTTTTTTCCTGGCTCTTGATAAAAGAGTCCTTACAGATATTTCTGTTTTTTGAAGTATTGAAGCAATCTCTTTTATCGAATACCCTTCGTAATAGTACAAGAAAATGCATATACGATAGTTATGCGGAAGCTTCATTACTTCTTCAGTAATGCCTGTTTCGTGTGATTCCGTGGCCTTGATATCTCCCAGTTCTTCCAATGTAGTTGTGTTTTTGAAGGCTGAACTCTTGAGTACATCTTTGCAGGCATTGATCGTAGTTCTGATGATCCACGCTTTCTCATGTTGCTGGTTTTCAAAATGGACATCTGAAGCGATATATTTCAAGAAAACTGTTTGGCATATATCCTCTGCGTCTGATGCATTTTTCAGATAGTTCACGCCTATGCGATATATCAGGTCACCGTAGCTTTCAACCAGTCGCCGTGCCTCTTTCTCCTCCATATGTTTGCTCCCTTTCTATTGTTTTTGAATCTCTCTACTTATAATACGATTGATATACCCAAAACGTTACAGTAGAATATAAAAATGTAGAAGGTACATGATTACAGGATGAGAACCTCAATAACAGTGTGCATCAAATAATCCGATTCGCATTCTTGCTTACGAATCGGATCTTCATATTATATACCCAACACTTTCCAAATCATTTACTAACCTAATTATAATTTCTAATTGTTTTTCACTGCTGTATCAAACCGTTTCCAGATCAAATCTGCCAAAATTAGAAGCAGCCTTATACAACTTACTATACAGCACAGATTCCTTCATAAGCGACTCATGAGTGCCCACTGCCTTTATTGTTCCATTATTCATCACGACAATCTTGTTGCAGAATTTTACAGACATAAGTCTGTGAGTAATAATAAGTGCGGTTTTATCTTCCAGTTCTTTTTCAAAAAGAGAATATAATTCATGTTCCGACAAAGGATCAATCGCTGATGTAGGTTCGTCAAGAATCACCAGTTCTCTGTCTCTATAGAGCATCCTTGCCGTGGCAAGTCTTTGCCACTGTCCACCGGATAGGTCAGTTCCGCCAAACTCTTTTGAGCATAAGGTAGCAGCTTCCTTTATTCCGTTTTCTCCGGATGAAAGCTTAACCTTATCTATAAGAGAAAGGACCTTAGGTTCTTTTCCCTTTTCACCATCTTTTTCTATATCACTAACACGCACATTAACATCAATAGTATCTTTATACTTGTTATAGTCCTGAAAAAGTATACTGGTATCCTTTACATTTGCATAATCTACTGTTTTTCCATTCCTTAGCAATGCTCCGGTTTCAGGTTTATACAATCCGGCTAGCACTTTGGCCAAGGTGCTTTTCCCGCTACCGTTATATCCGACAACGGCAATCCTGTCATTCTTGTCAATCTTAAGGTTAATGTTTTTAAGAGCCTGCTTATTTGTATTGGGATATGAAAAAGAAACATCCCTGAGCTCAAAACTTCTAAATATATCCTGCTCATTGTCACACTGTTTTTTAGCATCATCACGGTTCATAAGGTCGATGAATGCTGAAAGTAGCGGTCTGTTTTCATTATATTCTGCAATTCTTCCAACAAGACATTCCTCCATCATACTGCAAAGATCTTCAAGCGAATAAAAAATCGCTCCAAAAGTTCCGATACTGATAATCCCAAGCCACATGCGGCTTACCAGTAGGTACAATATGATCAAAAATCCCATCAGGGTAATTGCTTTAGTAACACAGTCCACTAATATTAGTCTTCTGTTATGTGCCAGTTTGAGCTTATTAAGCTTAGACCGTTCATCTTTTACTATGTCATAAAAATAATCCCCAAGACAATTTACCCTTGTATCACGGACAAAGCTCAGCTCAGAAAGATACTTTACAAATTCTTCCTTTTTCCGTTTGGGACCTGTTGTCATATCGGAATACTTATTGCTAAAGCTCCTTTTTAGTCTATTGGTGAGAATGATCGGAATCATCACGCAGGGATATATAAAGAGCAGTGTAGCATCCTGCCTGAAGAAATATACTCCTATAGTTACAAAGTACGGAATATATAGTGTCAAAATATCCATGACCACATGCAGCATTCCTCGCCCTGCTAATGCACCCTCCTGAGCTTTTTTGATCCTGTTCAGCTCACTCTCTTTTTCGAATTCTATAGCAGGTATTTGAGATACTTTTTTATTATATATTTCCAGAAAATGGGCTGAACATCTGCCGTAATACTCTTCTCCCAAATATCCATTAAGAATTTCCAAAGACTCTGAAATAATCTTGTACATAAGAAGGATAAAGAAAGACCAGATAACAGCAGATATCCTCTCAGTTGTCAGATTACCGACAAGATCTGCAACACAGTCGAAAACCTTCTGCAGCTGGGAAATAAATAATCCAAGCAGCACCGAACTTGCAATGGAAATGATATACTGAACTGCAAATTTTATAGGACTGACCTTTGCTATCTCAAAATAGATTCCCAGAATAGTATACTTTTTATTACGCATAAGCTTCTTCATACCATCCTCTTTGCTTTGTATACATATCATAGAAAAGAGCTTTTTTATCCATAAGCGTCTGATAATCGCCGTTTTCTGCAACTCTGCCTTCATCTATGACAATTATTTCATCCTGGCTTTGAGTATTTCCAAGCCTATGAGTTATTACAATTGTAGTTCTGTCAGAAAAAACATTATTATAAAGGAAATAAAGCTTTTTCTCGCTTATTGGATCAAGAGCACTTGAAGGCTCATCAAGAATAACTATGCCTGCATCTGAAACCGCGCCTCTGGCAATCGCTATCTTCTGCCACTGACCGCCGGAAAGGTCTATTCCATCTGTATCAGTTTTACCAAGTGTAGCATTGATCCCCTTGTCAAAATGGTTTATTTCATCCAAAACACCCAACTGCCCAAGCGCGTCTTCTACCTGCTTAATAGCTACGCCATCCTTTTTCTTATCAAGAAGGATATTGTCTAATATAGGCAGGGCATATTTTGAGTAATCCTGGAAAACCACTGAAAATATCGATTTGAGTGTCTTACTTGAAAGCGTTCGTATATCTGCACCATTTATAGTAATGCTTCCTTCAAATTCATCATAAAGCCCAAGGATCAGCTTAACGAGAGTACTCTTTCCTGCTCCATTTTTGCCAACAATTGCGTAATGATTGCCACTGTGAAACGTATATGAAAAATCTTTTAATACATAATCTTCGCACCCAGGATATTTAAAGGAAAGATTTTCAATTTTTATCTCATAGGACTCACAGCCTGCTATTGCAGCATTCTCCTTCTGAACCATAGTTATCTCATCCAGCGCAAGAAACTTCTCAAAATCCTCATAATAAAGCGAATTCTCTGTGATATCATCAACCATATAGGAGTAATTCCAGGACATAAAATGTACCAGATTAAATAGCTGGGTAACAATTACAACAAAATCTCCAAGAAGAATCTTGCCTGTAACTACAGATGGAACAAGGATTCCACTAAGAAGTGTTGTCAGGATTGCTGTAAGAGCTGTTACTGCCAGAATCATCAAATGATTCTTCCTTGCGGCGATAAGTTCTTTATCAATAGCACTGTTGTAATGCTTTTTC
>JAILBM010000110.1 GCA_024680925.1 Butyrivibrio sp.
GAAAAAAACATTTCTCCCGTGCCAATGGTTTTCAGAAAACAGCTGGAAATTGATAAAGAAATAAAAAGTGCCAAAATATACAGCACCGCCATGGGAATATATGTGATGTATATAAACAGAAACCGGGTGGGCGAAGACTATTTTGCCCCGGGCTTTACTTCCTATAAATCATCATTACAGTATCAGGTGTATGATGTTACAAAGCTTCTGTCAAAGGGTGAAAATGTTCTTCATGTACCGGTAAGCGGCGGTTGGGCAGCAGGTTCATTTGTATTTACCAGAAAAAACAGGGTAACTGCTGACAGGCAGGCACTATTACTGGAAGTCAGAATAGAGTATGCAGACGGAAGCAGTGAGGTGATAGCCACAGATAATTCCTGGATGGTAAGTCTTGACGGTCCTGTGAAAATGGCTGATATATATGACGGAGAAACCTTTGATGCAAGGGTAAAGGATGCGGCCATGACCTGGAGATTTGCTTGTCAGGAGCACCTGAAAATAACGCCGGATATAAGTGCCACCTACGGAAGCCTTGTAAGGGAACATGAAAGAATACTTCCAAAGCTTATAGGCAGAGTAGGAGATGAGGATATATATGATTTTGGTCAGAACTTTGCAGGCATTGTAGAGATGCATGTGCTTAAAGCATCTGCAGGAGATGAGATTGTAATAAGGCATGCGGAGGTTCTTAATGAGGATCAAAGTCTTAATACAAGCTTTTTAAGATCTGCCAAGGCTACATTAACATATATCTGTAAAGAGGGTGAACAGGTATATTCACCAAACTTTACCTATATGGGCTTTAGATATATTTCGGTAAAGGGTATAAAGGCAGAGGATGCTGAGTTTACCGGAGTAGTTCTCTATTCTGATATTGAAGCAAACGGAAGCTTTGAATGCAGTGATGAAAGAATAAACAGACTTCAGAAAAATATTACCTGGGGAGCAAAATCAAACTTTGTGGAAATCCCCACAGACTGTCCTCAAAGGGATGAGAGAATGGGATGGACAGGAGATATTGCCGTATTTGCCAATACTGCCTGTTACAATTTCAAGATGAACAGATTCCTTGAGAAATGGCTTAAGGACATGCGCTCTGAGCAGCTTTTTTCAGGAGGAATCCCAAATACCATTCCTTCCCAGGGCTACGGCTTCCCGGCAACCATGCCTGTCATGGCAGTGGATTTCTGGGGAGATGCATCGGTAATGGTTCCCTGGGCTTTATACATGGCAAGCGGTGACAAAAAAGTTCTTCTGGACAATTATGACATGATGAAGCGCTATGTCAAAGCTTGCAAGGGGTGGGCAGGACTTTTTTCCCTGGGAAAAAACAGATATATATGGAATACACCAAGTGTCCTTCATTTTGGAGACTGGGTAGCGCCAGATGTTCCGCAGATGAGTCAGTGGCAAAAAAGAAGTAAATGGACAGCGACGGCAAGTCTTGCTAACACAAGCAGGCTTCTTTCAAAAATCGCTGAGATTCTTGGTAAAAAAGAGGATGCAGAGTATTTCGCAAATATAAGCAAATGCACCGGAAGAGCTTATGCCGATAAATTTATGGATGAAAACGGGCATTTGAAAAAGGAAGAATTCCAGACAGGATATGTTCTTCCCATATACTTTAATATGCTGGAGGAGGATCTTAAAAAGAAAGCGGTAAAAGCGCTGGCAGAGCTGGTTGAAAAAAATGATTACTGCATAGGAACGGGATTTCCCGGTACACCATATATTCTTTTTGCTCTGGCAGATAACGGATATGAGGATGTGGCATACAAGATGCTGCTTAATGATAAGTGTCCTTCATGGCTTTATGAAGTCAAGGCAGGAGCCACAACGATTTGGGAACGTTGGGATGGCCTGGATGAAAATGGCAGATGTCCTATAGGAGATGACGGTACGGATCTTATGATTTCCTATAATCATTATGCTTCAGGTGCCGTGGGTGATTTCCTTTACAGAAGGGTTCTTGGGGTTGAACCTATAGAGGCAGGATATAGAAGATTTAAGGTTAAGCCTTTGAATAGAGAAGGTATTTCAAAAGCTGCAGGAAAAGTTGGTACACCTTTTGGGGATATAGTTGTTGACTGGGAGAAAAAGGGTAGTGGCTTAAGTCTAAAGCTTGAAGTCCCTGTGGGAACAAGAGCGGAGGTTACACTTGACGGCATCGAAACAAAAGTTTATGAGAGCGGCAGCTATGAAATAGGATAAAGCTTTTTGAAGGAGATATTATGAATAAAGAAACATTTTTTGACAATCCGATACTTAGAACAAAGATAAAATCATCAGAGGTTAAGCCTGTGGAGATGATACTTGGATATTTTCTTGCACCCTTTTGTGCACTGATATCCAATGCCATATTTGCTTCCTATCTTAACAGATACTACTCGGATGTAATAGGCTGGACTGATGCGGAAAGCTTTGGAAAGTTCTCTGCACTTCTTCCTATGATCTCCGTAATATTTGTTGTCATAGGAAATCTGTTTGTTGGTCATTTAATGGACAATACAAGAACATCCCAGGGTAAGGCAAGACCATATATGCTCTTGTCGGCGCCTCTTGTTACCATAGCCATAGCACTTTTGTTTATGACACCAATAAACTTAAGTCCCACGGCACAGATGATATGGATTGCTATTTCTTATAATGTTTATTATTCCATAGCATATCCTTTTTATTATACTTCCCACAGTTCCATGGTTGCTCTTTCTACAAGAGATTCCAAGAAAAGAGGACTTCTTGCTACCTTTTCCAACGCAGCAGGTGTAGCCTCTGTAGGATTTGCGGCAAGTATAGTTATTCCTATTCTTCTTCAGAGCTATCTCTTTGTGGAAACAGATGGGGTTATTGATCAGACGCTCAGCTATTCTCACTGGAGAAACATCATGGTGGTTTTGTGCTTTATTACGGCAATTGCAATTCTTGTAGAGTACTTTTTTACCAGGGAACGTATCACAGAAGAGAATATAAAGCTCAACATTGTTGAAAAAAAGCTTCCTATGAAGCAGCAGGTTGCAGTATGCGTTAAGGAAAAATACTGGTGGTTCATTATACTGTACTTCCTTTTATTCCAGTTTGGAGGTCTTGTAAAAAACGGTTCCATGAGCTACTACTGCAGATGGATGTTTGACGGTATCACAACCGAGGCGGCAGCAGGTACGGCCATGGGTGCTCTTGGAGCAATCGGTGGTGTTCCCACAGCTATAGGAATGTTTCTTGCATGGCCTATTGCCGATAAGCTTGGTAAGCAAAGGGCAGTAACCTACGGACTTTTCATTTCTGTTCTTGGCGGACTTGTAAGCTTTATAAATGTAAATAATTTTATCATTGTTTGTCTTGGAGTAGTCCTTAAGGGCATTGGTTCAATACCTGCAATGTATGTAACCCTTGCACTTTTATCTGATGTTCTAGATCACTTGGAAGCCAAAAACGGTTTTAGAAGTGATGGATTTACTATGGCAGTATATGGTGCCATAATGGTAGGAATGACAGGACTGGGTAATGGAATTATAAATGCTCTTTTATCGGCAAGCGGATATACTGCAACAGCAGCGGTTCAGAACGATTCGGTCAAGACAATGCTGGTTATTTGTTACCTGGGAGTTGAGCTGGTATGTTATGCTGTGCTTGTTATAATCACAAGCTTTCTTAAGGTTGAAAAATATATTGATGAAGATCATAAGATCATTCGTGAGAATCAGAAAAAAGCAGTTCTGGCTGAGGGTCGCGAGTGGGTTGATCCTGATGAACAGGAATAAAGGGTTTTTGATTTAAAAATAGGAGAGGCTTTATAAATGAGAAAAAATGATTTTAACGACAACTGGAAAGTCAGAGTTCTTGACAGCGGTGATGAATGGAAGTTTGTTACCCTTCCTCACGATGCCATGATCGAGGAAAAGAGAACAATAAATAGTGCCGGAATTCATAATATAGGATGGTTTGAAGCCAAAGATTATGAATATGAGAAAACCTTTTTTGTTCCGCCTGAAAAGATAAATTATTATATGCGTATCGAGTTTGAAGGCATTTATCATAATGCGGATATCTATGTAAACGGTGAGCATGCAGCCTTTCATGCCTACGGATATACAGGATTTACCGTATGTCTTGAGCCTTACCTTAATCCCGGAGAGGATAACACCATCAGGGTTGTAGCAAGAAATTCAGATCAGCCAAACAGCAGATGGTATTCAGGAACAGGTATCTACAGACCTGTATGGATGCATAAGGTTCCAAAGAAATATATAGTTCTTAAGGGTATTAAGATAAAGACTGTTTCCATAAATCCCGCAAAGATTGAGGTTTCTGTGGAGACCAGTCATGAGGGGCTTGTGGATGTGGATATTCTTGATCAGGGCAGGGTTATTGCCACAGGATCGGAAAATTCCAACGGAAAGGTTATTATTCCTATTGAATTAAAGGATGTAAAGCTCTGGGATCTTGAAAATCCATATCTGTATCAGTGCAGAGTAAGATATCAGGAAGATGAAATGACAGAAAGCTTTGGAATAAGGCTTTTGGAATATGGCCCGGAGCACGGTCTTACCATAAACGGAAAGCACGTGATCTTAAAGGGTGCCTGCATTCATCACGATAACGGAATACTTGGAGCCTGTGCTTTTAAGGAAGCTGAGGAGCGAAAGGTAAGGATCCTTAAAGAGCAGGGCTATAATGCAATCCGTTCTGCCCATAATCCCTGTTCGCAGTATCTTCTTGATGCCTGCGACAGAATGGGAATGCTTGTCATGGATGAATACGTAGACTGCTGGTACATTCATAAGACCAAGTATGACTATGTTAATTATATTGAGAAATACTGGGAGAAGGATTTACAGGATATGGTGGATAAGGATTATAACCACCCGAGTGTAATCATGTATTCTACCGGTAATGAAGTTGCTGAAACAGGAGAGAAAAAGGGCATTGAGCTAACAAAGAAATTTACTGAGTTCCTTCATGAACTGGATAGTACAAGACCTGTAAGCTGTGGTATCAATATCTTTTTTAACTTCCTGTATTCTGCAGGCTTTGGTGTATATAGCGATGACAAGGCGGATAAGGATGCTGAAGATGCAGCAGCCGCTGCCAAAAAGGAAAATAAGCCTGTGGGAAGTGAGTTCTACAATACACTGGCAGGTATATTTGGTGACACCAGCATGAAGGTTGGCGCTACATTTTTTATGTGCGATGTCAAAACAAAAGATGCCTATGCCAACATGGATATTGCGGGATACAACTACGGAATCCTCAGGTACAAGCATGACCTTAAAAAATATCCAAACAGACTTATCCTTGGAAGTGAGACCTTCTGTAAGGATACCTGGAAGTGGTATGAAATGGCCAGGGAAAATGAGCGCATAATAGGTGATTTTGTGTGGGCCGGACAGGATTACATAGGAGAAGCCGGAATCGGTGCCTGGGAATACGAACAGTATGCCCCTAAGGATGCTGATAAGTCAGGCTGGCTTACCGCTGGAAGCGGAAGAGTTGATATACTTGGATTTCCAAATGGCGAAGCAGCTTACACAAGGGTTGTTTATGGAGCACAGGATAAGCCTGCCATTGCTGTAAGACCTTTATGTGATATAGGAAGACATTCACCCTCTGCCTGGAAATTAACCGAGGCTCAGGAGAGCTGGTCCTACAGAGGATATGAAGGAAAGACAGCAAAGGTTGAAGTATATGCTAAGGGAGATTACGTTGAGCTGTTTTTAAACGGTAAGTCCCTTGGAAAGAAAAAGAACAATAAGACTCTTCGCACTTATTATAGTGTTCCTTATGATAACGGTGAACTTAAGGTAGTTGTTACGGATAAGTCCGGAAGGGCTATTTCCGAAAACAGCCTTGTTACTGCAGGAGAGGAGACTATTCTTAACATAGAGCCTGAGAAAAAAGAGGCTAAAAAGGGCGAGATCATTTTTGTCCCAATAAGATATACGGACAGGGAAGGCATAAGAAAGCCTTACGAGCAGCATATTGTAGATATTGAGGTAAAAGGCGGAGAGCTTTTGGGCTTTGGTAATGCCTGCGCCTACAATAAAGATGGTTATAAAACGAACAGAACATTTTCTTATTACGGTCAGCTCATGGCTGC
>JAILBM010000137.1 GCA_024680925.1 Butyrivibrio sp.
TTGGGTCCTCTCCTTCAGGGAATACGATTGTTTTAGGATCAGCCTTAAGCTTCTCTATCATATCACCAAATCCGTACATTTTTTTTCCTCCTTATATGTATCAGATATTTAGTTTTTTCAAATCCTTTGCGATTATAATCCATTGGTAAATAAAAAAACTTGATTTGACTCAAGTTTTGGGCAAAACTATACAAAAAAGATTGATTATTTTTTAACTTACTTATATATTATTTTTATACGTAAAAATGGAGGAAAAATATGAATATGAATCCAATGCTACTTATGCAACTTCAACAGAGATTTAGTATGTTTTCACAGGATCATCCTAAGGTTTTACCATTTTTCCAGGCGGTTGGAAGTAATGCCATGCAGGAGGGAACAATAATTGACGTCAAGGTAACTACTCCTGACGGAAAGACAATGGAATCTAATATAAAAGTGACTGCAAATGACATAGAAACTGTCAGAATGATGATGAGTATGGGAAATGGACAATAAAAAAATGCCGCAATATGCGGCATTTTTAGTTGTATTTTTACATTGTTGAATATCCGAATCCATTACAGATAGCATCAACCGGAGTACCATTTTTGCAAAGAGGACAATTGTCGTGTGAATAGCTGATATAATCCGGAAGGTCTCTGGTTGTGAAAAGAGCTCTGATAGGGTATGTCTCAATTTGCGTAGCAACTGAGAAAACAGCTGAGATACCAACTATTTCTCCTTTGTAAAATCTTACGGAATCCAGAGCGCTCTTTAAAGTTCCGCCGGTAGTAGCAGAATCGATAAGGATAAGAACTTTTTTGTCCTTGATCATATGTTGATTGTTGTCTCTGAACATCATTTGTCCGTTTACATTGTATTCAGGACCTGTTATATACATGGTTTTATGGGAATTCATTGATAGAATTCCTGCTTCTGTAAGCTTATTAGCCATATAAGATCCGATGACCTCTGTGCCATTTAAACAAAGAATGGTGTCAATTATATCCGAAGACATGTACATTTCTGCAAGTGATTCACCGGCAGCGCGGGCTTCCTTCATTCTGGCCTTGGTATCGCAAAGGTCTATGTAATAATTTACATGTGAATGAGGTGTTATAAAGTGGCCTGGCGTGTAACGAAGAACTACATCTTTGTTTCTTGAGTATTCCATTTTCTTGTAACTTTGCATAGATGACCTCCCTCTCACATTATCATTTTTGCGTACATCTTATAATAAAATAATAACATCTATAGAGGTAGTTTTCCAATTAATTACAAGGAACTATCTGCCTTTTTTATAACCAACATTGTTACGATCATAAGGATTATTCCAATTGGAAGGCATATCATCCAGTTTCTAACAAAGCCGGCTATGATGTATGCAACCAGTGAAACTGCGGCTGCAGTAAGTGCGTATGGGAGCTGCGTTGATACATGGCTGATATGATTACATTGAGCTCCGGCACTTGCCATAATTGTGGTATCTGAAATAGGAGAGCAGTGGTCTCCACATACAGCTCCGGCCATGCAAGCTGAAATTGCAATTATCATAAGTTCGTTGTTTACATTGGAACCAAATACATTAACCACAATTGGAATGAGGATTCCAAAGGTTCCCCAGGATGTTCCGGTTGCAAAAGCAAGGAAAGCACCTACAACGAATACCAGGGCAGGTAAGAAACTCATAAGTGCTCCATTATCTGCTACATTTTCAACAATACCAGCTACATATTGAGCCGCTCCAAGAGAATCAGTCATTGATTTTAGTGTCCATGCGAAGGTTAGGATCATTATAGCGGGTACCATGCTCTTAAATCCTTCGGGAATCGCATTCATACATTCTGTAAAGCTAAGAACTCTTGTGGCGATAAAGAATATAATTGTGATCAAAAGAGCTATGACAGAACCATAAACAAGTCCAATAGATGCATCTGAATTAGAAAATGCGTCAACAAAGCTTGCTCCTTCAAAAAATCCACCGGTGTAGATCATACCGATGATACAAGATACAATCAAAACAACGATAGGAAGTATCAAGTGAATAACTCTTCCTCTTTCTGAAACAGGAGGAGTTGGCTGGTCTTCTGCGCCAGTAATACTTGAATGCTTGTCTATATTTTTTTTCTCTGTTAATTTCTTTAAGTTATTCAACTCTGCATTCTTCATTGGACCATAGTCAAATTGTGAGAAAGTAAGTGTGAACATCATTACAATAGTGAGTAATGCATAAAAATTGTACGGGATTGCCCTTATGAAAAGGGTAAGACCATTTGTACCATCTACGAAACCGGTAACTGCGGCAGCCCATGAGGATATAGGTGCAATAATGCATACTGGGGCGGCAGTAGCGTCGATTAGGTAGGCAAGTTTTTCTCTAGATATTTTATGTTTATCTGTAAGGGGTCTCATAACAGATCCTACGGTAAGACAGTTAAAATAGTCATCTATAAAAATAAGCACACCCAGAATGATTGTAGCAATTTGTGCGCCAGTTTTTGTCTTGACATGTTCTACAGACCAGCGACCGAAAGC
>JAILBM010000194.1 GCA_024680925.1 Butyrivibrio sp.
TGAAGAGGAAGCTCAGATCACAGAAGAAAATCTCTTTACACATTGGGCACAGCTTTACTGCTATGATACAGATATGACAACTGTAATTAAGGACAGTTTTGTAACTATTGATGGTAATACATATTACTTTGGTTCAACAGGAGCTGCTAAAAAAGGTGTATTCGAAGTAGACGGAAAATCCTATTATGCTTATAGTTCAGGTGTTCTTGCAAAGGGAATCGTAAGCAGATGGGCAAGTAAGTACTATTATGATGAAGATACCTGCGAGATGCGTACCGGATTTATAACCATTAGTGAAGATGGTACCGATGTTCTTTATCACTTTAATGAAACAAGCGGACGTGCTTCTAATCTCTGGTTTAAGGTTGATGGCAAGAGCTATTTTGCAATCAGTGGTGTAGTACAAAGAGGCACAGTAAGTATTTGGGGATTTGAATTTAACTTTGATGAAGAGACAGGAGAGTATTTAAAATAATTAAATACAACGCAATGTGATTTTGAAAGCTACTTTGTAACTTACGTTATGAAGTAGCTTTCTTTACTATAAGGTGACAAAATGATAGAATTAAGAGTAATTAGGAGATTCTGACCATATGAGAAAGTACAGAGCATCTTTTTTATTATTCTTAAGCACGCTTTTAATAATCATATTTGCATATATTGCCGGGAATATTACTATTTCAAATATAGCCAGCTCAAGTGAAAAATATGTTGTTAATCTCGATGGCGCATATCTGTCGGATTCCATGCATATAATAGGTGATCTTAAGATATTTGAAGAGGATGAATATTCGAATCTTAAATATAATTGCAGATTGTATAATGATATGGAACACATGCTTCATAACTGGCATGTATTTCTTGTATTGGAAGATTCAATAAAAATTTCAGGCTATGAGAATGTATCAATTAAAATGGTAGATTCCGAAGAAAACAAAACAATTTATCTTATGCTTCCCGATATTGCAAATAAGGATCTTCCTGCTAATTCTTACGTTGATTTTGCCTTTACAATAACCCGTCCGTATACATCTTCTTTTGCCATTGATGATTTGACGATTATAGGTTCAATATATGATTATCCTATACTTTATATAATACATATTATTGTTTATGTTGCCTTTTTAATCTGGGGTGCATGTCTGCTGATATATATATTCAGAAACTTTAATATTAAAGAGTATCGAAAAAGACAGGAAAAAGATGAGCAGATAATAATCCAGGCAATGGATACCTTTATCAGTTTTGTGGATGCCAAGGATACATATACAAGAGGTCATTCCAAAAGAGTTGCCATGTATGCAAAAGAAATAGCAACCCGTATGAAGCTGCCAAAGGATGAGGTGCAAAATATATATTATGTAGGTCTTTTACATGATGTGGGAAAAATAAGCATTCCTGATGCGGTTCTCAATAAACCGGGATGCCTTACAGATGAAGAAAGACTTATTATTCAAAGCCATACCACTGCAGGTGGTAATATGCTTAAGAATTTCACTTCCATCAAAGGTGTAAGGGAAGGCGCTTTATATCATCATGAAAGATATGATGGAAAGGGTTATCCGGAGGGGCTTAGTGGTGAAGATATACCATTATATGCCAGAATAATATGCGTCGCAGATTCCTACGATGCTATGTCCAGCAGCCGTGTGTATAGAAGACATCTTAACAGAGATGAAATTATAGAGGAACTCAAAAATTGTACGGGAACACAATTTGATCCAAATATTGTGGGATATATGATAGAAATGATAGTTGACGGGTACGTCAATATAGTTAAGACGGAAGTGGCAAGAGATGATGATGAAATAAAAAATGAAAAGCAGTAAATATGGGCGCTTAGACATATAAATGTTTAAGCGCTATTTTTTTATCTAAAATTAGAGCTTGCATTAATTATAACTATCTAATATAATCAAAACTCGTTGGCAATCTGCTGACAATTATCGGACTTTCAGTCAGATAAAAAATCCACTAATGTTTGTTCAGAAGCTTATAGGAAGCATGATTATTTTTGATGACATACATTTCTGAGTTTTCTGAACCAAAAAAATTCAAATTTTTAGAAAGGTTTTAATTATGAATTTCAGAAAACTTAATAACGAAGAAAAAAGTAAAGGCAATAACAGGCATATTCCTTATATTCCTATTGCCCTGGCCATGGTTGTGGCTGTAATTGCCGGGTCTGTAGTAAAAATCAATTTATCTAATATGCATACCGAAGCGGAAGCTACAGATGGCATAGAAATACTCGATTATGAGTATGAAAGTATGGCTGTTCAGAAGGAAACTGCCAAGGAGCTTGAAAGTATAAGAGAATATATTAATTCTCTGGAAAAAAATGTAAATGGTAATTTGGAAATCATACAGGAGTTTCAAAAGAATTCTCTTATTGCCGGAAATATAACAGAAGAGAAAAGTAGTTATTTCGGTGACATCACAAAGCAGATAGATATAGTAAAAAATGATATGACAATTCTAAATAATGAAATTACCGATGGGAAGAAACTTATTGAACAAATGCAAAAATCTGTAGAAGATAAGATTGAAAACAATGGAGAAAAGCTTATTGGTCAATTGTCAGATTTGACATTGCAGTTGGAAAATATGAAATCTTCATATAATAGTTCTGTGGATAATCTGGAAAAGCTTATAAAGGATGCTGAAAAAAGTCAAAGTGCAGAAAATAAGGAATTGCTAAGCTATTTAAAAACAATGCAGGAAAATATGGAAGCAAATGATGTGGAAAAGTTCAATGAAATAATAGATACATTTAATAAAAGTATACTTGAACTTAAAAATCGTATTGATGATCTTGAAAAAACTATAACCGAGAAGGTTGAAACTGCAAATAAAGATATAAACAATAGAATAGATAATATGGATGAGAGATTAAATAATTCCTTGTCAGATAAAGCAGATTCATTAAGAAAGAATATCACAGAAACAGGAAATGCTACATCAGCCAAAATTGATGCCCTGGGGAAGACATCAAATGAAACAGGGAAAGAGACCAGCGAAAGAGTCGGTGAACTTGCAGAAAAGACAAATAAAAGTAGTGAAGAAATAAAAGGAAAAGTAGACGAAGTCGAAAAAACAGTAAATGAAACTGCCAAAGAAACCAATGGAAAGATAGACGAAGTTGGGAAAACAGTGAGTGAAACCGGAAAACAGACTAATGAAAAAATAGGTGAACTTAAAGGAGAAGCAAATAAAAACAGTGAAGAAATAAAAGGAAAAGTAGACGAAGTCGAAAAAACAGTAAATGAAACTTCCAAAGAAACCAATGGAAAGATAGACGAAGTCGAAAAAACAGTAAATGAAACTGCCAAAGAAACCAATAGAAAAATAGGTGAACTTGCAGAAGAAGCAAATAAAAACAGTGAAGAAATAAAAGAAAAAATAGACGAAGTTGAAAGAACAGTAAGTGAAACGACCAAAGAAACCAATGGAAAAATAACTGAATTTGAAAAAAATATGAAAAAGTCTTTTTCAGAAAAAACAGATTCTTTATTTTTAAGAATAACTGATACATTTGTTACTAAAATGTCAGAAATGTGCTTAAGTATTTCTAATCTTTTTTCAACTGGAATGAAGAAACTTGATCAAAGTATGAGTGTTAAGTTTTCTAATGAAATGAAAGATTTGAATGAAAGCATGAATAACAGCTTTTCGGATAAGATGAATAATCTGGATGAAAGCATGAATAACAATTTTTCAGACAAGATGAATGAACTTGGTGAAAACATGAATAACAGTTTTTCCGATAAGATGAATAAACTGGGTGAAAACATGAATAACAGTTTTTCCGATAAGATGAATAAACTGGGTGAAAACATGGATAACAGTTTTTCTGATAAGATGAATAAACTGGGTGAAAACATGGATAACAGCTTTTCCGATAAGATGAATAAACTGGGTGAAAACATGGATAACAGTTTTTCAAATAAGATGAATAACTTGGATGAAAGCATGAACAATAGCTTTTCTAATAAGATGAATAATCTTGACGATAGCATGAATGATAGTTTTTCCAGTAAAATGGATAATCTGGGTCAGAATATAAGTAATTTATTCAGCGAAAAAATAGGTTCAATAAATACCAACATAAATACAGCTATTATGGACAAAATTGATTCTATGGGAAAAGCACTTTCTGAGCTTTTTATTACTAAAATAGATGCAACCGGGGAAAATATAAATAATAACATTTCAGAAAGAATTGATTTGCTGGATCAGAATATTACCAATAATTATGACAGTAACAGTGACGAAATTATAAATCGTTTAAACCAGATGGATAAGGAAATGAAGGATTCTTTTACATCTGTGAATAATGGTAAAAAGCTTCTTGCATCCACATTATTCACAGTTCATGGAATTTCCATAAAAGAGGATGCTACTTTTGCAGAATTTAATAATGCCATAGCAAATATTGAAAAAGAATATATTATGCCTGCTGATGTAACATATGATTATCATCATCATGTTGACGGCAGAGGAAATCTGTGCCCTAAGGAAGTAGTTTCAGCAGATCATAAGGGTGGATGCTTTACAATAGCAAAATATCATGTCCATACCGGAAGTGTAAAAAATGGTGGCGGATGTTATACTTCTCCCGTATACCATAAGCACAGTGATAAATGTTATAAAAATGGAACAAGTACCAACGTAGAAATACTTGGGGATGCCGATCCGGGTAACAGTAATGAAAAATGGTATCGTATGAGATGCAGAGACTGCGGTCATGAATCTGTTGGAACTCTGCAAGGACCAGCTGTTCATGATAATTGTCCTGCCCATAGAAAGCTTATATGCAAGAAAAAGACAACTACCATAGAAAAGTATAACCTTGGTTGTAAAAAAACAGAGAGAACAATAGAAGGATATGCAGCAAGCTGTGGTATGTTGGAAAATCAGATAATAGCAGCACATATAATTTATAAAAGGGAATCTGTGAATAATGGGATTGCCAGGAACTATCTTGAATCCTCAAAACTCATGATGCCTGCCATGGATGAAAGTCTGATATCTGAATTGGAAGATTCTGCTGAATTGGGAGAGATTTCTGAAACAGAGGATATAACAGATAATAATTCCGGTGAAGAAAGCTCTGTTGAGGCCGAAGAGTTTATTGAAGACAGTGAAAATATAAATGACGACAGAAGTAAAGACAGTGAGAAAAGTGAAGGTAGTAATGGAGCCAATAAAAATATTGAAGATATTTCTTCTGAAGGAGCAAGTGCTATAGACAATATAGAAGATAGTAGTTCTATAGATAATTCCGGCCCTAAGAACTCTAATGATATAACAGATGATAGGAAAAATAACCCGGATACAAATACAGAAGATAATATTGAAGATAGTAATACAGAAGATAGTAATACAGAAGATAGTAATATAGAAGATTTAATAGAAATTTCAGTAGGTGAGTTGTTAGAGTAGGACAACTAAATAATGGCGCTATTTAAGGCTTTTTTCATAATTAATTCATAATTATGCCTGTTCTACATCTCTTGACACAGATTATGTAATGGGCATACAATAGGAAATTGTAGTAGTGAAGTTTTAAAATGGAGGCGATATATAATGACAAAAATAGATATTATAAGTGGTTTCCTTGGAGCCGGTAAAACAACTCTTATAAAAAAGCTCCTTCAGGATGCGCTTAACGGAACCAAGACAGTTCTTATTGAAAATGAATTTGGTGAAATCGGAATTGATGGCGGATTTTTAAAAGAAGCCGGAATTGAAATTACAGAAATGAATTCAGGTTGTATCTGCTGCTCATTGGTAGGTGATTTTGGTACAGCTCTTAAGGATGTTATGAAGACCTATGCTCCTGACAGGATTATTATTGAACCATCAGGTGTAGGTAAACTTTCTGATGTTATGAGAGCTATTCAGAATGTTACCAAGGATACTCCTGATATGGAGCTTAACAGTGCTGTAACTGTTGTAGATGTTACAAAGGCTAAGATTTATCTTAAAAACTTTGGTGAGTTCTATACAAACCAGATTGAAAATGCAGGTACTGTTATTCTTACAAGAACAGATAAAGCAGATCAGAAAAAGATTGAAGAAGCAGTTGATATAATTCGTCAGCACAATGAAAAGGCTACAATAATAACAACTCCTCTTGCAGAGCTTAACGGTAAAGACATTCTTGATACTTTTGAAGGAAATAATGATCTTGAAGCTGAGCTTCTTAAGAAGGTTATGGAAGATGAGCATGAGCATCACCACCACCATCATCATGACCATGGTAGTGTAGCTGTAGCTGATGAAGATGGTGTTATAGTCCACAGAGCACATCACGACGATGATGAAGATGAACATGAGCATCACCATCACCATGATGAGGATGAGCATGAACATGAGCACCATCATCACCATGATGAGGATGAACACGAGCATCACCACCACGATGATGAGGATGAACACGAGCATCATCATCACCATGATGAAGATGAACATGAGCACCATCACCATCATCATGACGGTGAAGAATGTGACGATGAGAACTGCTCATGCCACCATCATCATGATGCAGATGATGTATTTACAAGCTGGGGTATGGAGACACCTCATAAGTATACAATGGATGAAATCAATGAGATGCTTTCCAAGCTTGAAGATGAAGAAACCTTTGGTATTGTACTTCGTACAAAGGGTATGGTTCCTGCTGAAGACGGTTCATGGATTGAATTCGATTATGTTCCGGGTGAAGCAGATGTAAGAAAGGGAACTGCTGATGTAACAGGTAAGTTCTGCGTAATAGGTTCTAATCTTAATGAAGACAATCTTGAAAAACTCTTCAGAAGAAGACTTTAATAATTAAGATTTTTAGGGCTGTGAAGGGGATGTCATTTTAAGTCTGACTTGAATTTGATGTTTTTTCACAGCCTTATAATATGAAAGGCAAAGGATAATTTATGAAGCCCGTATATGTAATTAATGGTTTTTTGGATAGTGGAAAAACAGACTTTTTCAGATATACTATAGCTCAGCCATATTTCAAAACTAAAGGAAGAACACTTCTTATAGTATGTGAAGAGGGAGAGGATGATTATGATGAAAAACTCCTTCTTGGCACTGATACAGTAAAAGTTGTTCTTGAGGATGAAGCTGATTTTACACCTGCAAAGCTTATGTGCTTTGAGAATAAATACAACCCTGAAAGAGTTCTTATTGAATATAACGGAATGTGGGATTTTAGAAATTTCCATCTTCCAAAGCCCTGGAAGCTTGAGCAGCAGATAACTACCATAGATGCTTCTACTTTTGAAATGTATTTTAACAATATGAAGTCACTTCTTGCTGAGCAGATCAGAAACTCAGATCTTATTTTGTTTAACAGATGTGATGGAATAACAGATCTTGCTACTTACAAGAGAAATGTTAAGGCTATTAATCAAAAGGCTGAGATCATTTTTGAAGATATGAACGGTGAAGTGGATGTTACTCTTGATGAGGACTTGCCATTTGATTTAAATGCCGATCCTATTGAGCTTAATAACTATGGCTATGGTATGTTTTACCTTGATGCACTTGATCACGTTGACCGTTATAAAGGCAAAAATGTTAAATTTAAAGCAATGGTCCTTAAGCCAAAGGAATTTGATAAGAACTTCTTTGTGCCTGGTAGAATGGCTATGACCTGCTGCGCTGAAGATATGCAGTTCCTCGGCCTTATGTGTGAATATGATAAGGCACCGGATCTTAAGGAAAAAGAATGGGTATTGGTAACAGCAGCAGTAGAGAAGAGATTTGTAAAAGAATACAATGGAGAAGGCCCGGTTCTTCGAGCTATATCTGTAGAGAAGACTACTGAGCCGGATAATCCTGTAATTGATTTTTCCAATCCGCAATAAATAATTAGAGTAAATATTAAATATCCGGACTATTAAAATTATAGTCCGGATATTTATTCATAAGTAAATAAAAAAATACCAAGTATCGGTGAGAAGATACTTGGTATTTATTATATATCAGTTTAGTAACAAAAACTTAAGCCATCTTGTTTACAGCCTGAGCAAGACGAGAAACCTTTCTTGATGCTGTGTTCTTCTTGATGATGCCCTTTGACTCAGCCTTGTCAATAGCAGATGTAGCATTAAGAAGTTCCTTCTTAGCAACTTCCTTATCACCAGCTTCGATTGCTACTCTAACCTTCTTAACAGCTGTCTTAATACCGGACTTAATAGCCTGATTTCTGGCAGCTCTCTTTTCACTTGTTAAAATTCTCTTCTTGGCAGATTTAATATTAGCCATGATTACCTCCAAATAATTAAACTAAATATAATCGATATTTTTCTCAAATGATGTGCATTAAGCCGGACACGGACAGTTAATGTCACATACGAAAATAATAATATCGTTTAATCGCCAAACTGTCAATAGATTTTTTGATATTGGCATGGTATACTTTGTGATGAATGTTCGATTTTTACGGAATTTTTTCACCAGGGTTCCTATGAGTCTTGGGCATTCTAATTTTGTATAAAAGGATTGTTTATGAACGAAGAACAGAAAAAAATCAGAAATTTTTGTATAGTTGCACATATAGATCATGGTAAGTCTACTCTTGCAGACCGTATGATAGAGCAGACCGGTGTCCTTACAAGCCGTGAGATGCAGGCACAGGTTCTGGATAATATGGAAATAGAAAGAGAACGTGGAATTACCATTAAATCTCAGGCAGTTCGTCTTGTATATAAGGCTAAAGACGGACAGGAATATATTCTTAACATGATTGATACTCCAGGTCACGTGGATTTTGGTTATGAGGTAAGCAGAAGCCTTGCTGCCTGTGATGGCGCCATACTTGTTGTTGATGCCACCCAGGGTGTTGAGGCTCAGACTCTTGCTAATGTATATATGGCGCTGGATCATGACCTTGATGTATTTCCGGTAATCAATAAAATAGACCTTCAGAGTGCTCAGCCTCAGGAGGTTAAGGACGAAATTGAGGATATTATAGGCATAGAAGCCCAGGACGCACCTCTTATTTCAGCCAAAAACGGTATTGGCATAGAGGATGTCCTTGAAGCAGTTGTAAATAAAATACCTGCTCCTGACGGAGATTCTTCAAAGCCTTTGAAGGCACTTATTTTTGATTCAATATATGATTCCTACAGAGGAGTTATTGTATTTATAAGAGTAAGAGACGGTGTTATAAAAAAGGGTACCAAAGTACGCTTTATGTCTACAGGTGCTGAGCAGGAAGTAATCGAAGTAGGTTATTTTGGTCCCGGAAGATTTATTCCCTGTGAGCAGCTTTCAGCAGGTATGGTAGGCTATTTTACTGCTTCTATTAAGAATATTCAGGACAGTAGAGTTGGTGATACGGTTACGGACATTGAAAACCCTTGTGATGAAGCACTTCCGGGATACAAGAAGGTTATGCCTATGGTGTACTGTGGCCTTTATCCTGCAGATTCCTCTCATTATCCTGAACTTAGAGATGCCCTTGAAAAATTGCAGCTAAATGACGCTTCTTTATTCTATGAGCCGGAGACTTCTCAGGCACTTGGATTTGGTTTCAGAGCAGGTTTCCTCGGACTTCTTCATCTTGAGGTAATACAGGAAAGACTGGAAAGAGAGTATGATCTGGACCTTGTAACCACAGCTCCCGGTGTTATATATAAGGTTCATAAGACAGACGGCACAGTAATGGATCTTACCAATCCATCAAACCTTCCGGATCCTTCGGAAATAGATTATATGGAAGAGCCTATTGTCAGTGGTGAGATCATGGTTACTACCGATTATATAGGTTCCATAATGCAGCTTTGCCAGGAAAGACGAGGCAGATACCTTAGTACAGACTATATTGAAACCACAAGAGCAATTCTTAAGTATGAGATGCCTCTTAATGAAATAATTTATGACTTTTTTGATGCCCTTAAATCTCGCTCAAGAGGATACGCATCCTTTGATTATGAGCTTAAGGGATATGAACAGTCTGAGCTTGTAAAGCTGGATATTCTTATTAACAGAGAATACGTAGATGCTCTTTCCTTTATTGTTCATAAGGACGGAGCTTATGAGCGAGGCCGTAAGATGTGCGAAAAGCTCAAGGAAGAGATTCCAAGACACCTTTTTGAGATACCTATTCAGGCAGCAGTGGGTGGCAAGGTTATAGCCCGTGAAACTGTTAAGGCTATGCGTAAGGACGTTCTGGCAAAGTGTTACGGTGGTGATATTTCCCGTAAACGTAAGCTTCTTGAGAAACAGAAGGAAGGTAAAAAGAAGATGCGCCAGATTGGTAACGTTGAGATACCACAGGCGGCTTTCCTTAGTGTTCTTAAGCTTGATGAGGATAACTGATACATACAAAAAGTCAGTTGTGGATAAATACATAAGTTTTGCAACTGACTTTCAGATTTTCCGGGAGATAAGATATGAAAGATTTGGCAGTATATATACATATTCCTTTTTGTGTAAAAAAATGTAATTACTGCGACTTTTTGTCTTTTCCTGCCGGAGAAGAGCTTTGGAAAAAATATCTTGAAAAACTTATAAAAGAAATAATAATGACAGCATCCGATTGCAGAGAGTATATTGTCTCCTCAGTATTTCTGGGAGGAGGTACTCCCTCTCTTTTGGATGCTGTTTGTATTGGAGATATTTTAAAAGCCTTAAAAGACAATTATAAAATGGCGGGAGACTGCGAAATAACTATGGAGATGAACCCCGGAACAGTCACCCCTTATAAGCTAAAGCTCTATAGAGAGTACGGTATAAACCGCATAAGTATAGGTATGCAGTCCTCTAAGGATAAAGAGCTTAAGATACTTGGTAGGATTCATAATAACGAAGAGTTCTTAAAATGCTACTGGAATGTAAGAGAAGCAGGATTTAAAAATGTTAATATTGATGTGATGAGTGCTTTGCCTGCCCAGGATTACGATTCTTATATGGATACCCTAAGGCAGGTTGTAAGCCTTAGGCCGGAACATATATCAGCCTATAGCCTTATTATCGAAGAAGGTACCCCTTTTTATGATATGTATGGAGAGGACAGCGATAAAAACAAGGAAGTTGCACCCCTCCCCTCTGAAGAGGATGAGAGAAAAATGTATCATGAGACAAAAAGGTATCTTCGGCAAATGGGCTATGAAAGATATGAAATATCCAATTATTCCCTTATTTCCAAGGATAAGGATTATAGCTGCAGGCATAACAAAGCCTATTGGACAGGAATAGAATACATTGGCTTTGGAATAGGAGCTGCATCCATGATGAATCATACCAGATGGAGCAACATAAGAGATATCGTCAAGTATATGGATATACTTGATAAAGACAGCGGTGAAGGATTTAAGGCATTAAGATGCGATGTGGAAGAACTTGATATTCATGCAGGGATGGAAGAGTTTATGTTTCTGGGACTTAGACTGTGTAAGGGAGTAAGTAAGCATAAATTTGAAAGCCTCTTTGGACAAAGCATTCAAAGTGTGTATGGCAATGTACTTGATAAGATGCTAAAGAATAAGCTTTTGGAAGAAGAAGGAGATTTTATAAAGCTTACGGAATATGGAACGGATATAAGCAATTACGTCATGTCTGAATTTCTTTTTGACTAATAAATGACTTTATCATTTATTCATTTTTTAATAATTGTATTTGCGTTGCGACATGATTTTGCTGTTGTTATAATTATTTTATAATCCATTTTTGAAATAGAGGTAATCTTATGTCAAAGATAGAAGATATTCTTATGGAAGCCAAAAAAGAGGGCGCATCCGATGTACATATCACTGTTGGTATTCCACCTAAAATGCGTGTGAATGGCAAGCTTATTACCATGGATAATTATGGTAAAATGCTTCCGCCCGATACCCAGGCAATCGCTGATGAAGTCATGAATGATGTTCAAAAGCAGATGCTGGATGAAAAAGGTCAGCACGATATGTCTTTTTCTATCAGAGGCGTAGGAAGATTCAGATTAAATGTATTTAAGCAGCGTGGTTCTATAGCAATGGCTTTCAGAGTTGTTGCCACAGAAATACCAAGTGCCGAGTCTCTTGGAATACCGGAGTCTGTAATAAATCTGTATCAGAGACAAAGAGGCCTTGTAATTGTTACAGGTCCTACCGGAAGTGGTAAATCCACCACACTGGCATCTATTATTGATAAAATTAATCAAAATAGGGATTGTCATGTAATTACTCTTGAAGATCCCATAGAATTTTTGTATTCTCATGATAAGTCAATTGTAAACCAAAGAGAAATAGGGCTGGATAGTAACAGCTATGCCAATGCTCTTAGAGCTGCCCTCAGAGAGGACCCTGATGTAATACTGGTGGGTGAGATGAGAGATCTTGAGACCATAGCCACAGCCATAACTGCAGCAGAGACAGGTCACCTTGTACTTTCAACACTTCATACCATTGGCTCGGCCAGTACTGTAGACAGAATCATAGATGTTTTTCCTCCTCATCAGCAGCAACAGGTAAGAGTACAGCTGGCGGGAGTTCTTGAAGCAGTTATATCCCAGCAGCTTTTGCCTACGGTTAATGAGGGTATGAGAGCGGCAGCCTTTGAAGTAATGCATGTTAACTCTGCGGTGCGCAATATGATTCGTGAGGGTAAGACTCATCAGCTTATAACTATCATACAGACCAATCGTAAACAGGGTATGATAACTATGGATGATGCTATATTGCAAATGTTCAGGGAAGGCAAGATAAGTCATGATGTGGCACTTAAATATGCCCAGGATCCCGATACCCTGAATCTTAAGATGATGCACTAGTTTTGAAACGGAGTAACAAAAGGTCATGAAATTAAGTGAACTTTTAGCATATGATGATATAACCATACAATGTCATGATAATCCGGATGCTGATGCTTTGGCATCCGGTTATGCTTTGTATTTATACTTAAAAGCAAAGGATAAAAAAGTAAGATTTATATATAGCGGAAATAACAGGATACAGAAAAGTAATCTGATCATAATGATAGATGAGCTTAAGATTCCCATTGAGTATGTTGAGCATGAGGAAGAAAAAGTTCCGCTTCTTATTACTATCGATTGTCAGGCAGGAGAGAGAAATGTTTCAACACTGCCTTCTAAAAAAACCGCCGTTATAGATCATCATCAGGTATCCAAAAAGCTGCCAAAGATGACAGAGATAAGAGCTAATATAGGAAGCTGCTCCACAATCATATGGGACATGCTCATGGATGAGGGAGTGGACATAGAAAGCCTTGAGCCTGTATATGGCAGAAAGCTCCTTGGAACAGCGCTTTTTTACGGACTATATACAGATACCAATTCACTTTCTGAAATATCCCACCCTTTGGACAGAGACCTTAGGGACAGCATAAATTATGAAAGAGCAATGATAAACAGGCTGCAAAATGCCAACATATCACTTGATGAGCTCAAGATAACAGGGCTTGCCATTTTGGGATATGAATATTATGACAGTCACAGGTATGTCATAGTATCTGCTGACCCCTGTGATCCCAATATCCTTGGTGTTATAAGTGATTTTGTCCTGACAGTGGATGCTGTGGATGTGGCGCTTGTATATTATTGCAAGAGTAATGAGATTAAATTTTCTGTAAGGAGCTGTGTCAAAGAAGTAAGGGCAGATGAACTTGCAACAAAGCTTTCGGATAGCATAGGAGGCGGAGGAGGTCACGTTTCCAAAGCCGGAGGCACCATAAGACCTGATCTTTTGGAAAAAAAGTACAAGTCATATCGCCTTGCCAATTCTCAGGCCCACAAAAACAGAGTTACGGAAGAAATAATGCGTGAGCGCATGCAGCATTACTTCAACAGCTACGATATTATCTATTCTGATAAGTACAAGCTTGATATGTCCAAAATGAATATGTACAGGAAAAAGACTCTTCATGTGGGATATGTTCGTTCCACAGATGTTTTCCCTGAGGGAAATATAGCTCAGGTCCGTACTCTTGAAGGAGACGTAGAGGTCGTTATTGATGATGAAAGATATCTTATGATTGGTGTTGACGGTGAGGTTTATCCTATAACCAGGGAGCACTTTGATCAAAGATACCAAAAAGAAAATATTGCTTATTCTCAGGAATTTGAATATTCTCCAAGTATCAGAAACAGTGTAACCGGGGTGAGAAAATCTCTTTTGCCCTATGCAAAGGCCTGTGTATCCATTGGAAAGGTTGAGATTTATGCCAAAAAGCTAAGACGGGGAGTAAAGGTATTTACCAAGTGGGAAAAGGAGAAATATTCCTCAGGAGAAGTAGGGGACTATCTGGTATGTCGCAGCACTGACCTTCATGATATTTATATCATTAAAGAAGATATATTTGAAAAAATCTACGAAAAAAATCAATAAATAATATAGTTAGTTTAATGCAGTTGTCATAACCTTTGACAACTGCGTTTTTTTATAGTATATTAGCAAAGTTCGGTTTTCTGCTGAACGATTTCTGCGAAATTTCTTTTGCAGAGTATTCCACATTTTAATTGTTTTAAACAGTAAGTGGCTATTTTATTTCAAAGGAGAAGAGAATAATTATGTTCAGTTCTGTAACATCAGGAGCGGTGCAGGGCATAAGACCTTATCTTATGCAGGTTGAAGTTGACACCGCAGACGGACTTCCCGGCTTTAACATGGTTGGGTATATGAGCGGAGAAGTCAGGGAGGCAGGAGAAAGGGTGAAGGTTGCTCTTAAAAACAGCGGCTACAAAATACCGCCTATAAAGACAACCGTGAATCTGGCCCCTGCCGATATCAAAAAAGAAGGTATAGCAGTGGATCTTCCGCTGGCTGTGGGAATGCTGGTTTCCATAGGAGAACTTCCGGAGGAAAGTATAAAGGATACCATGATCATAGGAGAGCTTGGCCTTGACGGTGAAATAAAAGGTATTCACGGAGCTCTTCCCATAGTGGCCAAAGCCAGAGAAGAGGGGATAAAAAGCTGTATTTTGCCGGAAGTAAATGCCAGGGAGGCTGCGGCTATTAAGGGCATAAAAATAGTTGGAGTAAGGACACTTTCGGAGACATTTTTTTATTTGAATTCTGAACCTGGGGAGCGGGATAACATAATAAAGCCCACAGTCATTGACCTTAAGGAGATATTTAGCAGGAATCAAAGCTATGAAAGCGGTCTGGATTTTGCGGATATCTGCGGTCAGTCTGCGGTAAAAAGAGCAGTGGAGGTTGCGGCAGCAGGCTTTCACCATATTCTTTTAGTGGGACCGCCGGGATCCGGAAAGAGCATGATAGCCAAAAGAATTCCTACCATTCTTCCACCTCTGTCAGAGGAGGAAAGTCTGGAAGTTTCTACAATCTATAGTGTCGCAGGAATGCTTGATAAAGAAGAAGTCCTGATGACAAGACGACCATTTATGAGTCCCCATCACACTATAACAGAATCGGCTCTTGCTGGAGGCGGCCGTATACCAAGACCGGGAGTTATAAGTCTTGCTCACAGAGGTGTGCTTTTTCTTGATGAAATGGCTGAGTTTAGCAGATCTACTTTGGATTTACTAAGACAGCCCCTTGAAGACAAAAAAGTAAACATCGCAAGAAACAACGGTACCTTTACCTATCCTGCAGACATGATGGTGGTAGGAGCTCTTAATCCCTGTCCTTGCGGCTATTACCCTGACATGAACCGGTGTAAGTGTACTGAGCATGAGATCAGAAGATACCTTGGACATTTATCGGGACCTATATTGGATAGAATTGATATTTCTATTGAAGCACCAAAGGTGGATGTGACAGAGCTTGGTAATGACAGAGGGTTAAATGAAAGCAGCGCTGTTATCAGAAAAAGAGTTATGAGAGCAAGAAGTATACAAGCCAGGCGCTTTGAAGGAACCTCCCTTAGATTTAATGCTGATATGGGACCTTCAGAGATTAGAAAATACTGTAAACTCGGGCCTATGGAAAAAAGGCTTATTGAACAGATATTTCATACCATGGATCTAAGTGCCAGAACCTATCACAGGGTTTTAAGGGTGGCAAGAACCATAGCAGACCTTGAAGGCAGCAGTGATATAAAGAGTAGTCACATTACTGAGGCAGCATGTTACCGTATGACAGATTCAAAATACTGGGGTAAGAATAAAGATGAATAATATTGAAACAGAAAAACTTAATAAAGAAGAAATGTATGCCGAGTGGCTTTGCTGCGTAAACGGATTTGGACCAAAAACAATTGATAAGCTTTTCAACAAATATAAAAGCTTTGAGAGAATATATAATGCTGACTTTAATTGCAACTATAAGGAATTCATGAATTCGAGGCAATTGGAAAGCTTTAATCTTCAAAAAAGCAGAATTGATCCCCAAAGGTGTCATGAGATAAATCTTTCAAAGGGGATAGCTTTTATATCCTATCAAAATCCTTTTTTCCCTGAAAAGCTGAAAAATATTCCCGATACTCCGGCAGGACTTTTTTACATTGGAAGTCTTCCGGATCCACATAAGCCTTCCGTAGCTATTGTTGGAGCACGGATGTGTTCAGAATACGGAAGATATATTGCAAGAGAATTTGGAGAGGCTCTTTCGGTAGCAGGCTTTCAGGTTATAAGCGGTCTTGCCAGAGGAGTAGACGGTATAAGCCAGAAGGCAGCTCTTGATGCTAAAGGAAGTTCCTATGGGATCATGGGGTGCGGAGTGGATATCTGTTATCCTGAGGATAATGAGAGTATATATAAAAGGTTAAAGAAAAACGGAGGAATCATTTCGGAATATCCACCGGGTACACAGCCAAGACCTTCTCTTTTTCCTTTAAGAAACAGAATAATCAGTGCCTTGTCTGATGCCCTTTTAGTGGTTGAAGCCAAGAAAAAAAGTGGAACTGCCATTACGGTTGATATGGCTTTGGAACAGGGAAAAGAAGTATTTGCAGTGCCAGGAAGAATAACAGATAGATTAAGCGACGGCTGTAATCTGTTATTAAGTCAGGGAGCAGAGATTGCCCTGTCTCCTGAAACGATTATAAAAAGTTTTGGCAAAGAGCTTTCAGAAATCTCTGATACCACGCAAAATATATTTACGGAATTGTTATCAGAAGAGGAGCAGAATATACTGGATATTCTTGATCTTAATCCAAGATCTGTTTCTTTTATTCAGGAGGAAGCTCTTAGAAAAGACATAAATATAGGAGTGTCAGAACTTATGAATGTATTGGTGATGCTGGTAATAAAAGGATTTGCTGCTCAGGAGGGTAATTATTTCAGTAAAAAGGTCATGTGTTAAGGGTTAGTATCTATTATTATAATAAGTCTTTAATAAAGATTTAATTGTTTTGATAAGGTGATGATAGTAAAATTAAAATAGTCGATTATTGATAATAGGGGTATTCGTATGACCGATAATCAAGAACTTAAAATGACATATACTGCACTTCTTCCGGGACCGGGCGGAAAGAAAATAGTCCGCGTTCAGTTTGAAAGGGGAGGCAGAGATGGAGTGGAAATTGCTGAAGGAATACTTCCGGAGTCCAAAATAGTTAAACAAAAAGGATATTCCAGGGAGGAGATTGAGAAGCTGGAGCTTTTTTTATCCCAAAATTCCGAGGATATTATGAAGAAGGCTAAAACCATCAGCAATCCTTTGCGCTGGTTATAAATATAAAAACCGTATTTTTATTTAGATATTTGAAGGGGCACTTTAATGCAATATAATTATTACTTTGATATATATGCATTGTTAATTATTGTGTCTATTATGATAATGTCTATTGTTAGACGTAAAATAGACACATACCAAAATATAGTTTTTAATTTCATCTACCTGGCTGTATTTGTGACAATTTTGTCTGAGCGTATAGAGACCTATATGCAGATGCATCCGGATAGATTTGGTGATGCTCTGCGTTATTATGAATATCTGGCAGGTTCCTGCTATTATATATTCCACCTGTTGTCAGGTGCATGTCTTTTGATGTATGTTATTGCCCTTTTAAATTTCGATATTTTTTCCAAATTAAATCTTTTAAAAGTATTTTCGGTATTTTTTGTGGGCTTAATGCTGGTAGTTGCAAATGTTTTTACTCCGATCTTATTTTACTATGATTACGACGGAGCTTATCATAGAGCGGATTACCAGTTCTTGTATTATGTTTTGGCGGGCATATATTTTGTTTGGGCTATTGTCATGCTTATCAGGTACAGACTTGTTCTTCATAAGAGAAATATATTCTATCTTTCTGTTTATATGATTTTTGTTCTTACAGGTATTTTTATTCAGTTTTTATTCCCGCATATGCTGGTGGAAGAATTTTTTAATGCCATAAGTCTTGTATTTGCTTTTGCTACCATTGAAAGCCCCGGGGAGATTCTTGATGAATCTACGGATCTTTATAATCGGAGACTTTTTGTAAAGGATATGCAAATCAATCTTGCAAAGAATTTCAAAAATCCTATTATATTTGTTTCCGTTGATATTATTGAAAATGCAGGAATTCAGCAAAGTATTATAAATGGTGATGAGATTAATCTAAAACTTAGTAAATATCTTAGAACCTTCGAAAACAAAGCCAAAATTTACAGGGTGGATGAAGCTATTTATGCCCTTATAATGAAGCATGAAGAAAAGAGCAAGATGTTTACGGTACTGTTTGATATAGCCAAAAGATTGGAAAGACCTTGGAATATAAAAGGAAATCCGATAGATGTTGACGGATGTGTTTGGTATATGGATTATCCAAAGCATTATAGCAGTATATCCGATCTGGCTGCTAAAGTTGGTGTAATAGCCGGTCTTTCCGAACATAAGGGAAGTAATATAGTTTATGTAGAGGATATAGATTTTGATACGGCAATTGTAATTAAAAATTTTGATAAACATGCAAGAATGAGCCTTGCCAATGACAGAGTAAAGCCTGTATTTCAGCCGGCATATTCCAATACTGACAGCGATATTTTAATAGATTGTGCTGTTGCTTTTTCGGATGAGAACGGAGAGTATAGGAGTGGAACCAGGTTTATTAAAGATGATGTGGATACCAAGGCTTTATCGGATACTGATGTTTATTGCTTAAAAGAGGCAGGACGTTTTCTTAAAAGGATTGAAAATACTGATAACATATATGTTTTATCAAGGGTATCAAGAACAAGCCTTATGAAAAAGGGTGCCATAAATAAAATGATGAGAATCATTGAGGAAACCAATGTATCAGTCAAGCATATTATATTAAGAGTTTCGGAAACTGCTTTTTCAACTATTGACGATTATGGAATGGAATCTCTTAAAAATCTAAATGTCAGAGGCTATAAGTTTTTGGTGGACAGATTTGGAATAGGGTATTCGGATTTGAATAAAATTATTTCTTTCAATACCCTTGGTGTAATTCTGGATCATGAGCTTATAGATATAGCCATAACTGATGATAAATTAAAAGCAGTGGTTATAAGTCTTGTGAATATGCTTCATGATGTTTCTCTTTATGTTTTTGCCGAGTTTATAGACACACAGGAGGAAGCAAAAATAGCAGCAGAGGTTGGCTGCGATTATGTATTTGGTACATATTATTCAGAATTTCTTTTTGAAAAGGAATGCATCGATAAATTTAACTCAAAAGAGGAAGAGCTGTAAATGATCATAAGTATGGCAAATCAAAATATAATTGATGTGTGGTTTAATGTATGCAGCCTGATTTCTTTAATCATCATCATTGTGATCTTTTCTCTTGAAAGGCAAATCAGAGAAAGGCAGAATGTTTTATTTAAACTTATGCTTTTTAGTTCATTATGGATGGTTATAAGTGATCTTCTGTATAACCTTGCCTACGAGGGAGCATTCATTGTCAGGCCGGCAAGTTATCTTAAGGTAACTTTCTGGTTTAATAAGGCAATGATTGTTTGTTATGTCATATATACGGTATTATATACGGTCATGGCTTTTAAAGATAAACGTAATCTGAGAAAAGATGAGAAGTTCTCTTTATGGAGCTATGTGTTCTTTAATGTTATTGCCTGGATTGTTTATTTCATTATCGGCTCAGAAGCCTTATTTGAAACCTGGATTGTGATATCTTTGCTGTTTTTGTTTTTCACCCTGCATAATCCTTCGGGATACATTGATGCTGATTCCCAGGCCTGGAATTTTAAATCCTTCAGGGCATATACTGATGGCAGAATTGCAAAGGGAGATCCTTTTGTTTTAATAGATTTTAATATTGAGGACCTTACAGCGGTGGAGGTTTCAAAACCAAGATACGAGGCTGATCTTTTATTAAAACAGATTACGGATTATTTTAGAAGCCTTGATGAATCAAGCTATTTATTCAGAAACAGCAATAAGGATTTTGCCCTTGTTATGGGACCGGCCACGGATTTTGAAGAGGCCATGGACTGCGCAAGACGGGCTATAATGAGATTTGCTGAGAACTGGCTTGTGGGCAGCGAACAGGTAAGTCTTTATATGAGATCCTGCGTATTTGAATATCCAAAGGACTTTAGAACTGTTGATGAGGCCATTAATCTGGTTCGTCTTGCTCTTAGAAAAAATTCCAGACATGATAAATATATTCTTACCATTAAAAATTTAAATATGGAGAAGGCTGTTTATGATGCAAAGATAGACAGTATTTTAAAAAGGGCATTGGAGGAGAGACTGCTGGAAGTCTATTATCAGCCTATTTACGATATTAAAACCGGAAAGTTTATTTCCGCAGAAGCTCTTTTGCGACTTAAGGATGAGGAGCTTGGAGTTATATCACCGGGAGTATTTATTCCTATTGCAGAGCAGAGTGGAACAATTGTACAGATAGATAAATATGTTTTTGATGATGTTTGTAACATGCTTAGAAATTCAAAGGCTTTGGAATACGGGCTTGAATATGTGGAAATTAATTTGTCTGTAATGGATGCTATTCAGGATGATTTTACAGATTATATAAATAATATAATAAAAAAATACGATATAAATCCGAAGCTTATAAATCTTGAGGTTACTGAAACATCCGGTGAAACTGTCACCAAACGCATGAATGAAAATATATGTAAGCTCAGTGACCTTGGATTTGAATTTTCATTGGATGATTTTGGAACAGGATTTTCAAATATCGGCAGAATACATAAAATGCCATTTAAGATAATAAAGATTGATAAGTCTCTCATTCAGGCGGCTATGGAAAGTGATATCAACTATGATGTGCTCCATAATATGATTGATATTGTAAAGCTGCTTGAAATGGAGTCTGTAGCAGAAGGCGTGGAAACCAAAGAACAGCTTGATGCACTGACAAGACTTGGAATTGATCACATTCAGGGATATTATTATTCACCTGCATTGCCACAGGATGAATTCCTTAAGTATATTCAAAAGCATAATGTTACATAAATAAGCAGGCTTGCATTAAATACTTTATCAGAGTAAAATCTTTTAAGTATGAATTATAATTAGAAACAAATGGAGAAGATTTATGTCATTGATTAAGAAACCCGTTACCGGAATGAAGGATATACTTCCGGCTGAGATGCAGCTTAGAGACTATGTAATAGGCATTATTAAAGATACTTACGGAAAGTTTGGATTTACTTCAATAGAAACTCCTGCAGTTGAATCACTTTCCAACCTTAACAGCAAACAAGGCGGAGAAAACGAGAAACTCATTTTTAAGATTATGAAGCGCGGAGAAAAGCTCAATCTTGAAAATGCCAAGGAAGAAAATGATCTTACAGATTCAGGACTTCGTTATGATCTTACAGTTCCACTTGTACGTTTTTATGCTAATCATCAGAACGAGCTTCCGGCACCGTTTAAGGCCCTTCAGATGGGCTATGTATGGAGAGCTGACAGACCTCAGAAGGGTAGATATCGTCAGTTCATGCAGTGTGATATAGATATTCTTGGTGAGCCATCCAATCTTGCTGAGATAGAGCTTATACTTGCAACTACAACTACTCTTGGAAGACTTGGCTTTAAAGGCTTTCAGATCAGAATAAACGAGAGACGCATACTCAAGGCGATGGCTGCTTATAGCGGATTTGCCGAGGAAAGCTATGACAGTGTATTTATTACCCTTGATAAGATGGACAAGATTGGTCTTGAAGGTGTAGCTGAGGAACTTGAAAAGGATGGTTTTGATAAAGCCGGAATAGATAAGTACCTCGATCTGTTTAAATGCATGCAGGATAAGGGTGCTGTAGAGGGACTTACAATCCTTTCAGAAAAAATAGGTGATTTCCTTGAGGCTGATGTAAAGGCAGGACTTGAGGAAATTATTACAAGTGTAGAGGCTACCAAGTCAGCTGATTTTGAAATTGTATTTGATCCTACTCTTGTAAGAGGTATGTCTTATTATACAGGAACTATTTTTGAAATTGCCATGCCACAGTATGGCGGAAGCTGCGGTGGCGGCGGCCGTTACGATAAGATGGTAGGAAAATTTACCGGACAGGATACACCTGCCTGCGGATTTTCCATTGGCTTTGAGCGTATTATCATGATCATGATGGATGAAGGCTTTAAGATTCCAAGTGAGAGTGATAAGGTTGCATACCTTATTGAAAAAGGTGTTCAGGGCGAAATGCTCAGTGATATCATTGCACAGGCTCAGAAAGCAAGGCAAGAGGGTACTAAAGTCCTTGTGGCAAGGATGAACAAGAATAAGAAGTTCCAGAAGGAACAGCTTATTTCTCAGGGATATACAGATTTCAAGGAATTTTACAAAAATCCTTTGAATTGATGAAAGGTATATAACTGTCCTTAACGGGGAACCGGACTAATGGCGGTATATATAAATAACTAAATAGGAGAGTTGGGGAATGATTAGAAAAGGTTTTAAAATGAAGCTTTATCCTGGAATGGAAAAGGAGTACGAAAAAAGACACAATGAGCTGTGGCCTGAGATGCAGCAGATGATTCACGAGCATGGCGGACACAACTACAGTATCTTTTTGGATACCGAAACATTAGTTTTGTACGGATATATTGAGATTGAAGATGAAGAGCTTTGGGCTAAGAGCGCTGATACAGCCATTAACAGAAAATGGTGGGATTTCATGGCAGATATTATGGAGACCAATCCTGATAACAGCCCTGTAGCAGTTGATCTTCATCCTGTTTTTCATCTTGACTGATAATTTTACAAAATAATGTTTATGCTATTAACATTTTGAATCTCTTGCCCGATACATAGTACAGATGAGTTTCTTATGAGGGTGAGAGGTTCACATAGGTAGCCGGTTGTGGTATTTGTGACTGTGTCAGTTACTATTTTTCCTTCGAGATCTATAGTAAAGGACGACAGATTTTCATAAATTCCGCGACCGGTATATTTTATGTAGGCTTCCTTCGCCGACCAGATACGATAAAACATTTTAAGCCGTTCTTCTTTATCGGCAATTGATTCAAGAAGTTCATTTTCTTTTGGAGCAAAAAAACGAGCTGAAATAGCGAAGACTTTTTTATTCTGCTCTTCCTGAATATCAAGCCCAACAGGAGCATCATTAGAAGCAAGGGCTACATAATCACCGGAGTGTGACAGGGAAAAGTGAAAATCAGGATAGCTCATAATAAAAGGCTTACCGTAGGCATTGGGAGTATAATGAACCTGTATTATATCCTTCGGATACAGAATTTCTGAAAGTTTTGCCTCGGACGTTGTATAGTAGTTTTTATTTAAATGGTCTTTTAAAGCAAGTTGTATAAGTATTCCCGCAAAAAGAGCTCTGACTTTGTCGGGATGGTTTTTGTAGCGGTCTATTTTTTCTAATCGTTCGTTATCAATTAATTGAAAATATTTACCGGGGTTATTATCAAAAAATGATGTGTCTTTAATAAATTTACCAACATTGCAGTAATAGACATTCATTGTTTTAGCGACCTTTCACTTGGAATTTAGTGATGAAAAAACGTATTTATATTTTAACATATAAGGAAGAAGATTGAATGAATAATTCATCAAAAACATTAGTAAAAAAATATGAGATAGATATGACCAGCGGAGCACTTCTTGGCAAAGTACTTATTTTTTCCATTCCGCTGATTATTTCCAGCATTTTGCAGCTATTGTTTAATGCTGCGGATATAGTGGTTGTAGGACAGTTTACGGGAGAAAAAGGTGCAACTTACATTGCGGCAATCGGAAGCACCAGCTCTCTTATAAATCTTCTTGTAAGTCTTGTTATGGGACTTTCGGTAGGTGCAAATGTACTGGTGGCAAGGTACTATGCCATGAATGATGCCAAAGCTACAGAGGAAACGGTTCACACTTCCATGGCTCTTAGCATTCTTGGGGGCATTGTTCTGGCAGTAATAGGAATAACCCTTTCCAGACCTCTTTTGACACTTATGGGATCGCCGGATACGGTTATTGAATATTCTATTTTGTATATGAGAATATATTTTGCAGGTATGCCACTTATTCTTATATATAATTTCGGAAGTGCTATTTTAAGGGCTGTAGGTGATACAAGAAGACCGTTGTATTATCTTATGGCAGCAGGTGTGCTGAATGTTATTTTAAATCTGATATTTGTAATAGGGCTTCAGATGAATGTTGCGGGAGTAGCTCTGGCTACAATTATTTCTCAGGGACTTTCCGCAGGCCTTATTGTGAGATGCCTTATTATGCAAAATGACATCTACAGACTGGTTATCAAAAATATCAGAATAAGTGTGGATAAGCTTAAGAGAATAGTATCCATAGGACTTCCTGCGGGAATACAGAGTTCTCTTTTTTCCTTCTCCAATGTTCTGATCCAGTCATCGGTAAACAGCTTTGGAGATGTGGCAATGTCAGGAAATGCAACAGGTTCAAACCTGGAGGGCTTTGTATATGTATCAATGAATGCTCTTGCACAGGCATCTGTGTCCTTTATGAGTCAGAATTACGGAGCAAAAAAGACAGAGAGGCTTAACCGAGTGCTTTTTACCTGCGTTCTTGTAGTTACTACCATAGGTCTTGTAATGGGAAATCTGTTTTATATATTTGGTTACAATCTTGCATCCATATACACAAGTGACAGCGCTGCAATTGAGTATGCCGTAAACAGACTTTCTATTATTTGTACTACATACTTCTTGTGTGGTATTATGGATGTAGTTTGTGGCGCCCTAAGGGGACTTGGGTATTCTGTTATGCCTATGATAGTCTCACTGGCAGGTGCCTGCGGATTCAGAATATTATGGATAATGACCGTATTTCAGATGAATCATACTTTGAAAACTTTGTACATATCCTATCCTGTATCCTGGTTTATTACATCAGCGGTTCATTTTATATGTTATTTTTATGTAAAACGTATTGCTGTAAAGAAATTGGAGATTGAAGTAAAGAAATGACCAAAATTGACACAATTATTTTCGACTTGGATGGTACCTTGTTATACACTCTTGATGATTTAAAAGCTTCTGTAAATTATGCTCTTTCAAAACATAATATGCCCCAAAGAAGTCTTGAAGAAATAAGACAGTTTGTGGGAAACGGGGTTGAGAGACTTATGGAGCTGGCAGTTCCTGATGGAAAAAGCAATCCTGAATTTGCAACAGCTTTTGAGGAATTTAAGAGCCATTATCTTATACACTGTAATGATACTACCCGTCCTTACGACGGTATTATGGAGCTTCTTAAAGAGCTCAAAAAAAGAGGATACAAGATGGCAATTGTATCCAATAAATATATGACTGCAACTCAGGAATTAAATGCCATGTATTTTGACAAATATATAACTGCAGCCATTGGACAAAGCGACAGTGTTCGTAAAAAGCCTGCTCCTGATACTGTAATAGAGGCTTTAAAAAGACTTGGAAGCACCAAAGAAAGCAGTATCTATGTAGGAGATTCCGATGTTGATGTTGCTACGGCAAGAAATTCCGAGCTGCCATGCATAAGCTGCCTCTGGGGCTTTAGGACAAAAGAGGAACTTATTAAAGTCGGGGCTGATACTTTTGTAAATACCCCCGGGGAGATACTTGATATTATTTAATGATAAAAGTTTAGAAGGGAGATTTATTTTTTAGTTTATGACTATCAAAATCATAGCTCTACTAGTTCTACTTGCATTATCATGCTTTTTTTCATCAGCAGAAACAGCTCTTACCGTTGTCAACAAGGTCAGGGTTAAAGCACTGGCGGATGAAGGAAATAAAAGAGCCAAAAAGCTTATGATAATCAATGAAGATTATCAGACAATGCTTACAACTATTCTTATAGGTAACAATGTAGTTAATCTTGCAGCATCATCTCTTACAACGGTTATGGTCAGTGAACTCTTTGGAAGTGCGTGGATAGGTGTGGGCACCGGTGTTCTTACTTTTGTACTTCTTATAGTGGGTGAGATAGTACCAAAGACTGCGGCTAATGCCAAATCAGAACAGATGGCCCTGGCTTATGCGGGTCCTATTCTGTTTCTTATAAGGATTCTTAAATTCCTTGTAGTAATAATCAGTTCTATTTCATCTCTGGTTTTAAGAGCAATTCGTGTTGATCCTAAGATCAAGACCACCATGACAGAAACAGACCTTAAAAAATATGTGGATGTAAGTCATGAAGATGGTGTTATTGAAAGTGATGAGAAGAAGATAATCTATAACATATTTGATTTTGATGATTCCACTGCAAAAGATGTTATGATTCCCCGAATCGATATGGTTTGCGTTAGTGAGAATATAAATTATGCAGAGCTTATGCGTGCATTTAAAGAGGATATGTACACAAGACTGCCTGTTTATGAAGATGACAATCCCGATAAGATAATAGGTCTTGTTAATATCAAGGATATGATTTTTGTTAAGGATAAAGAGAATTTTGGAATATCCAAATATCTTCGTGAAGCTTATTATACCTATGAATTTAAAAAGACCAATGATCTTTTGATGGAAATGAGAGAAAAAGCCCAGAATGTTGCCTTTGTTCTTAATGAATATGGTTCAACTGTCGGTATGATAACTCTTGAGGATCTTCTTGAAGAAATTGTTGGTGAGATCAGAGATGAGTATGACTCCGATGAGGAGGAACTCATAAAAAATATCGGTGAAAACAGATATCTTGTTGAAGGAAATATGAAGCTGGATGATATAAATGATGCAATTCAGACAGAGCTTCACTCTGAGAACTATGATTCAATAGGGGGACTGATGATTGAAACCCTTGACAGGCTTCCGGCATATGGAGAAACAGTTAATCTTGAAGATGGTACGACTTTAACTGTAAGAGGCTTAAAAGGAAATAGAATTACCAAGGTTTTGTTATGCAAAAAATGCTTTTCCTAAATTGCAATATATGATATTATTAGTTAATGTGAAAATGAGACTAAAAACATACACAAACGTTACTGCAGTATGTTTTTAACGTAGGAGGATTTAATAATGAAGCATGTAAAGTCTTTAGCAACAAGAAATCTTAAAGAGTCTATGAAGAAGGGTGGATGCGGCGAGTGCCAGACATCATGTCAGTCAGCTTGCAAAACATCTTGCACAGTAGGCAATCAGAGTTGCGAACAGGTTAAGGACTGATAATTTAATTGGCTTTAATCTAATATAATTTTAAATGGACAGGCAGTGACGAATTGTCGCTGCCTATTACATTGTAAATGGCATTTTATGATAATTAGGAAGTAGGGTTTTTTATGATACATTTGTTCAAGAACAACGGTTATGATATCGTTCTTGATGTTAACAGTGGTTCAGTCCACGTTGTTGATGACGTTGTTTACGATTTGATACCGGCTGTCGAAAAGTGTCTTGTTGATAAATTTGGTACAGCGGCTATTCCCGAAGATCAGGAGGGAACAGTAGATGATAACCTTAGACAGGAACTCGAAAAGGCAATAATTGATGGCGGTATTGTCACCGGCTATGACAAAAAAGATATGTCAGAAGGTATTTCTGATATTCTGGAACTTAGAAGTAATGCAGTATTATTTACTGATGATGTTTATGAAGATTATGTAGAAGATTTTAAGAGCAGAGATACTGTTATTAAAGCTCTTTGTCTTAATATAGCTCATGATTGTAACCTTAGATGCAAATATTGTTTTGCTGATGAGGGTGAATATCACGGAAGAAAAGCTCTTATGAGCTATGAAGTTGGTAAGGCAGCACTGGATTTCCTTATTGAACATTCAGGAAACAGAAGAAATCTTGAAGTTGATTTCTTTGGCGGTGAACCTCTTCTTAACTGGGAAGTTGTAAAACAGCTTGTTGAGTATGGCAGAAGCATTGAAAAAGAACATAATAAGAACTTCAGATTTACGATAACCACAAACGGTACACTTCTTAATGATGAGATTCTTGATTATGTAAATAAGGAAATGGGTAATATCGTTCTTAGTATTGACGGACGTAAAGAAGTAACTGATTTCATGAGACCAAGACGTGGCGGACAGGGAATCTATGATGACATTGTTCCTAAATTTCAGAAGGTTGCTGAAAGCAGACACCAAATGCGTTATTATGTAAGAGGAACTTTTACACATAACAATCTTGATTTTGCAGAAGATGTTAAGCTCCTTGCAGATCTTGGATTTAAACAGATTTCAGTTGAGCCTGTTGTGGCAAAACCTGAAGACTGGTATGCCATAAAGGAAGAGGATCTTCCTCAGCTTATGGAGCAGTATGACGAGCTTGCAAAGTTCATGCTTAAGAGAAAGAAGGAAGGAAAGGGATTTAATTTTTTCCATTTCAACATAGATCTGGCAGGAGGACCTTGTGTAGCTAAGAGACTTTCAGGTTGTGGCTCGGGATGCGAATATCTTGGAGTAACACCTTGGGGTGATCTGTATCCATGTCATCAGTTTGTTGGTAATGAAGATTTCATTATGGGTAATGTCTTTGATGGCATAACAAGACCTGATATTCAGGAAGAGTTTAAGCAGAGTAATGTTTATTCAAGACCTGACTGTGCTAAATGTTTTGCCAGATACTACTGCAGTGGTGGATGTGCAGCCAATGCGTACAATTTTAATGGAAACATAAATTCCACATATAAAATTGGCTGTGAATTGCAGAGAAAACGTATAGAATGTGCTATTATGTTAAAGGCGGCAGAAGCCGATGAATAAAACTATTTAAGGATAGTTTGAATAAAGTACCATATGGGAGGATTGCAACATGAAAAGGAGTAAGGCAATTTTAGGTCTTCTCGTAGTTCTTGCATTGCTTGTTGGTCTTGGCTACACAGCAATATTTGGACTTGGTGAAGACAAATCAGGATCACTTTCCAGCATTGATCTGGGACTTGATCTGGCGGGTGGTGTAAGTATCACTTATGAAGTAAGCGGAGATGAAAATCCCAGTTCCGAGGATATGTCCGATACTATTTACAAGTTACAGCAACGTGTAAGTCAGTATAGCACAGAAGCACAGGTTTATCAGGAAGGTTCTAACAGAATCAATATTGAAATTCCGGGTGTTTCAGATGCAAATGCTATTCTTGAAGAACTTGGACAGCCGGGTAATCTGTATTTTATAGCTCAGACAGATGCCGATGGCAATGAGAACTATGCTTACGGTATATCCGAAGAGGGAACTATAGGATATGTTCTTAATAAGACAATTGAAGAACTTCAGGAAGATGGTTCTATTGTTCTTGAAGGTGAAGATGTTGAGAATGCTACAGCAGGTTATCAGCAGAGCACAGTTGGTGGAAATGAGCCTGTAGTAGAACTTGACTTTACAGATGAAGGTACAACAAAGTTTGCAGAAGCTACAAAGAAAGCTTATGCAGCAGGTGAATCAATTGGTATTTACTATGATGGCGAGTTCATCAGTGTTCCTACAGTTCAGGCAGAGATCACAGATGGAAGAGCTGTTATCACAGGCGAATCCAGTTATGAAGATGCAGCAAGTCTTGCATCAATGATTCGTATCGGTGGACTTAAGCTTCAGCTTACAGAGCTTCGTTCAAACGTAGTTGGTGCTCAGCTTGGTTCAGATGCAATCAGAACAAGTCTTATTGCTACAGCAGTAGGTTTTGCTCTCATTGCTGTATTCATGATTGTATTCTATAGATTATTAGGCCTTGCAGCTACACTTGCACTTACATTTTATTGTGGACTTATGGTGTTCCTGCTTTCAGCTTTTGAAATGACATTAACCCTTCCGGGTATAGCAGGTATCATTCTTTCAATTGGTATGGCCGTTGATGCCAACGTTCTTGTATTTGCAAGAATCAAGGAAGAAATTGCTTCAGGAAATGAAGTTGAGCATTCTATTAAGAATGGTTA
>JAILBM010000203.1 GCA_024680925.1 Butyrivibrio sp.
GATGATTGAAGTTGGACGGGCCAAAAATCTTTGTAATACTAAATTCGTGGTGGGGGATTGTGAAAATCTTCCTTTTGAAGATAATTCTTTTGATGTGGTTATATGTACTAATAGTTTTCATCATTATCCCAACCCGCAAAACTTTTTTTACAGTGTTGAAAGAGTACTTCGCCCTGGAGGACGACTTGTATTGCAGGACTATACAGCGCCCAAAGCAGTTCTCTGGCTCATGAATCATACAGAAATGCCTCTTGCCAATCTTATAGGACATGGGGATGTGGCAGCCAGATCCTTAGATGAAATGCAGGAATTTTGTGACAGATGCGGTCTAAAGGTTGAAAAGCTTGAAAGTGCCAAAAAGTTCAGAATGCACCTTGTTGCAAGAAAAAAACAGGCATAAAATAAGACTTTTTTATAAAATAAATAATTTTTAAAAATTTTTTTGAAATTTTTGTACTTTTCTTTTTTGACCTTCGTATAAATAAACATGAGGGGGAGAATCAATAATATATAAGGTGGTAAGTTATTTTCACTGAATGTAATTGGCGATTGTCCATAAAAAACACCATCCTTTATACATATGACATTGCTTCATGTGTATAGGGAATGGTGTTTTTTATTTGTATAAGAGAATAATAACTATATGAGCTTGAGGAAAATATTTAAGTACAATAATTTGATGATGTGATGAGAATTGTGGTTATGAAAAAGTGGAAAACAGGTCACTTGTATAGGTGAGTTCTAGTTTGTAACAGTAAATTCCAGATATTAAGGCTTGGAATTAAACTGGAATTTACTTATACAAATAACTGGCTGAAAAAATAATTGAGATTTTTGTACTTTTTCTTTTTTACCATCGTATAAATAAACATGAGGGGGATGATAGATAAAACTCAAGTGGCTTAGGCTTCACTGAAAGTAATTAGATATTGTCCAATTATAAAGCACCATCCACAGCAAATGTGACGAGAGTTTCACAGGCGCCAAGGGATGGTGTTTTTTTTAGAATAGAACAGTATGATAGTACATACCTGTAGGTATATTCTTTTGTAGGGAATTAAAATATAGCACATAAAATACGTAATGGTCGAATAAGAAAATCCATAAGAGTTAGCGAGGTTATTGCTTTGACTATGGCAAGATCTAAATAGAATATGGGGTATGAGGATATCTTGTATATATTATTGTGACTTCAAACAGAAATTCGCATTTGTTGCGGTTTTCGTAAGAAAGTGATTCAAGAGGAAACAAGTCTTGCAGCGAAGTTGCCATATAATAGGCTATTTGCAGCATTCTCAAAACAAAGTGACAAGAATTCAGATATTTTAATTAATCTGGGTATGCTGGTGATAAAAGTGAATTTGTATAAAAGGTGAGAATTGTGTATGGATTAGAATAAAGATATAAACATGGCGACAATACGATAATATTTTGGATGTTTGCAAAATGAAAAAAAGTGTAAGGCGAAATACAGTACAATTTTGAATGATAATTGACGTGGTATTGCATGTGATATGATTTTTAAATGCAATACAGATAGTCAATATACATAATATTGATTAAAATATGGAGATATCATATATTAGTTATATAAATAATGATATTACGCACATATTTGAATTTAATTGTATAGCATTTTTTATAATTCTGGCATATGCTATACAATTTAGGGAAAAAGATACTGATTTTGACCTTTTTGTATAGCATATTATAGAAAACCTTTGATGAGCTATACAAATATGGGGAATTTGTATAGCATTTCGATTTTTTATTAGATATGCTATACAGCAATAGTTATATTCAATCAAAAGAAGTTATATTCAATCAAAAGAAGTTATATTTAATCAAAAGAAGTTATATTTAATCAAAAGAAGTTATATTTAATCAGAAGAAATTATATTCAATTAGAAGAAATTATTTCCGATCGTCAGTATTAGATATTCATTGGACAGACAATTAATTAAAATCATCAAGTAATGAATATCAATGAAGCAGTCAGCAACTCAAAATGAAGTAAATTATAAATGTCATTAAGTAATACATATAATGACAATCTTACAAAATAAGCCCAATAAAAGGATATATTAACAAATGGCAAAAAAAGTAACTGTCATAGGAGCTGCAATTGTAGATGTTTTGGCAGGGCCTATTGGAAATAAGCTAATGGATACAGGCTCGATGCCTATGGAAAATATAATAATGACTTATGGAGGAAATGGCCATAATGAAGCCGTAACCCTTAGCAGACTGGGTGTAGAAACTTCGCTGGTGACAAAGCTTGGCAATGATGAGACAGGTAAAAGGGTTTTGTCACATCTTAAGGAAGAACAGGTAGGTACTGATTTTGTGGTTATCGAGGATAATCTTGTTACCGGAATCAATGTGGTTTTATATGATCATGAGGGTGAGAGAAGGTTTCTGACCAATCCTGCAGGAAGCCTAAGACGATTATCCAAAGAAGATGTCCTTAGAAAAGCAGATGATTTTGATGACATTGTCTCTTTCTCTGATTTATTCGCTTCACCGCTAATTGACCTTAATGCTGCAGAAATGATTTTTAAGAAAATCAAAGAAAAGCCCAGCAGGATTCTGGCGGTTGATATGGTCAAGCCAAAAAAATCTGAGAAAATCCGGGACATGGAGAAGCTTTTTAAATACATAGACTTTTTTCTTCCAAACGAAGAAGAACTGAAACTGCTATCAGATATGGAAGAGCCTGAAGCAGCAAAGCAGATACTTGCTCTTGGTGCAGGTAACGTAATTGTAAAAAAGGGAAAGAATGGTTGCGATATTTGGAATAAAAACGGATGTACAAATATCCCCTCTTGCAAAGTGGCAAGAGTAGTTGATACTACAGGGGCAGGAGATACCTTTGTGGCCGGATTTCTTTATGGATTAAGCAATGGGATTTCTATAGAAGATTGTGCACAACAGGGCTGTATCACTGCTTCCAAATGTGTTCAACATGTTGGGGCTACGGATAATCAGTAAAAAGCATCATCGACAGAACATATGAATTATGTTCCATATTTGTACTTTATTTTTTTATGACTCGTATATATATCTGAAAATAAAAAATAATGTTTTTTTCAAATGAGAGGGGAAAAATCATGCCAACTATAGCAAGAACAGACACATTACAGTTTTCACATACTTTGTATATATTTGCAGGACTTTTTAAGAATACATCTTTAGAGCACTCTTTTCTGACTGCTTCTAATAAAATGAAAGACATAGCTCTAAATACAATGGATGACGTATTTAATGAAGCTGCTGCTGAGTCCATAAAGAAAATAGTAAATAAACTTAAAGAGGATATTGAAAACAATAAAAAAAATTATGAGGAAATAACTCTGCAGTCTACGGCTCTTGATTATACTTTGTGGAATATAAAGAACATGAATAGCCGTGAGTTTATTTACTCTTATAATAATAGAAATGAATATAAATATCCGTCATTACATGGAATGAATAAATGGGCAAATATGAACCTGGTGCCAACAAGTAATGAATCAAATGAACTTCCAACCGGTTATAAAACAGAAATTGATGAAATGCTCAACAGCGGGGCAAAATACTCTATTAAAGAGTTAGATGAGGCATTTGTTCAGTGTAATATACACAACATCGTAAAAACAGGAATGGATTATTATGATGAAATTTATAAATTTGAAAATCATATAAATTTAAATTCCATTAGTAGTGAAGAGGAAGAAAAGTTCAGAGAATCTCTGATAGCAAAGGCAGAAGCTTATAAAGACGCACTAGTTGAGAATATTAATAACACCAGTACAAGTGACAATAAAATAAATGTTAAGGATTCTTTGGCCGATAGATTATTTACCGTTGCAGGTGAAATGGAAAATTCATTGGGAGATGATTCCAGAAGCTTCAGAGGAAGTCTTACAAATGTGGATGAACAGCTGAAGTATCTAAAAAGTGGACTTCCTCTTAGTGGTATGCACTATATTGTCAGGTATACCCGCGATTGTCGGTCGTTATTTTCCAGATGTTCTGGTAAAGAGCATGTCAATGAGGAATTAAAGAAAGCAACAGAAAATCTTTATAATCATGTAAAAGCTGTACCGGAAGAAAATGCATCAGACGAGGCAAAAAAGTCTTACTGCAGAAATATAGCAAATGATATTGAAGCAGTAAAGAATATTTATGATCAGTTAGATAAAGATGACCAGAAATATTATGCCGGTGAAATAAATGGAATCATCAAAGAAAAATATGCATTTAATGATTTTAACGTATTTGCAAATCATATCTTACCATATAGAAATGCAGTAAATCATTATGCTGATACCTTCAACAATACCTTCAAAGGTGAGAACCATAATAATTCAGAAAAATATGTTGATATGGTCGATGCATTAAATTCTTATAAGGAGATGCTTGAAGGAACAAAGAAAGCAGATTTATCCCAGATATTAAATGCTTTAGAAGGTGTACAAAACACAACAGATGCATATATTAAGGACAAGAGTATGTTCGAAGGCTGGAAGGGTGATGGAGGAGTTCGTTATGATAATGCCAAGGCCTTGAACAAATTTGCTTCTTATCAGATTAAATTGATAAAAAATAACCTGAGTATCGATGCAGTTAATAAGTCTGTAAAGAAAACAGATTTATCCTCTATGATGGATAAGTTAGAAATGAATACCATAAATAAAACTGTTAAAAGAACAGCACCGACATACAAATATACAGTTAACGAGAATACAACCAAATATTGGAATATGCTTATTGAGGATGCAAGGCAGGCAAGATCTGCATTTCGTAATTCACGAATATTTGAAGTTGTTATACTGGATATGGTGAAGTGCCGTGAAGCTGCAAGTGCATTGTTAATGAGTAATACTCCTGAAAATGTTAAAAAATATTCAGAAGCTGTAGATAAGGTTAAAAAGAGTGCTAAGCGCTATGAGGATTATAAGCTTTCAGATCATACCCGTTTTTCTGAGCTTGAACCGGGTAAAAAGAAGCTTAATTCAAGTGAAAAAGACAAGCTGAAAGTTACAGATACGATTCTTTATCACTGTCCATATGCTACTCCTAATCAAAAGGTAATGTAAGGAATATAAAAATTCCTGCCATCTTATAAAAAAGAAGGCAGGAATTTTTTTACTTTATTGTTTCAGAATTCATATACAGCGGATATCCGGTAGTCTGCCCCATGGCAGTTACGCTTGAGCCTACGCAGTTTTTGTTGTCAAGCCAGGTCACTGATACATTGCCGTAGTATGTATCATATCCGTCTACCACGAGCTTTATATAGTTATCACCATACATTTTCCAGGTACCTGTAGCATCACCTGAAATAGTTCCGTCTTCTGAAAGTGTTACATAAACAGCTTCGGTAGTTACGTATGGGTCTCCTGCAAGTACCAGCTGGAACATACCATCTTGTGCAAAGGATAGAAATTCTTCTGAGCTGACAGGCCTTTTGGCTTCGCCACTATAGCGGTTTGCCCCAATGACTATCTGTCCAAGGGAGTTAATGTAATAAGGATGAGCCTGCATCAGGAATTTGTCACTTCCGCCTGCTATTTCATAGCCATTGTCACATAGGTCTGTTTTGTTAGCCGAAAGAGCAAGGGTTCTGACCATAAGCATGGCAATATCAGTTCCGTCACTGGTGGTGTAGAGATCACCATGTCCCGGGGCATGAATATCAAAATCATAATCGGCCCATTTAAATGAAGACATGGCAGTATATTCTGTACTGCCCTCGATTCTGTCTGCTGTTGTAATGTAAGATTCTCTGTCAAGATCTTTCCTGTAACCCGAAAGAGGTGGAAAGAGACCTGTAACAAGCTCTTTTCCAATCCATCCTGATGCAAGGGCATCTCCGGAGAGATTGGTAAATGAAGTGATATCTTCAGAGCCGGAAGTAAAAAGCACATAATTTCTTCTCAAAACTCCAAGGCACTCCATAAGGTAATAGTAATTGTCATAGGTCTGAGTCACATTGCCCTCTTCATCTACAAGCTCAACATCTGTTTGGTGAGTTATGATGCTTCCTTCAGCGCAGTAGCTAAGGTGTAGACCGTAGTAATCATTACTTTCACCTATGGCAAGATTTCTTGCTGCTTCCATGTTGGTATTTATGGTGTCTGCATCCAGCCAGTCAGTTTTTCCATCTGCCCTCAGGCCTGTCTGCGGATCAAGTTCCAGCATGTATACTCCGGCACCAAAGGAACCATAGGTCATGTACATTTTACCGTCAGCGCTGTAAACAATCTGAGGATCCAGAGCCACAACGTTGTAATAGAGCGCATCTGAAGCATAGTCACTGATGGACTGCAGGATTACCCCTTTGTATTCAAAAGAGCCTGCTTCAAGATTTGGTGAATAGGCCTGAACGATGCAGACTCTGTCATGCTTTTCATCATCAACGGCGCTGTTGACAATGCAGGTATATAGCCAGTAGCCACCATCCGGGGCTTCTACAAGGTCAGCTGCCCAGTACTGACATCCCGATGCGGTTTTGAGCATCCAGTCATCCACAGCCGTCCATCCCGCTGCCTCCATACCATCTGCGGCAGGAGTTGTTCTTCCAAGGTATTCCCAATGTATAAGATCCGTTGATCTTCTGATGAAATTTCCGCCTTCCCAGCCGGTCTGTACCATATAATAATATTTGGTGCCGTCAACTACAGCTTCCATAATAGATGGATCGTGCACATTGCAGTTCTCATCATATTCGCCCGGTGCACCATTGCTTCCCCAAATAAATTCAAGGTCACCGGCAGCAACGCTATCTGCATTGATGTCATAGGCCGGATCATCCGGATATGCCGCTTTGACAGCAACGTTCATGGCAAACACTTCATTTTTTCCATGAAAAAGATGTAACGTGACTGTGCCATCTGCAGTGTTATCCTGATTGGCTGTAAGTGTCCTGCTCTCTGCATCCCAACTTGCAAGAGAACTTATATCGACTTCGCTGCCGTCTCCACCTGTTGCAGTTACTGTGATATCGGTTATACCATCATCTGCAAGCTCCAGTTTATAGGTGGTTGCATCCTCTGTCAGATAACCAAGCCCAAGGTTGTCATAGCAGATGGCAGGCGACAGGTCACTTGATACATACTTGTCTGTGCCATCTTCGCTATAGTTTGCTGCGTACAGATCATCAATATCTGTAAGATTTTGTATCTGCAGAGTAGTAGGATCTACAGATGCCTTTGTTGTACTCTCCCCACACGCTGTAAGTGCCATTGTTACTGCAGCACACAGCAGAAGAGCTGTGAAACTCTTATACTTTCTATGCATTTTGTCCTCCCCGTCCCAATAAGCTTTAATTTGCTATATTTCATAATACTCTAACGAAAAATAGAATACCATGTTATTTATTAATGTCTTTTCCGATAAAAATTATAGTTCCCATTTTGCAGGTAATAAAATGCCATAATACTCCAAATAAGACATATATAAATCTATAAATGTATATTAGAATGTAGATATAAAAAACATTAGATCGACTGGGGAAACGATATTGCAGTCAGGAACTGCAATGTTTGCTTCCCTTTTTTTACCTGGAAAAATAAATAGTGGGAGATAAATTATGAGGAACAAAAAAGAGTATATTCCGGTGATATGCATTGGTGCCGTAACCATTATGGTCATTGCCACTGTACTGACCTGGCGTTATATGGTAAAGCTTGAAAAAAAGGCAGAGATAGAGAAAGCAGAAAATTATATTCAAACAGGCAAGTATGAAGAGGCTTTGGAAATTCTGGAAGATAATGCTGACAGCTACTATGCTGAAGACCTTATTGAGTATGCCAAGGCTAAAAAGGCAGAGGAAGACGGCCTTACACCTGATGTTGTATACAGTCACTTAAAAAGGATCAGTGGCAGTGACGGTAATCTCGCCGGTGAAATGGAGGAGATGTGGTCTGCTTATGGATATAAATATAATGTTTACATGAAGCAAAAAAAGCAAGCAGATGAAGCGGCAAAAGCAAGGGAAGAAGCAAAGCAGCGGGAAGCGGAAAAGAAAAAAACTGAAAGCAAAAATACAACTAAAAAGCAGGAAAGCTCTAGCAGTAGTAAAAATAAGCAAAGCTCAGGCAGCAGTAGCAAAAAGAACTACAACACTTCGCCTTACAGCAAGGGAAGCTATGATGTGGATGATTATGACACCCCGGAGGATTTTGCTGACGATGCCTGGGGAGATGAGTTCGATGACTGGGATGAGGCCTATGAATTCTGGGAAGATAATTATTAAAAAGATTTTGAAAAATTTTGAATGGTCATGACTGGAATTTGTACATATAAAATCTCTATTTCGTATAACAAGGTGTAAAATAAATATGCAAGCGATAATGTTTATATTGTCATATAGAAGGAGATAACAAAATGCCTAAACATTCAAGAAAAGTAGTAAAAGTAATGTCCAATCTTTACAGAAATGCTCTTCATAACACAAATAATTCCATGTCAGATAAGATGGAATATCGCATGAATTTATTTGATTATGTAAGTAATACTAAAGATGAAGATGAAGAAGAATATAGACAAATGCTCATGGAGGACTCTTTTGGAATGAACTCTGAAGGAGAGATTGACTATGAGGCTACTAAACAGTTTATAAAAGATCTTGGAAGTTATAGCATGGACCAGGATTATGAATATGTACTTAATATACAGAATAATCCATCAACTATTGAAGGTGAAGGTATGCATAAGCTGGCAAGACCTGATGAGTATCTTTCTGCCGTAAAAGCTTTTGCCACTTCAGATGTTATTACAAAGTATAACAAAAATGCTAAAAATGACATGATTATAACTCCTGGCATTATAAAGGAATGGTATGATGCAGCCAGGAAGGAGAGATATAATAATTTTTCACAAGACCAAAAAGATATCATTGATAATGCAGAAAACATTCAGGCACAAGCACTTGAGAAAATTAATATTTCAGAAGATGACTTAGAGGAAAAGCAGTCAAAAGCAGGCAAAAAGTATGTTGAATTAGTTGTAAGGGATATGAGTGAATATCTCGAAGAAAACTATGCCAAAATCCAGCAGAGCGGCCTGGCAGATGATGAAGAGAAAAAGGTAGATGAAGAGAAAAAGGTAGATGAAGAGATAAAGGTAGATGAAGAGAAAAAGGTAGAGAAAGAAAACAAGGCTGATTTCTATAAGTTAAAACTCAATTTTGAAAGTATCAGAAATGAGATAGCAGATTCTAAGAAATCAAATGAAGCAGAGAATATTACTGATAAAAAAACCACTGATAAAGAGTATGAAGATTTATTTAATAAAGAAATGTCAAAGACATTTAGTAAGACAATAATAGATAAAATAATAACAGCAAAGGCAGATAATCTTTCTGATGTGTTACAAGGACCAGTTATACCAGAGCTTATTTCGAGCCAGAATGATTATTTAACAACCAAACTTAAAAATATAAATGCCACTAAAAAACAAGGACATCAGGATTCAGAAGAATATTTTAAACCGGTTCAAGCTAAATTAGAGGATGTCATTAGGCAAATTGATATTATGCGTGAAAAACCTAAGCCTAATGGTACAGATTTACAGTATGTAACTGTTGCATATGATGACTTAATTGAAGCAGCAGATGCCTATGTTAAACATAATAACTGGGGAATCTTTAATTTCCTTAAATCTTCTGAGGGAAATTCCAGAAGAAACCAGATTAGAGATCTTAAGGCCATGGCTGTTCAAAAGAAAGAAGAATTCAGGCTCAAATATTATAGAGACGAGGCTCTTAGCGATATAAGAGAATTTTGGCTTAATGATTTTAATAAAATGTCAATTGGAGAAATAAAAACTGCTTTTGATTATTTAGATACCTCATTGTCATTGCTGCAGGTTAAAGAAAAAAGAATTTTTAATGATAATAAAGTAAAAGAAGCTGTAGCACGTATAGAAAAAGCTAAAGAGGATTGGCAAAAATTATTTAATAAAGTAGGAGATAAAACAAAAATAATAACAGATAAATCTGTTGATGTTAGTAAAATCTCATTAGATAAATTAATGGAAAAAGAAGCAAGTGCTTCTGTTGAAAAGAAAATGCAACAGAGGAAAACAAGAGCATTTAATTCAATTAGAAAAGAATTTTCAGATGCCAAAAACCAAGCTCTAAAAGGAAAATCCAGGGAAATTTGAGATTTTTCAAAATAATTAAAGCGCTATCCACAGCAGATGTGACGAGGGCTTCACATCAGCTAAGGGATGGCGTTTTTTTATGTGCTGATCTTATAAATGATGACTTTCTTTTGTTTAGATATGATACTATATTTTATAATATAGATGTTAGGTA
>JAILBM010000229.1 GCA_024680925.1 Butyrivibrio sp.
TTTTTATATCATAGGAAATTGCTTTCCTATGATATAAAAAACGCTCCGCTAAGGATGCGCACTCGCGCGATAGGTAAATGTTGCATAAATGCAACCGCGCTCGGCGCGAGAATGTCGCAAGCGACATTCTTTGTTCTTTAATAGGAAATTTTCCCTTGTGGATGCTGCAAGGAAGATTCTTTGTTATTTAGTGTTGAAAAAATACAGATTATAGGGTAATGTATATTTTAGCGATTTAAAGCGCTAATAAAACCATGATAAAAGGAGACTGTGAATGGCTCAGCTATGGGGAGGCAGGTTTGAAGGAAACATTAGTGAACTTGCCTGGAAATTCAATGCATCAATAAATTTTGATAAGAGACTTTTGGCACAGGATATTCAGGGGAGTCTTGCTCATTCTGAAATGCTTGCAAAGGTTGGTGTTATTACAAAAGAAGAAAAAGAAGCTATTCATAAGGGCTTAAAGAGTATATTACAGGATGTTCGGGACGGAAAGCTTGAAATTACCGATAAATATGAAGATGTTCACAGTTTTGTTGAGGCTAATCTTATTGACAGAATAGGGGATGCCGGTAAGAAGCTTCATACAGGCAGAAGCCGTAACGATCAGGTTGCTCTTGATATGAGACTTTATACAAGAGGTGAGGTTGTACATACTGCAAAGCTTTTAAAGAATATGCTAAGTACACTTCAGCAGATAATGTCAGAAAATGTTGAAACCTATATGCCGGGATTTACTCATCTTCAGAAGGCTCAGCCTGTAACTCTTGCTCATCACCTTGGAGCATATTTTGAAATGTTTAAAAGGGATAGCCTTAGACTTAAAGATATTTACGAAAGAATGAATTATTGTCCTTTGGGATCCGGTGCTCTTGCAGGAACCACCTATCCTTTGGACAGAGATTTAACCGCGGAGCTTTTGGATTTCTACGGACCTACTTTAAACAGTATGGATTCTGTTTCCGACAGAGATTATCTTATAGAGTTTTTGTCAGCTCTTTCAACTATGATGATGCACCTTTCAAGATTCAGTGAAGAGGTCATTATCTGGAATAGCAACGAATACAGATTTGTAGAGATAGATGATGCATATTCCACAGGTAGCAGTATAATGCCTCAGAAGAAAAATCCTGATATTGCAGAGCTGGTAAGAGGAAAAACCGGAAGAGTATATGGTGCATTAATGTCGCTTTATACAACAATGAAGGGTATTCCTTTGGCTTATGACAAAGATATGCAGGAAGATAAGGAAGTAAGCTTTGATGCCATTGATAATGCTCAGCACTGTCTGACTTTATTTACAGACATGCTTGCTACCATGAAATTCAATAACTTAGCCATGGAGAAAAGTGCTACAAAGGGCTTTACAAATGCCACAGATGCAGCAGATTATCTTGTGGTAAAAGGCGTTCCTTTCAGAGATGCACACAGTATAATAGGAAGACTTGTGCTTTATTGTATTGATAAAGACTGTGCTATAGATAATCTTACAATTGAGGAGCTTAAAGAGTTTAGTGATAAATTTGACAGTGATGTATTTGAGGCTATAAGTCTTAAAACCTGTGTTGAAAAGCGTCTTACCCTTGGTGCTCCTGGACCTTTGGTTATGAATAAGGTCATTGAAGCAAATAAGGCATTTATAAATGATTTTTGGACAGATAAATTTTAATGTTGCATATTTATACATTAGAGAATAATATTTATTTTAATAAATTTAGCAAAAAAAAGAGGAGTAGAAAAAATGAGTGAAAAGTTAAGGGTAGCAGTTCTTGGAGCAACAGGTATGGTTGGTCAGAGATTTATCTCTATTTTAAATAACCATCCATGGTTTGAGGTAGCAGTTGTTGCTGCAAGTCCTCGTTCAGCCGGAAAAACTTATGAAGAGGCTGTAGGAAGTAAATGGAAGATGGATGAGCCAATCCCTGAATCTGTAAAGAGCCTTGTAGTTAAGGATGTATCTAACGTAAACGAAGTAGTTGCAGATGTAGATTTTGTCCTTTCAGCTGTAGATATGTCTAAGGACGAAATTAAGAAAATAGAAGAAGAGTATGCTAAGACTGAGACTCCTGTTGTTTCCAATAACAGTGCTCACAGATGGACTCCGGATGTTCCTATGATCATTCCTGAAATAAATCCTGAGCATGCAGATGTTATTGAGTTCCAGAAGAAGAGACTTGGAACAACAAAGGGATTTATTGCCGTTAAACCTAACTGCTCAATTCAGAGTTATACTCCTGCTCTTACAGCATGGAAAGAGTTTGAACCTTATGAAGTTGTAGCTACAACATATCAGGCTATTTCCGGTGCAGGTAAGAACTTTAATGAATGGCCTGAAATGGTTGGAAACGTAATACCATTTATCTCTGGTGAAGAGGAAAAGAGTGAAAAAGAGCCTCTTAGAATCTGGGGACACATTGAAAACGGAGTTATTGTTCCTGCTCAGAGCCCTGTAATTACATGCCAGTGTATCAGAATTCCTGTTCTTTATGGACATACAGCTGCTGCTTTTGTTAAATTCAAGAAGAAGGCAACTAAGGAAGAACTTATTGAAAAGCTTGTTAAGTTCAGTGGTAAGCCACAGGAACTTGGACTTCCAAGTGCTCCAAAGCAGTTTATTCAGTATTGCGAAGAGGATAACAGACCTCAGATATCTCAGGATGTATATTATGAAGGCGGTATGGGTGTAAGCATCGGAAGACTTCGTGAAGATACAGTTTATGACTGGAAGTTTGTTGGCCTTTCACATAATACTCTTAGAGGTGCTGCAGGTGGTGCCGTTGAGTGTGCTGAGCTCTTAAAGGCTCTTGGATATATCAATAAGAAATAATCAGACAAAATATAAATATTAATACAATAAAATTGATTATTATATTTTTGTTTCTTAATTTGTATAAAATTTAATCCTGATTTAATTAGAATTCAGAGTGCTATAGTTTGAATGTTTTCAGACTATGGCACTTTTTCTTTTTAAGTATTATAATCTAAGGGTGCAGATTTTTTTACAAGGCGGGAAACGTAATAATAATTTGCATAAGATTTGCTAACTGGGGTGGGGAATGGACAATATAAGAGCTAATGATCTTAATTTACTAAATCGATGGTATAGAGTTAATACCAGTAATATTATAGTTGTCTATAGTCATCCTAATGTAGAAAAAAACGAATTATATTCTGAGTTTATCAAGGACAGATCTTCCACCTATTATTGTGCCAGATCTGCATCTGAAAAAGAGCAGCAATATCAATGGGGAAAAGAGCTTCGGGCAAAAGGCATAGGTATAAGAGAGTATCCGGGATATAGGGATATTTTTAGATATATTGCCAAAAGCCGGACAAAGAGAGCTTCCATACTCATTATAGATAATATAGAGCTGATTCTTAAGGTTTCAAAAGATTTTATAGGTTTAGTAAAAGAATATCTGGATATAGTATCTGAAACTGAAAAGGTTTTGGTTGTATTATCCAGCTCTAATGTTGCCTGGATTGAAAATAATCTTGTGAGCATTGTGGGAGAGGATGCTGATTATATAGACAGCTTTGTAAAAATCAGGGATTTACCCTTTTCGGAACTAAGAAACAGCTTTCCTTATATGTCTTATGAGGATGCCCTTGAAACCTATTCTGTTGTTGGCGGCAAAACAAGACTTTGGAGCTTTCTTGATAAGGAGCTTGGATTTAAGGGTAATATCTGCAGGCATTTGCTGGATAGAAGAGGCATCCTGCATAGAGAAGCCACAAGGGTTATAGAAGATAATTTACGTGAAACCTCCGTATATTTTACTATTCTTAGCGAAATGGCCCTTGGTAAATTAAAACTTAACGAGCTTCACAAGGCAACAGGCTTTGAAAGGTCCAAAATAGCCGTTTATATCAAAAACCTTATTCAGCTGGAGGTGGTTGAAAAGGTTTTTTCATATGAATATGCGGGACATGAAAATGCCATGAAGGGTGTATATCGTATATGCGATCCTATGATGGATTTTTATTTTACCTTTATATATCCAAACCTTAGCATGCTGGAGCTGATGAATCCCGATAAGTTTTATGATATATTTATATCTGCTGCCTTGCCGGGCTATGTTTCAAAATATTTTAAAAAAATCTGCATGGAATATATTGAAAATCAGAATGCTAAAGGGGCACTTCCCTTCGAAATCGAAGATTCCGGTGAGTGGATTGGCAAGGTCGGAAGCATTGATATTATTGCGGAAAATGAATATGGATATACTTTGCTTGGTAACTGCTTCTGGCAGCATTATGTAACAAGCGAAGATTATGAATGGCTACAATCGGTAGCACAAAAAGCAAAGATCAGGGGAGATTATTTCTATTTGTTCTCATCACTTGGCTTTGAGCTTAAGCTTCAAAATATGGCAGCCAATGACAGGGGATTAAAACTTATAGATTTAAATATGTTAATAAATGGGTAAGAAATTAATAATTACAGAGAAACCATCTGTTGCAAGGGATTTCGCCAGAGTGCTTGGTGTAAACGGAAAAGGCAATGGTTTTATAGAAAATAATGAATATGTTATATCCTGGTGTTTCGGTCACCTTGTGGAAATGGTGTATCCTGAGGAATATGACATTAAATATAAAAAGTGGAATCTGGAGGATCTGCCTTTTTTACCAAAGGATTATAAATATGGTGTTATAGAAAAATCCAAGGATCAGTATGACCTCATTAACAGATTGCTTCACAGAGAAGATATAGAAACTGTTTACTGGGCAGGCGACTCAGGAAAAGAAGGTCAGACCATAGAAGAAAACATAAGAAATTATGGCGGAGTACGTCAGGGCATGAAGGAACTTCGTGTCTGGATCGATTCTCAGACAGATGATGAGATAAAAAGAGGAATCGCTCAGGCCAAGGACATGTCAGATTATGACAAGCTTGGAAAAAGCGGTATCATGCGTACAATTGAGGATTATGCTCTTGGAATCAATTTTTCCAGAGTATTGTCTGTCAAGTACGGTAAGCTTATAAATGATGCGGCGGCCACAAAGTCCTATACCGCCATAGCCATCGGAAGGGTTATGACCTGTGTTCTTGGCATGGTTGTAAACAGAGAAAGGGAAATACGGGATTTTATAGAAACACCTTTTTACAGAGTGGCAGGATCCTTTACCGATGCGGGGATAAGTGCTGAATGGAAAGTAAATGAGAAATCAAAATACTTCCAGACACCTGCATTATATAAGGAAAATGGTTTTAAGGAAAAAGAAACTGCTTCGCAGCTTATAGATATGCTTTCCGGAAAGCCTGCTGAAGTATTGAATGTTGAAATGGGTACTTCAAGGAAAAAGGCTCCATTTCTTTTTAACCTGGCAGAGCTTCAGTCGGAATGCTCAAAGATTTATAAAATAAGTCCTGCGGAAACACTGCAGGTTGCCCAGGAGCTTTATGAGAGAAAGTTTACCACCTATCCAAGAACTGATGCCAGAGTTCTTACAACAGCTGTGGCAAAAGAGATTGGCAAGAATCTTTATAAGCTTAAGGGTTATGAAAAGACTTCAAAATATGTTAATCATATACTTGATAATAACCTTCATAAGGGTATTGAGAACAGCCAGTATACCGATGATTCAAAGGTTACTGATCACTATGCCATTATTCCAACTGGACAGTATAACGGCGTAGATAATCTTACGGATCTTCAAAGAAGTGTATATGAGCTTATTGTGAAAAGGTTTCTGGCTATTTTTTATCCTCCTGCAGAATATGCTACGGCTAAGGGACAGTTTATTATTGAAAACGAAATCTTTAATATGTCTGCAAAGGTTCTAAAAAAGCCGGGATATATGGAGGTTTCAGGCATTCCTAAATCAGCAAATGCCGAAAATTCCGATGACAATGAAGATACTAATTCCAAGCAGGATATTCTTGATGCACTTTCCAGGCTCAAAATCGGAGATAAGGTGCAGGTAAATGGCTTTGAAATAAAGGAAAGTAAAACCTCACCGCCCAAAAGGTATACCTCGGGAAGCCTTATCCTTGCCATGGAAAATGCAGGAAATCTTATTGAAGATGAGGAGCTTAGAGCTCAGATAAAAAATTCCGGTATCGGAACATCAGCCACTAGGGGCGAAATCCTTGAAAAGCTTGTAAGAATCGGATATTTAAACCAAAACAGAAAGTCTCAGATCATAACACCTGAAAATCTCGGGGAAATGATCTACGAGGTTGTAAGTCTTAACATACCAAATCTTCTTAACCCTCAGATGACAGCATCCTGGGAAAAGGGACTGGAAGGAATTATAAACGGCAGTGTTGAGTTTGATGATTACAGAATAAAGCTTGAACAGTATATAAATAAAGAAACGGTTTCCATGATTGCATCTGACATGACACATCAGATTGCAGACAGGATCAATCGCTTTACAGGCAAGGATTCAAAGGGACTTGCCACCAGAAAAAAACTGGGACTTAAATGCCCTGTATGCGGCGGTGAACTTACAACGACTTCATTTGGATATGGCTGCAGTAATTACTGGAATGAAGAAAACCAGTGCAAGTTCAATGTGGGAGCTATTGCAGGAAAAACCCTGGAGGAAGAGGATTTCACAGATCTTATCACAAAGGGAAGAACTAAGGTTTTGGATGGCTTTGTATCAAAGACAAAAAATAAATTCAAGGCAGCCCTTGTTCTTCAAAAGGATGAAGAAGGTAAGGTTCAGATTGGCTTTGACTTTGAAGGGGTTATACAGGATCCGATAGAAGGACTTGTTTGTCCGGACTGCGGCGGTGGAATTTTAAAAAGGTCCTTTGGCTATGGATGTGCCAATTTTAAAGCTGATGATCCGAATAGTTGTAAATTTGCCATTGGCAAAATTGCAGGTAAGGAGCTGTCCATTGCAAATGTCAAGGAGCTTCTTACCAATGGTGAAACAAAGACTATCAGAGGATTTAAAAGTAAGAGTGGTAAGAAATTTGATGCCTGTCTGGTGCTTAAGAAAAATGAAGAGGGTAAATCTGAAATAACCTTTGATTTTGATAAAGTGGAGGCTAAGGTTGTCAAAAATGCTCCCTGTCCAATTTGCGGTGGTGATATAGTAAAAACCTCTTTTGGTTATGGCTGTAAGAACTATGACAAGGATAATCCTCAGAGCTGTCGTTTTTCCATAGGCAAAATGGCAGGAGTTTCCTTAAATGATACGCAGGTAAAAGAACTCGTTACCATGGGTGTTACCTCAAAGATTTCAGGTTTTAAATCCAAAACCGGTAAGAAATTTGAGGCAAAAATCGGCTTAAACAAAGATGAAAACGGTGTTATAAACGGCCTTAAGTTTGTCTTTGATGAAGCTGAAAATAAGGTAATAGAGGGTGTTAAGTGCCCTGCTTGCGGCGGTGATATCGTAAAGGGACATTTGGGCTACAGGTGTTCAAACTACTCCAAAGAGGATAACGGTGAAGAAAAGAGCTGCAAATTCTTTATTGGAAAGATAGCAGGGAGAGAACTTAGTGAAGATGAGGTAAAGACGCTTCTTACAAGCAGATGTACAGATAAGCTGGAGGGCTTTATCAGCAAAAAAGGCTCTGATTTTGCCGCTTTTCTAGTGCTTGATGAAAATAACAGAATAACATTTACATTTGATGATCCTCATCCTGATAACAAAGATTCTTCTGCAATAGGTGACACAAGTAATATAAATACCGGTAAAAATCCGGAACAGGCTTTATTTGGCGAAAATATAAATAATTCAACTGAAAATAGTAATTCAGTGAACAATAATAATATAAACGTAACTGATAATATATCTGTAACAAGTGATTCAGTGAACAATAATATAAACGTAATGGATAATACAGCTGAAACAAGTAATATAGCTGATAATAATGAGAACATTTAAGAAAAGGAGAAGTCATGGAACAGTATTCAATTGACAAAATGTATGATCTCGAACAAACAATAGCTGCTGATCTTATGAAAAGCGCGAAATATGCATGGGAAGTGCTCCCTAAAATTCATGATTTTATTTTAGAGTTGGGAAAAAGTCTTCCGGCAGACAAATTTGAAAAAAGAGGTGACGATGTTTGGATTGCAAAATCCGCTAAAGTTTTTGATTCTGCATATATTGCAGGTCCGTGTATTATTGATGAGGATGCTGAGGTAAGACAGTGCGCTTTCATAAGAGGTAATGCAATTGTGGGAAAGGGTGCTGTTGTAGGTAATTCTACCGAACTAAAAAATGTTATTTTATTTAATAAGGTTCAGGTACCTCATTACAATTATGTTGGCGATTCGATTCTTGGCTATAAATCTCATATGGGTGCCGGCTCCATTACATCTAATGTAAAATCCGACAAGAAGCTTGTCATAATTAAAAATGGCAAAGAAGATCTTGTTGAAACAGGTCTTAAGAAAATAGGCGCTCTTTTGGGAGATAATGTAGAGGTTGGATGCGGAAGCGTTCTTAATCCCGGAACTGTTATCGGCAGAAATACAAATATCTATCCTTTATCCAGCGTAAGAGGCTGTATACCTGCAAATCACATATATAAAGATAAGGATAATGTGGTTGAAAAGACAGAAGAATAAAATATTTCTAAAGTATTGACATATTTTTAACGTTAACACTAGATTTTTTGCACTTATTGTGTAAAAATAGTAAAGGCATATGTTTTGTCTAATATATGTCTTCGCAGATAAAAGGTTTATTACGGCAAGGTGATAAACGGCAAAGGTGGCTCTTTGCAGCAATCTAATCATATCTGCAATTTATATCAGGTAGTAATGTATATTACTTCATATACACGAAAGGAGATTTCACATGATTTACACAAAAAAAGTCGAAGATATGTGCAAGGTTCATCAGGATGTGCATCATGGCGCTGCACCAATTCCTGAAGAAGCAAAGTGGGTACAGGCTAAAGAAGTTAAGGACATTTCAGGTTTCACACACGGTATTGGCTGGTGTGCACCTCAGCAGGGATGCTGTAAACTGTCTCTTAATGTAAAGGACGGTATCATTCAGGAGGCTCTTGTTGAGACACTTGGATGCTCAGGTATGACTCAGTCAGCAGCTATGGCTGGTGAGATTCTTCCTGGACTTACAGTTCTTGAAGCTTTAAACACAGACCTTGTATGTGACGCGATTAATACAGCTATGAGAGAATTATTCCTCCAGATTGTATACGGACGTTCACAGTCTGCATTTTCAGAGGATGGTCTTGCAATTGGTGCCGGACTTGAAGATCTTGGTAAGGGATTCCGTTCACAGATTGGTACAATCTACTCAACTCTTGATAAGGGACCTAGATACCTTGAAATGACAGATGGTTATATTACAGAACTTGGTCTTGATAAGGATGACAATATCATTGGTTACAAGTTTGTAAACTTTGGTAAGATGGAAGACTTTATTAAGGCCGGTGATGATGTTAACACAGCTTATGAAAAAGCTAAGGGCCAGTATGGTCGTGTTGATGATGCTGTTAAGTTCATCGATCCTCGTAAAGAATAATACAATCTTATTTTTATAAATAATTAGGAGGCATAATATGGCTTTATTTGAATCATACGAAAGACGTATTGATAAAATTAACGAAGTATTAAAGAGCTATGGCATCGCTTCTCTTGAAGAAGCTAAGAAGATCACAGAAGATGCCGGCTTAAATGTATATGATCTTGTAAAGGGCGTACAGCCTATTTGTTTTGAGAATGCTTGCTGGGCTTACACTGTAGGCGCTGCAATCGCTATCAAGAAGGATTGCCGTAAGGCTTCTGAAGCTGCAGCTGCAATCGGTGAAGGTCTTCAGGCTTTCTGTATTCCTGGTTCTGTTGCAGATCAGCGTAAGGTTGGTCTTGGACATGGTAACCTTGGTAAGATGCTTCTTGAAGAAGATACAGAATGTTTTGCATTCCTTGCTGGTCACGAGTCATTCGCAGCTGCTGAGGGTGCTATCGGTATCGCTACAAAGGCTAACAGAGTTCGTCAGAAACCTCTTAGAGTTATTCTTAACGGTCTTGGAAAAGATGCTGCTAAGATCATTTCTCGTATCAACGGATTTACATTCGTAGAGACAGAGATGGATTATCATACAGATACACTTAAGGTTGTATCAGAGACTCCATATTCAAATGGTGAGCGTTCAAAGGTTAAGTGCTACGGTGCTAACGATGTTCGTGAAGGTGTTAAGATCATGTGGCATGAGAATGTTGATGTATCTATCACAGGTAACTCAACAAACCCAACAAGATTCCAGCACCCGGTTGCAGGTACATATAAGAAGGAGAGACTTGAAGAAGGCAAGAAGTACTTCTCAGTAGCTTCAGGTGGTGGTACAGGACGTACACTTCACCCGGATAACATGGCTGCAGGTCCTGCTTCATATGGTATGACAGATACTCTTGGACGTATGCACTCAGATGCTCAGTTCGCCGGTTCTTCATCAGTTCCTGCTCACGTAGAAATGATGGGTCTTATCGGAATGGGTAACAACCCTATGGTTGGTGCAACAGTTTCTCTTGCTGTATCTATCGAAGAGGCTGCTAAGGCTAACAAGTTCTAATTATTTTTTTAGACATAATAAAAGGAATCGTCTTTTGACGGTTCCTTTTTTAAATGCATTTTTAAGTATTTAGTTGTCGCTTTCAGATGACTCGGCATTTGGATCAATTGATTCTAAATGGTAAGTGTCTTCTGTTGTTACTGATACACCTTCACCTGAAGGAACTTCACCGTGGAAAATCTGTATCATATACTGAACACGGTTATTGGCTCTTTCGTAATACTGTCCGGCAAGATTTTCGCTATTTTCATCAAATTCTCCGTCATAAGCTTCATGATAGGTGCTTACTGCTTTTTCCATATATTCAGCTGATTCGGTAGCAAGACTTTCTATTGAGGAGAATTCTTCGGGAATCTCATAGGAAGCCATTTGCTGAAAGGCTTCGTTCATTTGATCCAGATAGCCAAGAAGCTCTGAGGAAGCATCTTCTGATGTGGCATCTATGGAATTGATACTTGTATTAAGATTGGAAATAGTGGTGAAAAAGACTTCCATGTTGGATTTATAGGTATCCAGCTCAGTGGTATCTTTCCCGCAGCCTGATAGCAAAGCCGGGATAAATGTACTAAGTAGAAAAAGAACAGTAATTCTTTTTACTGTCTGATTTATTATATTCAATTTAATTGACCTCCCACATAAAAAATCCCCAAATTCAGTAATTGCCTAAATTTTATATGATAATAATAAAAGCAGCTACTTTTCTAATTTATCATAAGCGGCTCTTTTATTCAATTGTAGTTTAGTCTTAATTGTGTTAGCATGAAAAAAGATGTTTTAATAATTTAAAGTGAGGAAGTGCCTTTTTATATGACAAAAGAAGAGTTTAAGACATTTTTGAATGATCATATAGTTTTTTTGGACGGAGCTACAGGGACAAATCTTTTTAAGGCAGGTATGCCTGCGGGTGTATGCCCTGAAAAATGGATACTTGAACATCCGGAGACTATTTTAAAGCTTCAGGCTGATTATGCCAATGCCGGAAGTGATATTGTTTATGCACCAACTTTTACCGGAAATCGTATAAAATTAAAAGACTATGGTCTTGAAGGAGAACTGGAAAAAATAAATACCGAGCTTGTGAAGCTTTCTAAAGAAGCTGTGAAGGGAAAAGCTCTGGTAGCCGGTGATATAACCATGACAGGAAGGCAACTAAAGCCTGTTGGTGATTTGGATTTTGAAGAACTTATAGAGGTATACAAAGAACAGATCAGTGTACTGGATAAGGCAGGAGCCGATCTTATTGTTGTTGAAACGATGATGAGCCTTCAGGAGTGCAGAGCTGCAGTTATTGCTGCAAAGGAAATAAGCTCCCTTCCGGTTATGGTAACTCTCACCTTTGAATCGGATGGAAGAACCTTATATGGTACAGACGCGGCATCAGCAGCTATTTGTCTTGAAGCACTGGGAATAGATGCAATAGGCGCCAACTGCTCAACAGGTCCTGATAAGATGTGTGACATTATAAGTGCCATGGCAAGGGTTACTAATATTCCTATTATTGCCAAGCCTAATGCCGGCCTGCCAACGGTGGGAGCTGACGGTATGACTGAATATGATATGGGGCCTGATGAATTTGAAGAAGGCATCGGGGAACTTATCAGAAGCGGAGCCTTGGTGGTTGGCGGATGTTGTGGTACCACTCCCGAATATATAAGACTTATTCATGAAAAATACGGAAATAAAAAGCTTTCGGAAGTTTCTTATAATATAAACAATGGATATGAAAGAAAAAAGGCAGGAATAAGACTGTTGTCTTCTGAAAGACAAAGCCTGTCCTTTGGACTTAATGATCCTTTTATGATCGTGGGTGAGAGAATTAATCCTACAGGTAAGAAAGCTTTGCAGGCACAGCTTAGAGAGGGAAACCTTGATATGGTCTGTGATTTTGCCACTAAGCAGGAAGAAGACGGGGCTTCCGTTCTTGATATAAATGTGGGTATGAGTGGTATTGATGAAGAGTCTATGATGCTTAAGGTTTTGGAAGAAGTCAGCAGTCTGACACCGCTTCCTCTTTGCATTGACTCAAGTAATGCTGCTGTAATGGAAGCAGCACTTAGAATTTATCCGGGAAGAGCTCTTATAAACTCCATATCACTGGAAAAGGGTAAGGCAGAAACTTTTTTGCCCCTTGCAAAAAAATATGGAGCCATGTTTATACTACTTCCGGTTAATCCTGACGGACTTCCTAAAAATAATGAGGAAAAAATTAATAATATTGAGACACTTTATGAAATTGCGTCTCGATATGGACTCAATAAAGATGATATAATAGTAGATGGTTTGGTAGCTACAGTAGGTGCAGATAAAAAAGCTGCTCTTGGAGCATTGGATACAATTGAATACTGCTACAATAACGGATTCGCCACTATTTGCGGTCTTTCAAATATATCCTTTGGCCTCCCTCAGAGAAAATATATTAATACGGCTTTTTTGACTATGGCTATATCTAAAGGTCTTACCATGGCTATATCAAACCCTTCTCAGGAGCTTTTGGTTAACTCAGCCTATGCCAGTGACCTTTTAAGAAATAAGGAAGAAGCTGATATAAGATATATTGAAAGAATGCAAAGATATGCTACAGAGGATACAGCAGGTAAGCCTTTGGCTAAAAATACGGATTCTGAGAAAAAAACATCAGGGAATCCTGAAAAGGAAATAATGGATATTATTTATCAGGATGTCCTTGGTGGCAATAAGAGAACTGTTGTTAAGGATACTCAAAGTGCCCTGGATATGGGTATAGAGCCCTCCAGAATTCTGGATACGGTTCTGATGCCTGCTATTGGCGAAGTTGGGGATAAATATGATAAAGGAGTATTTTTCCTTCCGCAGCTGATATCAGGAGCTGAAGCCATGAAGCTTTCCATAGCACTTCTTGAGCCTTTGATGAAATCAGAGGAAGATGACAAGAAGGATATGCCTTCGATTGTAATAGCTACTGTTCATGGTGACATTCATGATATTGGTAAGAACCTTGTGGCTTTGATGCTTAAAAATTACGGCTTTAATGTAATAGATCTTGGAAAAGATGTTCCAAAGGAGACTATAATAAAAGCGGCCATAGATAATAATGCCAGCATAATTGCTCTTTCTGCATTGATGACTACTACAATGAAAGAAATGAAGAATGTAGTGGATCTGGCACATGAAGAAAAGGTTTCTGCCAAGATAATCATTGGTGGTGCTGTTGTTACACAGGATTATGCAGATGAAATAGGAGCTGATGGATATTCTTCTGATGCTGCAGATGCTGTCAGAGTGGTTAAGAGAATTTTAGATATAGAATAATGGAGGGTTTATGTATGAACGGAGCAGAGGCAATAGTTAAATGCCTTCAGGAAGAAAAGGTAGAATATGTTTATGGATATCCCGGAGTTGCAATTTGCCCTTTTTATAACTCCCTGGGAGATTCTGATATTAAGAGTGTGCTTATCAGAACGGAGCAGAATGCGGCTCATGCTGCAAGCGGATATGCAAGAATCAGCGGAAATGTAGGTGTTTGTGCCGTAACATCCGGTCCCGGTGCCACAAACCTTATTACAGGTGTCGCAACAGCCTATGCTGACAGTATTCCACTGGTGTGTATTACAGGTCAGGTTAACAGCGATATGATAGGAAGCGACGTTTTCCAGGAGGCTGATATAACAGGAGCAGTAGAGTCTTTTGTTAAATACAGTTACCTTATAAGAGACCCTGAAGATATTCCCAGAATATTTAAGGAAGCCTTTCATATTGCATCTACCGGAAGAAAGGGTCCGGTTCTTATTGATATTCCAATTGATATTCAGCTGGCTGAAGTGGGCAAATTTTCTTATCCGGAAAGTATTAAGATGAGAACCTATAAGCCTACCGTAAACGGAAATATTGTCCAGATCAGAAAGGTTATTAAGGAGCTTGAAAAAAGTAAGAGACCCATTATCTGTGTAGGTGGCGGGGTTCATCTTAGTGATGCCGTTGATCAGATAAGAGAGTTCGTAAGAAAATATCAGATTCCTGTGGTTTCCACCATGATGGGTATTGGTGTTATGCCATCGGAAGACCCTTTATATTACGGAATGGTTGGTAATAATGGAAGGCCTTTTGCCAACAGAGCCATGAATGAGTCTGATCTTCTGCTCATGGTTGGAGCAAGGGTGGCCGACAGAGCAGTTAACAGACCTGATCTTATTACTGAAAACAAGGTTCTGGTGCATATAGATGTGGATCCTGCGGAAATAGGCAAAAATGTAGGCCCTACCATTCCACTTGTTGGTGATATTAAGCACATTTTTAAGGATATTCTTGAGCAGGAAGTGGAAGGTGACCATAGTGAATGGTTACAGCTTCTTAATAAATATCGTTCCGAGATGGGAAGAAACAGCCAGATTGCAGCTCCTGATAAAGTAAGCCCCAAGGATTTTATCGAGCAGCTTTCACGTATTCTGGATGATGATGCAATTTATGTAGCTGACGTTGGCCAGAATCAGATTTGGAGCTGTGAGTACTTCAAAGTACGTGATGGAAGATTTCTCACCTCCGGAGGTATGGGAACCATGGGATATTCTATTCCTGCTGCCATGGGCGCCAAAATGGCTGCTCCCGAAAGACAGGTAGTGGCAGTTTGTGGCGATGGATCCTTTCAAATGTCCATGATGGAACTGGCTACAGCCAGACAGCATGGAGCCATGCTTAAGATAATTGTTCTTAAAAACGGATATCTTGGAATGGTAAGAGAGTATCAGCACTATTCCTATAAGGATAAATATGAGATGGTTGAGCTTAAGGGTGATCCTGATCTTTGCCTTTTGGCAAGAGCCTATGACATGACATATTTCCAGATTTCGGATAATGACGGAATGGAGAAAACAATTATAGAATTTTTGACAGATAAGAATTCATCAATACTTGAGGTTGATGTTGATCCAATGTATCTTGCAAAGTATTAAGGAGAGATGAATCATGAAAAGAATATATTCAGTTCTTGTAGAAAACAGGGCAGGTGTACTTTGCAAGGTAGCCGGACTTTTCTCAAGAAGAAATTTTAATATTGATTCTCTTGTTGTAGGAGAAACAGCTGATAAGGCTGTATCCTGTATGACTATTGTCAGTAGTGGGGATGAGAGAACAATAGAACAGATTGAAAAACAGCTTAACAAAAAGCTGGATGTTATAAAGGTTAAAACTTTTAAGGAAAGCACTTCAGTAAATAGAGAGCTTATGCTGATAAAGGTTAAATACAACAGGGAAAACCGCAGGGATATCATGGAAAACTGCGAGATTATGCATGCTCAGATAGTAGATATGTCTAAAAATCTTATGATGATCCAGATTTGTGATACCACTGAGAGAATAGAACTGTTTATCAGTATGCTTAAGAGTGTAAGTATAGTAGAGATTGCACGTACGGGAACTGTTGCTCTTACTAAATGTAATGAGAATATATTAGCAAAGTAAAGTGTTAAAGTGACACTACACTTTAGTAGTATAAAAAGTTAAAGTGAAAAAGAAAATTCTGTTGACTTATGGGCTGATGATGTTTATAATGTGTCTTAAATCATTAAGAAATAGCCCTTTATTCATTCAATGACAGCTATTATGATTTTACACTTTAAACAACTAAAGAATATTGAGAAACAGAGGGTTTGAAGTATGCAAAATAAGGTTTTTCAATTGCTTGTAGACAATAATTCAGGTGTCTTGAGCAGAATATCAGGTCTTTTTTCCAGAAGAGGTTACAATATTGAGTCGATCACCGCGGGTGTAACTGCAGATCCAAGATTTACCAGAATCACTATTGTTACCAGCGGAGATGATGAAATACTTGATCAGATAGAAAAGCAGGTTTCAAAGCTTGTTGATATCAGAGATATTCATGAACTTAAGCCTGAAGAAAGTGTTTATCGTGAATTGGCTCTGGTTAAGGTCAGAGCTTCGGCAGAACAGCGCCAGAGTGTTATTTCCGTAGCAGATATATTCAGGGGAAATATTATTGATGTTGCTCCTGAAAGTCTGATTATTGAAATTACAGGTAATTCATCTAAGATAGATGCTTTTTTAAAACTCCTTGAGGGATATGAGATCTTAGAACTTGCAAGAACCGGAATTGCCGGTCTTGGAAGAGGTATGGATAACGTTTTATACCTTGATGATTAAAATGCACTCTATATGGAATCTTTCCATTTTTTGAGCGAATAAAGTAAAGTTTATGGAGGAAAAATCAATGTCACAGGAAGCAAGAATTTTCTATCAGGAAGATTGCAATCTTTCTTTATTAGAAGGTAAGACAATTGCTATTATTGGTTACGGTAGCCAGGGTCATGCTCATGCTCTTAACCTTAAAGAGTCAGGAGCTAACGTTATTATCGGTTTATACGAAGGATCTAAGTCAAAAGCTAAGGCTGAGGCTCAGGGCCTTACAGTTTACAACACAGCAGAAGCTGCTAAGAAGGCAGATATCATCATGATTCTTATCAATGATGAGAAACAGGCTAAGATGTACAAAGAGGACATCGAGCCAAACCTTCAGCCTGGCAACATGCTCATGTTTGCTCATGGTTTTAACATTCACTTTGGCCTTATTCAGCCACCTAAGGACGTTGATGTAACAATGATCGCTCCTAAGGCTCCTGGACACACAGTTCGTTCTGAGTATCAGGCAGGTAAGGGAACACCTTGTCTTGTAGCTGTATATCAGGATGCTACAGGTAAGGCTCTTGATCTTGCACTTGCTTATGGTGCAGGTATCGGTGGTTCACGCGCAGGTATCCTTGAGACAACCTTCAGAACAGAGACAGAGACAGACCTCTTTGGTGAACAGGCAGTTCTTTGCGGCGGTGTATGTGCTCTTATGCAGGCCGGTTTTGAGACTCTTGTTGAGGCAGGATATGATCCAAGAAATGCATACTTTGAATGTGTACATGAGATGAAGCTCATCGTTGATCTTATTTACCAGTCAGGTTTTGCAGGAATGAGATATTCTATTTCAAATACAGCTGAGTATGGTGATTACATCACAGGACCTAAGCTTGTAACAGATGAAACAAAGAAGACTATGAAGAAGATCCTTTCTGATATTCAGGATGGAACATTCGCTAAGGAATTCCTTCTTGATATGTCTGAGGCAGGTGGACAGGTTCACTTCCAGGCTATGAGAAAGCTTGCAGCTGAGCATCCTGCTGAAAAGGTTGGTGCTGAGATCAGAAAGCTTTATAGCTGGAATAATGAAAGCGATAAGCTTATCAACAACTAATCGGTTCTAAAGTTGAAATTATATTAATTAAAGCATAAAATATAAGGGTGTCTGTTTTTAGACACCCTTAATTTTTTGTGGGAGTATTATATTATGAAAAAAGTTTGGAACTTGGCCAGGATATTTATATTAGGATTTTTGATGTATTTTCTGTCGGTTCTTCCTTATCTTATATCCAGAGGTCTTCCTTTTTTCCTTTACGGTGATTATAACGTTCAACAGATTCCGTTTTATATGCTTGCTCATAGAGCAATCAGAAACGGAGAGTTTTTGTGGAACTGGAATATAGATTTAGGTGGATCTCTTCTCGGATCATTTGCCTTTTATCTCATGGGCAGTCCTTTTTTCTGGTTAACCGTACCTTTTCCTGAGGAATGGATTCCCTATATGATGCCTTTTATCATGGCACTCAAATACGGAACAGCCACTTTGACAGCTTATATTTATATGAAAAAGCATGTGCGAAGGGATATGACAGCTGTGACCGGTGCAATTTTATTTGCTTTTTCAGGCTTCAATGCCATAAATATTGTTTTTAATCACTTTACCGATGCTGTGGCATTTTTTCCTTTATTACTTTATACCTTTGATGAACTTATGGATGTAGATCATCATAAGGATCATTATCACACTATACTTGGTGGCAGGAGATATATCAATTTTGTAATAATGGTAGTTATATGTTCTGTTATTAACTATTATTTCTTTTTTGGACAGGTTGTTTTTCTGATCATATATTTCCTGGTAAGGTATACAAAGGGTAATCGTCTTCAGGTTATTTTCAGAATGATTTTAAGAGCTCTTACCGGTGGTATTAACGGTGTGCTTCTGGCTGGAGTATTCCTTATTCAGGCAGGAATGGCTCTTACAGGTAACACAAGACTTGATAATTTCCTTAACGGTTATGATACTCTTATATATTCAAGCGAAATGATGCTTTGGGATATATTTAAGAGTGCTGTAATGATTCCTGATATCATAGGAAAGGGTACTTTATTTTATGTTAAGACGGTAAAAAATGCATCCCTTGGTATTTATATGCCTATGTTTGGTATTGCCGGAGTTGTTGCATATTTTCTTATGAATAAGAAAAAGAAGGACTGGGAAAAATCACTTATTACCTTATGTATGATATTTGCGGCCATTCCATTCCTTAATGCCATGTTCTCAATGTTTAACACTAACTATTATGCAAGATGGTTTTATATGCCTATTCTTATCATGGCTATGATGACTGCAAAAGTTGTGGAAAGAGGACGCTCCGAACAACTTAAGATAGGCGCACTTGTTACGACACTTAGCTTCATGGCTATGCTTGCTGTGGCATTTATTCCTAATAAGCAGGATGATGGCACCTATGAATATTTATATAAGTCCTCTAATCAGAAGTATTTATGGCCTGCTGTTATAGGAACAGCTATAATGTGTATCATGCTCATAGCTGTCGTATTCTTATTCAAAAACGGTAAGAGAGTTATAAAACATCCATATAATAAGAAACAGATTATCTTAACTTACAAAATCAATCGTGATATGGTGGTTACTGCATTTACTGTTATGGCAGGTATAATTACCACCACCTCGGTTTTATACAACGGAAGTCACCTGGTAAGTGACTACGGTAAGGAAAAATGGGAAGAGCAGATGCTTAATACTTCTCCGGTACTTGATACCTCTGAGTTTTTCAGAGGTGAGACTGATTCTACATCAACAAACTACGATATGGTTTGGGGAAATTCATCTGTTCATTGCTTCTTAAGTACGGTACCTTCGGAAATATTTAATTTCCTTGAAGGAACTGCCGGACTTACCAGAACGGTAGAAACAACCCTGCCTACTACCAGAGTCGGTCTCAGGGCACTTCTTTCCACCAAATATTATTACGAAAATGCCATAATCAATAAAGAGGGTGTGTTTGCTGAAAAAGACGGCATCCCGGGATATTATCTGGAAAGCAGCCAGAATGGTTTTGACATTTATGAAAACAGTAATTACATACCAATGGGATTTACCTTTGACTATTATATTACTGAGTCAGAGTTTGATACCATTGATAAAAAGAGTGCAGATTTAAATCTTGTTACAGCCATAATTTTAAGTGATGAAGATGCTCAGAAATACGGAAATCTTATGACGGCAGTGACGGCTGATTTTATGACAAGCGAAGTTACTGAAATGGATTTTGCCACAGAATGTTACAAGAGAAGAGAAACTGCCTGCACTCTTTTTGAGACATCTACCAATGGTTTTAGGGCTATTACAAGCGATTTAAATAAGGAAAGCCTTGTGTTTTTCTCAGTGCCTAATTCTAAGGGATTTACGGCCACTGTAGACGGTGTTGAAACAGAAATAGTTACAGCTGATTACGGACTTATGGCAATTGATGTTCCGGCAGGAGTGCACGAAATCGTTGTTACTTATAATCCTCCTTATTTATTTATAGGAGCGGTTATTACACTTTTAGGTGTCCTGATGACGGCACTTTACATTATGATCTGTCGTAAAAAAGGTACTATTGATGAGTATTAATAAATAAGCAGAATAAAATAAATCAATAAAATAGTTATAATTGTTATGTGTTTTTGTGGTTTGCATTATGTTATATTTACTTATGTTTAATTGATTAAAAATAAGGATGGAGATTAAGTATGAGCGGAATGACAATGAGTCAGAAGATTCTGGCAGCCCACGCAGGACTTGAGTATGTAGAGGCAGGACAGCTTATTGAGGCTGACCTTGACCTTGTACTTGGCAATGACATTACAAGCCCTGTTGCTATAAAAGAAATGAACAAGTTTAACAAGGATGGTGTTTTTGATAAGGATAAAATTGCTCTTGTTCCGGATCATTTTGTTCCTAACAAGGATATTAAATCTGCTGAAAACTGTAAATGTGTCAGAGAGTTTGCCATCAGAAATAAGATAACTAATTATTTTGAAGTGGGACAGATGGGAATTGAGCATGCTCTTTTACCTGAAAAAGGTCTTACTGTTGCAGGAGATCTTATTATCGGTGCTGATTCACATACCTGCACTTACGGAGCAGTAGGTGCTTTTTCAACAGGAGTTGGATCTACAGATATGGCTGCAGGTATGGCTACAGGAAAGGCATGGTTTAAGGTCCCTTCTGCAATTAAGTTTAACCTTGTGGGAAAGCCTTCAAAATGGGTAAGTGGTAAGGACCTTATTCTTCATATTATCGGCATGATAGGTGTTGACGGTGCGCTTTATAAGTCTATGGAATTTGTAGGGGAAGGTGTACACAACCTCTCAATGGATGACAGATTCACAGTTGCCAACATGGCTATTGAAGCCGGTGGAAAAAATGGTATCTTTCCTGTTGATGATATTACTATGACTTATCTTAAGGAACATGCTCCAAATAAAGAAATCAAAGTTTATGAAGCTGATGAAGATGCTGTTTATGATGAAGAATATACTATAGATCTTAGCACTTTAACTCCTACAGTTTCATATCCTCATCTTCCTGAAAATACACATACCTTTGATGATATAGAAGATATTAAAGTGGATCAGGTTGTTATCGGTTCTTGTACTAACGGAAGAATTGACGATCTTAGAATTGCTGCAGAAGTTCTCAACGGAAGACATATTGCCCCGGGAATGAGATGTATTATTATTCCAGCAACTCAGAAAATCTATCTTCAGGCTATGGAAGAGGGATTATTAAAGGAATTTATTGAGGCTGGAGCAGTTGTTTCCACACCTACCTGCGGACCTTGTCTTGGTGGTTATATGGGTATTCTTGCATCGGGAGAAAGATGCGTTTCTACTACAAACAGAAATTTCGTTGGTCGTATGGGTGCCATTGATTCCGAAATCTATCTGGCATCTCCTGCAGTTGCTGCTGCAAGTGCTGTTACAGGTAAAATTTCACAACCATCAGAGATTGGTTTATAATAGGGAGGTATGTTTAAATGAAAGAAGCAAGAGGTACAGTATTCAAATATGGTGATAACGTTGATACAGACGTTATAATACCGGCCAGATACTTAAATACAACAGATCATGCAGAGCTGGCTTCACACTGCATGGAAGATATTGATAAAGATTTTGTAAAAAATGTTAAAAAAGGCGATATAATAGTTGCTGATAAGAATTTCGGCTGCGGATCATCCAGAGAGCATGCGCCTATTGCCATTAAGGCTGCAGGAGTTAGCTGTGTTATAGCTGAAACCTTTGCCCGTATTTTTTACAGAAACAGTATAAACATAGGTCTTCCAATTGTAGAATGCCCTGAAGCTGCAGCTGCTATAAAAGCCGGAGATGTTGTCAGTGTGAATTTTGATACGGGTATCATTACCGACGAAACAACAGGACAACAGTTTAAGGGACAGGCATTCCCACCTTTTATGCAGAAAATTATTGATTCGGAAGGACTAATTAATTATATTAATTCTGTAGGGTGAATTTTGCCAATAAATTAATATATATAAGGACATAAATATAATGAGAGATAACAGACTATTTTGCGTCATACCATGCTACAACGAAGAGGAGGTTTTACCTGAAACCTCCAAACGGTTGAAAGTTAAATTACAGGAGCTTATTGCTAAAGGACAGGTTTCTGATGACAGCAGAATAGTCTTTGTTAATGATGGCTCTAAAGACAGAACCTGGGAGATTATTTCCAGTCTTCATAAGGAAGATGAAATTTTCCAGGGTATAAATTTAAGCAGAAACAGAGGACATCAAAATGCCCTTTTGGCAGGACTTATGACTGTAAGCCAGATTTGTGATATGGCAATTTCTCTTGATGCAGATCTTCAGGATGATATTAATGCCATTGATGCCATGGTAGAAAAATACCATGAAGGTAAGGATGTAGTCTATGGTGTAAGATCCAGCAGAGCAACAGATACATTTTTTAAAAAGGCAACGGCTGAAGGATTTTATTCATTAATGAATAAACTTGGAGCTAATACTGTCTACAATCATGCGGATTACAGACTTATGAGCAGGCGTGCCCTTGATGGGATGGCTGAATTCGGTGAAGTTAATCTTTTCCTTAGAGGAATAGTTCCCATGATAGGTTATCCTTCTGATGTGGTTTATTATGAGAGGGCAGAGAGATTTGCCGGGGAAAGTAAGTACCCTCTTAAAAAGATGCTGGCTTTTGCCACAGAAGGAATTACTTCTCTTAGTACAAAACCTATTAAGATGATAACCGGATTGGGTTTTATGATATTTTTTGTAAGTATTCTTGTACTTATCTATTGTCTTATTCGTTATTTCAACGGCAATACAATACAAGGCTGGACCACAACAGTTTTATCTGTTTGGGCTATTGGCGGACTTATTATGATATCTCTTGGAATGATTGGTGAATACATTGGTAAGATTTATCTTGAATCCAAGGCAAGACCACGTTTCATTATTGAATCCTATTTAAAGGATGACAAGGATGAGGTGGATTTGAGAGATCACCGGTATTGATATAATAAATTTTTACAAATTTTAAGGAGTATTTTTATGGCACTTGAAGGATTTGAAGTAGAACTTCCTGAATTTTCAAAGGTAAAAAAGGTTATCGGAGTAGTCAGCGGTAAAGGCGGCGTAGGTAAAAGCCTTGTTACCGGCCTTTCAGCCTGTGCAATGCAGAAAAAAGGTTTTAAGACAGCTATTCTTGATGCAGATATTACAGGACCCTCTATTCCTAAGATGTTTGGTATAGGTAAACACAAAGAGGCAGATGAAGAGGGTATTTTACCTGCTGTTACAACAAATGGCAGTAAGATAATGTCTCTTAATATGCTTATTGATAATGAAACGGATCCTGTTATTTGGAGAGGCCCTGTTATAGCAGGCACAGTAAAACAGTTTTGGAGTGAAGTTAAATGGGGCGATGTGGATTACATGTTCGTGGATATGCCTCCGGGAACAGGAGATGTACCGCTTACAGTATTTCAATCACTTCCTGTAGATGGAATTATCATAGTGGCAACTCCTCAGGAACTTGTATCTATGATAGTCGAAAAGGCGATTAACATGGCTCAGAAGATGAATGTACCTGTAGTAGGTATAGTTGAGAACATGAGTTATATGGAATGTCCTCATTGCGGCAAACCTATCTATATGTTTGGCAACAGCCATATAGAAAGCTATGCAGCTTCTAAAGGGATTGATATGCTTGGACGTATTCCTCTTAATCCTGACCTTGCTTCTAAGTGTGATGCAGGTAAGATAGAAGAATTTGATTGTGAATATCTTGATAGTCTAATTTACAAGCTTGAAGGACTTATGGAATAATTACTGACTATTTAAGGTTTTGACATTTCGGAGGATATATGAAATATAAGCTTGGGAAAAAGGAAATAAGTGCGATTATAGGTGTATTTGCCCTGGTTGTGGCATCTCTTCTTGCTTACTATGTTATTTTTAAAGGAAACACCATAATTGTAGGTATAAAGTCTGTGCTTTCTAGCCTTAAAGGAATAATTTGGGGAGTAATTTTTGCTTATCTTATTCTTCCCGTCCTAAACTGGATCGAAAGACAATTTCTTGTGCCTTTTTACAAGAAAAAGGGCAAGGATATTTATGGTGAAAACGGTTTAAAGCATAGAAAAAGCATTAGAAAAATCTCTGTACTTATATCAATGATCATTCTTATACTTATTATTTACGGGTTAATAAGTATAATTGTACCTCAGCTTATAAAGAGTATTCAGGAGATTGTTACTAATTTTCCTGCATATATGGATAATATAAATAATCTTACGGAAGAATATCTTGCAAGTAATCCTCAAATGTCATCTTCTGTTAATACTGTAATAGATTCTGTTCAGGAATATGTTACAGGTTTTGTTGATAAAACGGTCATTCCAAATATTTCTGTTATTATGAAATATGTTTCCAAAAGTGCTGTTTTGATTGTTCAAACATTTTTCAATATAATTGTTGGTCTTATTGTGGCTGTATATATTCTTAATTCCAAGGAAGTATTCAGCGGACAGGGCAAAAAAATGGCCTATGCATTTTTTGAGGAAAAATATGCCAATGAAGTTGTAGGAGCCTTTAGATTTATCCATAGTACCTTTACAAACTTTTTTGTGGGCAAGATAATCGACTCCATTATAATAGGATTTATTTGTTATTTCGGAAGCTTGATTTTAGGAATTCCATTTCCTCTTCTTGTATCTGTTATAGTGGGTATAACCAATATAATTCCATTTTTTGGACCTTATATCGGTGCAATTTTTGGTGCGGCATTACTGGTTCTTATAAATCCTATAAAGTCATTGGTGTTTTTGATTTTTGTGGTGGCTCTGCAACAATTTGACGGTAATATCCTTGGACCTAAGATTCTTGGCAGTTCCACAGGATTATCAAGCTTTTGGGTTATTTTCTCCATTATGTTCTTTGGAAGTGTTATGGGACCGATAGGATGGCTTTTGGGTGTTCCGATCTTCGCCTGCATTTATGCATTTATTGCAAGAATTACTAATGTACGTCTTGAAAAAAAGCATATTGGCGGCAGTACAATAGATTATATGGATGTTGCATATATAGAGGATGGAGAAAAGAAGTTTATCAGCGATCCTGTTAATACAAAGTTCAATACAGGTAAGCAGGAATCCTCCATTAAAAAGGCATTTAACGTTAAAGACAGAGAAAAGGATAAGAGTCAGGATGATGAAAAATACTGATAAATAGAGAGTTTTTTCATCTAATCTGTTCTTGACACTATTTTTGAAATATTTATAATATATTATAATGCTTTAGAACATTAAATCTTTAAAGTGTTATATTTATAATAATCAGCTGAAAGGGAGTAGCAGGTATGGGTAAGAAAGAACTTGATTGGGCTAATATTGGATTTAGCTACATCAAAACAGATTACAGGTATGTATCTAATTATAAAGATGGTAAGTGGGATGATGGTGAGATTACCACTGATGCCAATATTGTTATGAGTGAAGATGCAGGTGTTCTTCATTACGCGCAGGAGTGTTTTGAAGGCTTAAAAGCATATACAACAGAGGATGGTAAAATCGTAACCTTCAGACCGGACCTTAATGCAAAGCGTATGGTTGACAGTGCTGCAAGACTAGAAATGCCACAGTTTCCTGAAGACAGATTTATTGATGCTGTTGAAAAGGTTGTTAAGGCTAATCAGGATTGGGTACCACCTTTTGGAAGCGGAGCTACCCTTTATATAAGACCTGTTATGTTCGCTACAGGTAATGTTATCGGTGTTAAACCGGCAGATGAATATCAGTTCAGAATTTTCGTTACACCTGTTGGACCATACTTTAAGGGCGGTGCAAAGCCTATCGTTGTTAAAATTTCAGATTTTGACAGAGCAGCACCTCACGGCACAGGTAATATCAAGGCCGGCCTTAACTATGCCATGAGTCTTCATGCAATCGTAACTGCTCATGAGGAAGGCTTTGCTGAAAATGTTTACCTTGATGCTGCTACAAGAACATATATTGAAGAGACCGGTGGAGCAAATATCATCTTTGTTGATGAAAATGGTACACTTGTTGTTCCTAAGTCACATTCTGATTCAATTCTTCCTTCTATTACACGTCGTTCAATCGTTTATGTTGCTGAGAATATTCTTGGCATGAAGGTTGAAGAGAGATACGTTAAACTTGAAGAAGTATCTTCCTTTAAGGAAATGGGTCTTTGCGGTACAGCAGCTGTTATCAGTCCTGTAGGCAAGATTAATGATCATGGTAAGGAAATCTGCTTTGCAAGTGGAATGGATGAAATGGGTCCAACTATTAAGAAGCTTTATGAAACTCTTACAGGTATCCAGATGGGTAAGGTTGAGGCACCTGCCGGATGGATTCACGAGATTAAATAATAAGTTTTATAATAAAAACTGTAACTCTCCGGTTTGGAACATGATTCCATATCGGAGAGTTTTTTGTATCATAGGAAATTGCTTTCCTATGATATAAAAAACGCTCCGCTAAGGATGCGCACTCGCGCGATAGGTAAATGTTGCATAAATGCAACCGCGCTCGGCGCAAGAATGTCGCAAGCGACATTCTTTGTTTATATAAAAATGTGTAATGAGAATATATGTTCAATACATAAATTGAGATAAATGTGTTTGTGTGATAAAATAATTTGGTATGCAAACAGAAGTTTTGTTTGTGCTTAATGATTTAAAGAAAAGAGTTTTTGGGTGATTAATAAGAGATTTTTAGGAAAAAATGATCTGATCCTTTTATTATCTATGATTGCATTGGGAGTGCTTCTTCTTTTGCTTGTCAGATTAAAAAGTACTGATGGAACAATGGTTGTTGTCACCATTGATGGTAGTGAGTACGGAAGATACGATCTTTCGGAAGATCAAAGCTTTGTTATAGAAGTTGATGCAGGCTATAACACTTTGGTTATAGAAAATGGTGAGTGCTTTTTAGAGGATGCGGATTGTCCGGATAAGTTATGTGTGAAACAGGGAAGAATCAGCAAGGCTGGTCAGAGTATTATATGTCTTCCTCACAGGGTTGTGGTATCGGTAGTTGGCGACTTAACAGAGTTTGATGCCATTGCACAATGATCATTATTATGAACAGAGTATTTAATTTTTATATTTGAGGAATGTATGAAAAAAAGTTTTTATATATCTTTTATGGGGCTTCTAATAGGAGTGGCTTTGATTTTGTCATATATTGAGTCACTTATCCCATTTTTTTACGGAATTCCGGGGATGAAACTCGGGCTTGCCAATATGGCTATAGTTATGGCTCTTTTTACCTTGGGAAATAAAGAGGCAGTTATTGTAAATGTTATCAGAATAGTTTTAGCAGGACTTATGTTTGGAAATCTTGCCGGGATTATCTTTAGTATAGCCGGAGCTGCTGTCAGTTTTTTATTTATGCTTATCTCCAAAAAATCAGGACTGTTTAGCATAAAAGGTGTAAGTATTGTAGGCGGTGTAACTCATAATGCCGCTCAGCTTGTTATTGCAGCATTTGTTGTTAAGACCTCGGGAATTATATATTATATGCCTTTTTTAATAGTGGCAGGGGCCCTTACAGGACTTTTAAACGGAATAATCGCTTCAGGTGTTGAACCTGTTTTTAGAAAAATATACAGATCAAATTATTCAAAAGGGGAATTATGATTGCTTATTTAAACGGAACCGTAGAATCTTTGGAAGCTGATAATGTGGTAGTTGATGTAAACGGAATCGGCTATAACGTAATGATCTCCGTATCAACTGCTGACAGAATGCCGGGAATTGGTGAAGCGGTAAAAATATATACATATACCTGTGTCAGGGAAGATGCCTTTAATTTATATGGCTTTTTATCCAGGGATGAGCTTAACTTTTTTAAAATGCTTATTTCTGTAAGTGGTATAGGTCCTAAAGGAGGCCTTGGTATTTTGTCGGTTATGAGTCCGGATGACTTAAGGTTTGCTATTCTTGCCGGAGATTCCAAAGCTATATCAAGAGCTCCGGGAGTTGGAAAGAAAACAGCAGAAAGACTTGTTCTTGAGCTTCATGACAAAATTTCAGCAGAGGATATTGTGCATGGCTCAACAGATTCAGGTGATTCTTTTGAAAACAGTGATATAAGTGGAAGTGGAAGAGATGAAGCCGTGGCTGCACTTGTTGCCCTTGGATATTCTTCCGGTGATTCCCTAAAGGCTGTAAGAAAAGTTATATCTCAAAAGCCGGAGCTATCAGAGGATACAGAAGCTATTTTGAAATTGGCCCTTAAGGAGCTATTTTAATTATTTAACAGGGGAGTTGTATGGAAAAACGTACAATCAAGACATCCAGAGGTGTCGATTCTAATTTTAACAGTGAAGATATTAAGATTGAAGGATCTCTTCGCCCTAAACATTTATCGGAATATATCGGTCAACAGAAGATTAAGGATAGCCTTAAAATATATATTCAGGCTGCCAAGAACAGAGGAGAAAGTCTGGATCACCTTTTGTTTTACGGACCTCCCGGTCTTGGTAAAACAACACTTGCCGGTATCATTGCCAACGAAATGGGTGTAAATATTAAGATTACCAGTGGCCCTGCCATTGAAAAACCAGGAGAAATGGCAGCTATCTTAAATAACCTTCAGGAGGGTGATGTCCTTTTTATTGATGAAATCCACAGACTTAACAGACAGGTGGAAGAAGTGCTTTATCCTGCCATGGAGGATTTTGCCATTGATATTATGATAGGTAAGGGACCTACAGCCAGGTCAATTCGTCTTGATCTTCCTCATTTTACCCTTATTGGTGCCACCACCAGAGCCGGAATGCTCTCAGCACCCCTTAGGGACAGATTCGGAATGATTCATCATCTTGAATTTTATGAGGTATTGGAACTTTGTAATATCATAATTCAGTCAGCAGGTATCCTTGGAGTTGAGGTTGATAAAGACGGTGCTGTTGAAATGGCCAGAAGAAGCAGAGGAACACCTCGTCTTGCCAATCGTATCCTTAAGAGAGTTAGGGATTATGCAGAAGTAAGATATGATGGAAAAATCACCAAGGAGGTTGCCAATACCGCCCTTGATCTTATGGATGTAGATAAGCTTGGTCTTGACAGAACAGACAGAAATCTTCTATTAACCCTTATTGAAAAGTTTGGAGGAGGGCCTACGGGACTTGATACCCTTGCTGCAGCAATAGGTGAGGATGCAGGTACCATAGAGGATGTTTATGAGCCTTATCTTATAAAAAACGGCCTTATAAACCGCACTCCAAGAGGTCGTGTAATTACTGATGAAGCTTATCATCATTTTGGTATTGAAAACCCAAAGTGTACAGATATATAATTATTATAATTGTTTTTGTGGGTTATGGATTAAGATAAAGATTGGGGAGACATTGTTATGGCATCTAAAAATGATACTGAGGTAATTATAGGCGGTAAGGTATTTACTTTAAGCGGATATGAGAGTGAAGAATACCTTCAGAAGGTTGCATCTTATATAAATAACAAGATTGCAGAATATAATAAGATAGACGGTTTCAAAAGACAACCACTTGATACACAGAATGTTTTGCTTCAGCTTAATATTGCTGATGATTATTTTAAAGCCAAAAAGCAGATTGAGCTTTTAGAGGAACAGGTTAATGAGAAGGAGAAAGAGCTTTATGATATAAAGCACGAGCTTATTGCCTGCCAGATCAAGCTTGAAAATACAGAGAAAAATGTTAAGACTCTTCAGACCAATTTAAATGATGATTCCAAAAAGATCATTCAAATGGAAACTGAATTGAAAAGTTTAAAGAAGTAATATAGGGGCTGTCATTTTGACAGCCTTGTTTATTATTTAGGAGATTTAATGAGTAATGTGGAATTATTAGCTCCTGCCGGCAAATTTGAGACCATGTTGGCGGCCTTTAATGCAGGAGCAGATGCTGTTTATCTGGGTGGCAGTAAATACGGTGCCAGAGCCTATGCGGATAATTTCAGCGCCGCAGAAGTGGTACAGGCTATTAAATATGCCCATTTACATGGCAAAAAAATTTATATGACTATAAATACCCTTGTTAAGGAAAATGAACTTGATGGGCTTTATGATTATATTTATCCTTTTGATAAGGCTGGCCTTGATGGGGTTATTGTTCAGGATTTTGGTGTTTTTAGTTATATAAGAGAGAATTTTCCTTCTATTGAGCTTCATGCCAGTACTCAGATGACACTTACAGGAGCAAACGGTGCAAGATTTTTGAAAAAGATGGGCGCCACAAGAATTGTACCTGCAAGAGAACTGACTTTGGAAGAAATTAAAAATATCAAGGAAAAAGAAGATATTGAAATAGAATCCTTTATTCATGGTGCTATGTGCTATTGTTACTCAGGCGCCTGCCTTTTCAGCAGTATTGTAGGGGGCAGAAGCGGTAACCGCGGAAGATGTGCGCAGCCATGCAGACTTCCCTATACAGATGGAAAGGGGCAAAAGGATATTTATCCCTTAAGTCTTAGAGATATGTGTACCACTTATGATATTCCCGATCTTATAGATAGCGGAATCGATTCCTTTAAGATAGAAGGACGTATGAAGAGTCCTGAATATGCTGCGGGAGTTACTGCAATTTATCGCAAATATATTGATAAGTATTATAAAGATGGAAGAGAAGGCTTTGTCATTGACGATGAGGATATAAAGGTTCTTAAAAGTCTGTATTTAAGATCGGAAATAGGAAACGGTTATTATTATAAACACAATGGTAAGGATATGATAACCCTTAATAAGCCGGGGTATAACGGAACTGACGAAGGGGTTATAAAAGAAATAAACGGTAAATACTGTAACGGACCAAGTAAAATAAAGATTTCCGCATATGCTTATGTTCATGAGGGAGAAGAACTTATTTTGACTCTAAGTACTTCCTCCTGTTCCTATACAGCTACGGGAAATATCGTTTCCAAGGCTTTAAAGAGGCCAACCCTTAAGGAAGATATAGAAAAACAAATTAAAAAGCTTGGAAATACTTATTTTGAACAGGAAGATCTTATTGTGGATTTATACTCTGATGAGCAGGGAGTATTTATTCCTGTTAAGGAGTTAAACGAGCTAAGAAGAGAAGCGGTTCTTGGTCTTGAAAATGAAATAATAAGAGCCAATGGCTTTAGAGAATGTATTGAAGTTATTTCAGAAAATGAAAGCTCTGATACAGATAGTGCCTGTGAGCAGACCAGAGCATCGGTAAAAACAAATAGTGCCGGTGAGCAAATCAGAAAATCGATAAAAGAAGGACATGCAAATTCAGGATTTCAAAAGGCAAATTCGGTAAGTCTTGACGTTTTGATATCTACTTCTTCACAGTTCGAAATGCTGGAAAAATATATATATGAATCAGAGCAAAGCTCTGTAGGAAGAGTTTATGTTGAGAGCGGCCTTCTTTTATCCAGGGGACTGAATGATAAACTAAAGGCATTGCAGGATAAATGCAGTATTTATGTGGCTCTTCCCTTTATTACAAGGCAGGAAAAACAGTTCCCTTATATGAAGGATATTGATGAAATCCTGAATATATATGAAAAAGGCTGTTTTGAAGGCATTCTTGTTAGAAATGTGGAAGAATTATCATATCTTTCTGCAAAGAAATTTAAAGGAAAACTTATAACCGATTATGGTGTATATAACTGGAACAGCCTGGCAATAAAGGAATTTACAAGAGCCGTGGAAGATAATGGTCTTTCTCTTTCTGAAATATCTCTGCCTCTTGAGCTGACAAGATTTGAAATTAAGGACATGGTGAAAAACAGTATTATAAACAGTGACAACTTGTCCTACCAAATCTACGGATATACTCCTATGATGATTACTGCCAATTGTCTTAATAAAACTCTTAAAAGCTGCACAATGAAAATGGGAGAGTTTTGTAGCGGAAACGGTAAAATGACAGACAGACAAAAACATGAAATTCCTTATTCATTTAATTGCAGATATTGCATGAATATAATTTGGAACACAGTGCCGGTTTCTCTTCATAAGCAGCTGGCGGATATTTTTAAGGACGGTTTTTGCGGTCATTTACGACTGGATTTTACTATTGAAGATGCCCAAAAGGCTTTTGGTATTCTTAAATTATATGATGAAAGTGTATTGAAAGGATATTCCGTTGGGGAACCTGTGGCTGAGTATACTACCGGCCATTATAAGAGGGTTACGGAATAACCGGGGAGAAAAATGGAATTATATGTAACAGAATTATCCAAATATGTAATTGTAATTCTTATGCTTTTTTATACTGCACAGAGCTTTCTGGTTTTCAGGTACAGAAGTGAAAGTAAAAGAAGCGGTATATATACAAGACAGACTGTTTTTTTGTTTCTTACCCAGATAGCCTGTCTGGTGCAGATAGTGGCAACAACGGGTAATATTACCTACCTTTTGTTTGGAGCATTCCAGATAATAATTATTTTTGCAATAATTATTATGTATTATTTTATTTATCCTGAAGGTAACAGGCTTATTATAAATAATCTGTGTATGCTCCTTATGATCGGAATGGTTATGCTTACAAGGCTTAATTACGATAAGGCTGTAAAACAGTTTATTATAGCCCTTGCTTCAATCGTTATAGGACTTTTTGTGCCTGAGCTTGTTTACAGATTTGTTTTTTTACGTAAATTCAAATATATCTATGCTCTTGCCGGTATTACTATGCTTGGTGTAGTTCTGGTTTTGGGTTCTGTAACCAATGGATCTAAAATCAGTTATACCTTTATGGGTATCACATTTCAGCCCTCTGAATTTGTAAAAATTATATTTATATTCTTTCTGGCTGCAGCAATCTACGATAATCAGAGCTTTTCCAATCTGCTTATGGTGGCAGTTTTATCTGCCGTTCATGTTATGATACTTGTTTTATCCAAGGATCTTGGTTCTGCCCTTATATTCTTTATTGTATTTACTTTTATGATTTTTATAGCTACCAGAAATATAGGATATTTTCTGGGGTGCGTAGGTATTGGAGCGGCGGCATCGATTGTTGCTTATAATCTCTTTAGTCATGTTCAGGCCAGAGTAACTGCATGGCTGGATCCCTGGACCGAGATTGATTCTTCGGGTTATCAGATTACCCAGTCATTATTTGGTATAAGTTCCGGGGGATGGTTTGGTCTTGGACTTTTTGGAGGAACTCCAACAACCATTCCTTTTGTTGAGGCGGATTTTATTTTTTCAGCCATAGCGGAGGAGCTGGGTATTATTTTTGCAGTACTTATGACATTGGTCTGCCTGTCTACATTTTTTATGATGATGATGGAAGCTTTTCATGTAAGAGACGGCTTTTACAGATTGCTGGCAGTGGGTATTGCCGTTACCTATATTTTTCAGGTGTTCCTTACCATTGGAGGTGGTACCAAATTTATTCCTCTTACAGGAGTGACTTTGCCGTTGGTAAGCTATGGAGGATCTTCCGTACTTACTACTATAATGATGTTCTCGATTTTTGAAGGAATATGTATGATTCGTCAGGATGAACATTATCAGGCCATTGAGAAGAGAAGGGCCAGAAAATCCAGACAGTCCAGGGGAGATGAAGAAGTTTATGCCACAAGAAATACAAGATGATAAGTCAGTAAAAAAAGACAATTCAAAGCGTAATTCCAGGAAAAAAAGATTATATCCGATTATTTTTACCTGTGTATTCTTTTCACTTCTTTTTGCGGGAATGCTGGGATATACCTGTTATTATTCCTATGCAAACAGAATGGAGCTTATAAATAACAGCTATAACGGAAGGCAACAGATACTTCTTGCACAAAATACCAGAGGAACTATTTATTCCTCCTCAGGTGATGTGCTGGCAGAAACTGTTACCGATGCTGAAGGAAATGAATCAAGAAGCTATCCTTATGGTAAGGAATTTGCACATATTGTAGGATATTCAACTAACGGAAGAGCAGGAGTAGAGGCTCTTGCCAATTATTACCTGATAAATACAAGCATTGATATTTCTGAAAAAGTTAAAAGTGATGCCAGCGGAGAGAAATATCCTGCGGATAATGTTTACACAACTCTTGATGTTAAGCTTCAGGAAACAGCATATAATGCACTTTCTGCTTATCAGGGAGCTATTGTTGTTTCAAACCCGAAAACCGGAGAGATACTTGCCATGGTTTCCAAACCTGATTTTGACCCTAACAGTATCGAAGAAGAGTGGTCAAGCTTTGTGTCATCCTCTTCAAATACACAGCTTCTTAATCGTGTGACCCAGGGACTGTATCCACCTGGATCCACCTTTAAGATTGTTACCGCCCTTGAATATATTAAAGAGAATAAAGATACGTATAATAATTACAGTTTTAACTGCACAGGGAAATTTACCCTTGGAGAAGACTCGATTTCCTGTTATCACGGTGCTAATCATGGTAGTGTAAATCTGTTTTCATCCTTTGCAAAGTCTTGTAATTCATCCTTTGCCAATATAGGAATGACCCTTGATAAAAAATCCTTTGCAGATCTCCTTGATACTTTAATGTTTAACAGTGAACTTCCTCTTACTATGAATTACAACAAGAGCTATGCAAGCTGTGATGAAGATATATCCAATTCTGATATGATGCAGCTTTCCATAGGGCAGGGAACCACAACTATTACTCCTATGCATTTGAATATGATAACCTGTGCAATTGCTAATGACGGAGTACTTATGAAACCCTTTGTTATTGACAGGGTAGAGTCTGCAGATGGCAAAAAAGTTGCTTCTTTTGGCAGTTCTGAGTATAAAAGGCTTATGTCTGAAGATGAATCGGATATTCTGACTTCTCTTATGGAGGGAGTTGTTGAAAATGGTACTGCTACAAAGCTTAAGGGGCTTAGTTATACCGCTGCGGGAAAGACAGGTTCTGCTGAGTTTAATTCTGAAAGTGATTCTCATGCATGGTTTACAGGCTTTGCACCTGCAGAGGATCCTGAAATATGTGTAACCATTATAATTGAAAATGCAGGAAGCGGCGGAGAATATGCCGTTCCTGTGGCTAAGAGAATATTTGATGCTTATTTTGGAGCATAAAAAATAAAGTAGTCAGATAAACTACATGATATGCTCAATAGGAAGCCAGGGCATTTTGGATAAATCCAAAGGTGTTCTGTCATCAAGAGTAAGGACGGGTTTAGAAAGGGCATTGCGATTGATTCTTGTTACAATGCCAAGTCTTCCGTCCTTTATTTTTGCCACAAGACCAAGCTGAGAAGAGGCAATTTTTGTTAATATGATTTCAAGCATTTTGCCATCATACTTTTTGTTTTTTTGATTTTCAAGAATATCTATTACCTGAAAGGCATTCTTGGGTTCTCTGTAGGCCCTTGGAGAAGTCATGGCTTCATAACTGTCGATTATGGCAATGCACTTGGCAAAGGGATCGATTTCCTTATCTGTTAAGCCGTCAGGATAACCTGAACCGTCAATTCGCTCATGATGCTGTGCAACAGCCTTTATTACATGATCATTTAATGGTGTGCGTTTTAGCATGTCTTCACTTAAATAGGTGTGATGCTTTACAAGACTGTACTCTGCTTCTGTAAGTTTATCCGGTTTCCATAATATTCTGTAGGGAAGACGCAGTTTACCTATATCATATACAAATCCTGCCTGAATAAGAGTTTGTATATCTTCATTACCATAGCCAAGCCATAAACCAAATACTCCTGCTATAAGTGCAGAATTAAGGCAATGGGAATGAGTAAGTTCATCCTCATTTGAGGAGAGGATAGTCAGATAATCCAAAAGCTCTTCACCGGTTCTGATATTGCTCATTATCAGGTCGTAAATATTCATTAGAGCGGGAATATCTACAGCAGCACCCTTATCAACACATTCCATCATTATTTCTTTGTATTTGATAAAGCATTGTTTATATCTTGTTTCAAAAATATGAAAATCATCTGAGGCTTTAAGCTTTTCAAATCTTGTTTTTCCAAGATCGATTTCTTCCTTGACCTTAACCACCATTATTGAATTAGAGGCAAGAAGAGCTATTATACCTTGGTTCACTGTGGTATTTATGGGTACAATAAGCTCGTTCTTGTAATTAAGAACATCTTCAGCTATGACCATTCCTTCTTTAAGTTGTAATCTGGTAACAGCTTTCATGGAATGCCTCCGTTAAATCAATAATTCAAAATAATAAGGATATATGGTAAAATAATATGCATATATAGTTATTATAAAATATTAAATAACTCTATTCAACGAAACAAACGATAAAACGTTTATTAAATGTGTGGGAAGTATGAAAATAACGGGGTACTGTAAATTCTTTAGAAATCTATATATTGGTGATTCTGTCAGAAATGTTAATAAAGTAAAATGGAAATTAAAGCATGGCGCAGGTCAGCTTTCTGTTTATGTAATTACCAATACGACAACAGGCAACGATCAGCTTGAAATCCTTCACTGTGCCAATTTAAAACAGCCCTATTACAAAGAACATCCTGCATTTGTCTATGGTATTGCAAACGGCTACTCAGAAGCAATGGAGCTGGTTATGAAAATAGCCTCAGAGGCATCTGAAGCAGGGATGCCAGGGGAACTGATACAATATCTTGATAAGTTTAATAAATAAAAATAAAAGTGAGTTGGGAATAATATGCTGGCTGTGGTTTTGGCAATTTTAAAAATATTAGGTTTGATATTATTGTGCATGGTTGGCCTTGTGATTGTTGTTCTTCTGTTGGTTTTGTTTGTACCTGTAAGATATAAACTGGATGCATTCTTTGATAAGCTGGATTTTACAAAAGAAGATATTGATTACAAGGATATAATAAAAGCAGCATTTTCATTTAGCTGGTTACTTCATCTTATAAACGGCGGGATAAGTTTTCCCGATAAAATGTATTTTTATTTGAGAATTGCTGTTTTTCAGGTTTTTCCTCAAAAAGAATCTTCCGGTAAAACGAATTTATTGGAAAAGCAGATTGAGGAAGAAAACAAAAATACGGATATTCATAGTTCTGCAGGTTCATTAGAAACACAAAACAGTCAAAATATTACAGAATCAGAAAAGACTGAGGAGAGTGAATATTCACAAAATATTGAAGCTGATTTTGACGAAAGTGCCGAAGATAACAAAAATGAAGATGCAGAAAATTCTGAAAATTATCGGTTAAATGATAATTATACCGGAGAAGATTCAGATAATTCAGAGGGTTTATGGGAAAAACTACTTGAATTTGTAGAAAAAATAAAAAATAAATTAAATAATCTACAAAATGTGTTTGATAATTTCAAGTGTACAATATCTAGGGTTTATGATAAGATAGATATGGTTAAAAAAACGATTGAAAATGATATTTTTCAACGGGCATTTGTTAAAGTCAAAAAGCATCTCATAATTATTTTGAAGGTTCTTTTGCCAAGACAGATAGAGGCAGATCTTACTGTAGGTACAGGTGATCCGGCTTCAACTGCTCAGATTATGGGCGGTCTTGGGGTGTTAAGAGGCTTTGGAATTAAAAAGGTTTATATTACACCGGATTTTGAGAATACCATTGTTGACGGTGAGATACATATTAAGGGGAAAATCACATTATTCAGAATCATACTTTCCCTTGCAATTTGTTATTTTAATAAAGATATTCGTAAAACCATTAAGCGGTTTAATAAGATAATTAATAGCTAACGACATTTTTATATTAGCTTGAGGAGTTGAAATGGCTGAAAATAGTATTACAGGTGTTGTAGATACACTAATGAAGGGTATGAATTCTATATTGTCTACCAAGACAGTTGTAGGCGATGCCGTGACAGTGGGAGATACAATAATTGTTCCTTTAATGGATGTTTCTCTTGGTGTTGGTGCAGGTGGAAGCAGTGCGGATAAGAAGGATGGCGGTGCAGGAGGTTTTGGGGCCAAAATGTCACCAAGTGCCGTTCTTATTATAAAAAATGGTACAACAAAGCTGGTTAATATTAAAAATCAGGATGCAGTAACCAAGGTTTTGGATATGGTTCCGGACGTAATGGACAAATTTATGGCCAAAAACGAGAAAATGATGGATGATGATGAAGCCATAGATATTGCATTCCCTGAGGAGTAATAGGCACCGCAAGTTTTTCGGAGGTGAGGGGCCGATGGATAAAGAAGTAAGAGATGCAATACTTAAAAGCGGCACTAAAGATGAATTGTATGAACTGAGGATGTTTTTGTTCAGAGAAAGCTGTCGTATTGAAAACGAAACCTGCTCTCTTGATGAAAGAGAGAAAAAAATAAAGGAAGAAGAGAAGTATATTTCCGATAGCAGAAAAAAACTTGAGCAGGATAAGGAACGAATGAAAGAGAATAACCGTTTTTTTGAAAAGAAGATGGATATTCTCAGGGGTGGTTTCGATCAGCTCGAGGCAGACAAACGTGCATTTGAAAAGGAAAAGACCAAGCAGCGTTCTGTCGGTGAAGCATTTGATTATAACGGAGCAGAGTTGTTGTTCAGTGGTGTGAACAATTCTCTTGCACTTAAAAAACGTTATAAAGACCTTCTTAAGATTTATCATCCTGACAACATGTGTGGGGATACCAGGATGATCCAGATGATCAATGAAGGTTATTCTGTTCTAAGCTCTCAATTCGATATGATCATGAAGGCTTAAGGAACAGGGAGGGTATTATTTATAATATATATAAAAACTCAGGGATTGGTAGCCCTGAGTTTTTTACTGCCTAAAAAGGCCTAAAAGAGGGCATGAAAAAAGCCTCGGTAAAAACCGAGGCTAAAATTCATAATTAAAAGATTAAGCTCTTTCAACCTTACCTGATCTCAGGCAGCTTGTGCAAACATTCATCTTCTTATTTGAACCATTCATCTTTACTGTAACATGCTGAATATTTGCATTCCAGACTCTGTTAGATCTTCTATGAGAATGGCTTACGTTGTTACCGAAATGAACGCCTTTGCCACAAATTTCACATTTAGCCATTTTGACACCTCCTTATAAGCCATTTGATAATTCGCAAAAGCAAATATTATTGCAGAAATACCCGCAACATTGATATATTAGCAAATATCAAAAACAATTGCAAGTAAAATATATAAAATTTATAGTTTATTTTTTTGAAAAGTGCGATTATAATACTATATGTATGCAAAAAAACGGGTTCGTTTAAGCATCCGACCAGATTAAGATTGTATAAACTGGCATTATAAATGAGGAGGACATATATGAAGGCTTCTTTGGTAAATACACACATAGGGAATATTACTATAGATGACGATGTTATTGCCCAGTATGCAGGAGCAGTTGCTATGGAATGCTTCGGCATAGTCGGAATGGCAAATGTCAATGTTAAGGACGGTCTTGTCAGTCTGCTTAAGCTTGATTCAATGACAAGAGGAATAAATATAGCATTGGATGAAAATAAAAGACTAAAGCTTGACTTTCATGTAATTGTCGCTTATGGTGTCAGCATATCTGCTGTTTCGAAGAATCTTATTGATACAGTTAAATATAAGGTAGAAGAGTTCACGGGAATCGAAATTGAGAAGATAAACATCTTTGTTGAAGGTGTCCGTGTTATAGATTAAGCCAAGTCGTGGAGGATATTAGTTTTGGGTAATAATGCTATTGATGCAAAGATGCTTTCAAAGATGTTCTTGAGCGGTGCCAAGAACCTTGATGCCAAAAAAGAATGGATAAACGAACTTAATGTATTTCCTGTGCCTGACGGAGATACGGGGACGAATATGACAATGACCATAATGTCTGCTGCCAAGGAGGTTAAGAGCCTTGGTGATACAACAGACATGAAGGCAATCTGTAAGGCTATTTCATCCGGTTCTCTTCGCGGGGCAAGAGGCAATTCCGGAGTTATCCTTTCCCAGCTGCTTCGTGGCTTCACCAAGATTGTCAAGGAGCATAATGTTATAACGGTAGAGGTTCTCTCAGAGTCATTTGATAAGGCTGTTGAGACTGCCTATAAGGCTGTTATGAAGCCCAAGGAGGGAACGATCCTCACTGTTGCCAAAGGGGCAAGTGAAAAGGCCAATGAGCTGGCATTTTACGGCTGTGATGACATCGGCGTATTCTGCGAGGAGGTTATCAAATATGCCGAGGAGGTTTTGGCAAGAACCCCTGAAATGCTTCCTGTTCTCAAACAGGCTGGAGTAGTAGACTCCGGTGGACAGGGGCTTGTTCAGGTCCTGAAGGGTGCCTACGACGGTTTCCTTGGCAAAGAGATCGATCTGACAATTTCAGAAGAAAAACCGGCTTCCTCAAAATCAAATTCCAAGCCGGAAGCCAAGGAAAGTGACATAAAATTCGGCTATTGCACTGAGTTCATAGTTCTTTTGAACAAACCTCTCAATGTTAAGCAGGAAATTGATTTTAAGGGATTTCTTGAGTCCATAGGTGACAGCATAGTTCTTGTGGCAGATGATGAGATCTGCAAGGTTCATGTTCATTCCAATGATCCCGGACTTGCTATACAGAGAGCGCTCATGTATGGCCAGCTTTCAAATATGAAGATTGACAATATGTGGATGGAGCACAGAGAGAAGCTCTTCCATGAAAACAGCGACGGCTCATGGTCAGAGATCAAGACTGAGATTAACGGTGCTGCCGAGCTTACACCTACATATTCCAAGGATGATGACATACCTCTTGGCAACAAGGTTGAGGCTTCCGGCAGGAAGACACCTGAAACTGAGCCGGTTACACAAGAGCCAAGGAAGGAAATCGGATTTGTTACCGTATGTGCAGGCTCCGGACTCGCTGATATCTTCAGAGGACTTGGTGTTGATCATGTCATAGAGGGCGGACAGACAATGAATCCCAGCACAGCAGATATTCTCGATGCTGTAGCCAAGGTTAACGCAGACACTGTTATTGTCCTTCCTAACAATAAAAATATCATTCTGGCTGCTAATCAGGCAGCGATTATGTCTGAAGACAGCGATGACGGCAAGAAGATAGTGGTTGTTCCTTCCAAGACAGTTCCTCAGGGAATTACGGCCATAATCAACTATGTACCCGATGCTCCCATAGAGGACAATATAAGCGCCATGACAGATTCTCTCAAGACTGTAAGCACAGGTGAAGTAACTTACGCCGTGAGAGATACCATGATTGATGACATAGCGATCAAGCAGGGTGATTACATGGGTATCGGAGACAAGGGTATTCTCGGTGTTGGATCCGATATAGCTGATGTCACCTTTGAGATGCTCACAAAGATGATGAATGATGATCTTGAACTTATCAGCCTTTACTATGGCGAGGAGGTTGATGAGAAGGATGCACAATCTCTAAGGGATCGCATTACAGAGCAGTATCCGCAGTGTGATGTAGAGCTCCAATTCGGTGGTCAGCCGATTTATTACTACATTGTATCCGCAGAATAAGAATTTTATCAAAGCAGTCTAAAGCCGGGCGTAAGTCCGGCTTTATGTTTACTTTACAGAAAGAGGATGAACGTTGGGAATCAGAGAACTTGATGAAAGCGTACTCGAATTAAAGGGCATAGGGGAAAAGACAGGAAAGCTTTTCAATAAGCTTGGTGTATATACCTGCAGAGACCTCATCGGATATTATCCAAGAGGCTATGATGTCTTTGAGGAACCAAAAAGAGCCTGTGATCTTAAAGAAAACATGATAAACTCAGTAAAGCTGACCATAATAGGGAGCATTACAAAGCGCCATGTGAAAAACCTTTCTATTGTTGCATTTGAAGCTGCTGATCAGACAGGAAAGGTAAAAATTGCCTTTTTCAATGCGCCATATCTGGCCGGCTTACTTAAAGTGGCTACTACCTATATTTTTCGAGGCACAGTAAAGAAAAAGGGCAGCTTTTTTACAATGGATCAGCCCAAAATGTACAAGGAAGAGGACTATTATCCATTGATCGGAAAGCTGCAGCCAAGATATCCGCTCACTAAAGGACTCTCCAACAATCTGGTGACAAAGTCAGTTACAAGAGCGTTTGAGACTGTTGGTAAAATTGAAGACTATATCCCTGAAAATCTTATTAAAAAGCATGGACTTATGGGATATTACGATGCTCTTATCGGCATGCACTTTCCAAAGAATGCCAGGGACCTTGAAGAATCCAGAAGAAGACTTGCGTATAATGAATTTCTGTTATTTGTATTAAGACTTCGCCTTCTTAAAAATGCTTCGGAGGAATCTGTAAACCAGGCAAAAATGACAGAAGCAGATGAGGTCCGGGAGATTATTGACAGACTCCCCTTTAAACCGACAAGGGCTCAGTATAATGCTTTTTCGGATGTCTTAAATGACCTTTCCGGGCCTTTTGTCATGAACAGGCTGATACAGGGGGATGTTGGCTCAGGAAAGACTCTTATCGCAATGATGGCACTGATTACCGCTGCAGCCAACGGATATCAGGGCGCATTAATGGCTCCTACAGAGGTCCTTGCATCCCAGCACTATGAAAGCTTTAAAGAGATGGCTCTTAAATACGGCATAAACTGTCTTAAACCGGTTCTCTTGACCGGGGCACTTTCAGCAAAGGAAAAAAGGGAAGTGCAGCGCCGGATCAGTGAGGGAGAAGTAAACTGTATAATTGGTACAAATGCACTTGTGCAGGAAAAAGTAAACTATAAGAATCTTGCACTGGTAATTACCGACGAACAGCACCGCTTTGGCGTTAGACAGCGCGGAGCCCTTGCGGGCAAGGGGCAAAGCACACATGTCCTTGCGATGAGTGCAACACCTATTCCCAGAACACTGGCGATCATTCTGTACGGAGATCTGCACCTGTCTGTAGTTGATGAGCTTCCCGGCGGAAGACTCCCGATAAAAAACTGTGTTGTTGGGACAAATTACAGACCTACTGCATATAAATTTATTGCTTCTCAGGTTGAAATGGGGCACCAGGTATACGTTATATGTCCAATGATCGAGGATGGCGAGCTTGACGGTGTGGAAAATGTAACTGACTATACAGAACTGTTAAGAAACGTCCTGCCTTCTTCTGTTAAGGTTGAGATGCTGCATGGCAGGATGAAGCCCTCGCAAAAGGATGCTGTCATGGAGGACTTTGCATCGGGAAAATTCGATGTACTTGTTTCGACTACAGTTATTGAAGTAGGGATCAATGTTCCCAATGCAACAGTAATGATGATAGAAAACTCCGAAAGATTCGGCCTGTCGCAGCTTCATCAGCTGCGGGGACGCGTTGGAAGAGGGAAGGATCAATCCTATTGTATTTTTATCAATTCATCTGATGACGAGGATGCACGTAAACGTCTTGATATAATGAACAGATCAAACGACGGCTTTGAAATAGCTGAAGAAGATCTGCGTCAAAGAGGCCCCGGAGATCTTTTCGGTGTTAAGCAGAGCGGAGAGCTTAATTTCAGGGTCGGTGATATATATCATGACAGTGATCTTGTTAAAGCATCCGCAGTTGATGCAGACGATATCCTTAAGGATGATCCTGGACTTCTTTCGCCACAACATACTGTACTAAAGGAAGTTCTGAATACAAAATCTGCAAATTCAGTTGACTTTACGACATTATAAAAGTAAGATATTTTTAACTAATTATCTAAATATTTAGAGGAGGCTGTCGGCATTTGCTGGCAAATACATATGTCTAAAATAGCAATCATAACAGACAGTAACAGTGGAATAACTCAGAAGCAGGGCGAAGAGCTTGGTATTTTTGTAGTTCCGATGCCTTTCATGATAAATGGAGAAGACTTTTTTGAGGATATAAATCTTACTCAGTCACAGTTCTATGAGAAGCTTGCTGAGGATGCCTCAGTATCAACAAGTCAGCCGACGCCTGATTCACTTATGACTCTCTGGGACAAGGTTTTAAAGGATTACGAGCAGATTATCTATATTCCCATGAGCAGCGGACTTTCAAGCTCCTGTCAGAATGCTTATATGCTTGCCCAGGAGGAATATGAGGGAAAGGTCTTTGTCATTGATAATCAGCGAATTTCAGTTACTCAGAGACAGTCTGCTCTTGACGCTCTTGAAATGGCAAACGCAGGTCTGACATCCGAAGAGATCAAAAAAAAGCTGCTTGATACTAAGCTCGATTCCAGTATTTATATCATGCTTGACACCTTGCATTACCTGAAAAAGGGCGGAAGGATAACACCTGCTGCAGCTGCAATTGGGACTCTGCTCAGGCTAAAACCCGTACTGCAGATCCAGGGTGAAAAGCTGGATGCATTTGCCAAGGCACGTACAAGCGCCCAGGGAAAGAGCATCATGATAAATGCGATAAAAGCTGATATCGAGAACAGATTCGGTGGTATGGAGGCTGGTGATTTCTGGATTGCAGGCGCCTATACCAATAATTTGAGCGCAGCTACAGAGTGGAAAAAGGAGGTCGAGGAAGCTTTTCCGGGGCATCAGATGCGTATGGATCCGCTTTCTCTGTCTGTTGGCTGTCACATAGGTCCGGGGGCACTTGCTGTGACAGTTACCAGGAAGCTTCACTTCTGACAAACAGCACATTTTGTTTAATATATGAAAAAAGTTTTGTAAAGGGGTTTATTGATGTCTGTACAGGAACAATATGATGCGTCCAGCATTACCGTCCTTGAGGGACTTGAAGCTGTTCGCAAGCGTCCGGGCATGTATATCGGCAGTGTCACAACCAGGGGACTCAACCACCTGGTGTATGAGATTGTAGATAATGCGGTGGACGAACATCTTGCCGGATTCTGTTCAAGGATCCATGTCACGCTTGAAGCCGATGGCTCTGCAACTGTAGAAGACAACGGCCGAGGCATTCCTGTCGGTATGCACGCAAAGGGAATTACCGCTGAGCGTGTTGTTCTGACTATGCTCCACGCCGGAGGAAAATTTGATAACAATGCATACAAGACAAGCGGAGGCTTACATGGTGTAGGTTCCTCCGTTGTTAACGCGCTCTCAACCAGAATGAAGGTCCGGATAAAAAAGGACGGCTATATCTATGAGGATGCCTATGAGAGAGGCATTCCCACCGTTAAACTTGAAAACGGACTTCTTACTCCGGTTGGAACAACAAAAGAGACCGGAACAACAATAAACTTCCTTCCTGATGACACGATCTTTGAAAAGACCAGATTCAGAGAGGATGACATCAAGTCAAGGCTTCACGAGACTTCATATCTGAATCCCGAGCTGACCATCGTATTTCAGGACAAGAGGCCGGGAGTTGAGGAGTACATTGAATTTCACGAGCCCGACGGAATTACCGGATTTATAAAAGATATGAACAAATCCAAGGATGCCGTCTGCGATGTTGTGGCATTTAAGGGTGAAAGTGAAGGCGTAGAGGTTGAGATAGCCTTTCAGTATGTAAACGAGTTCCATGAGGAAGTCATGGGATTTTGCAACAACATTTACAATGCCGAGGGTGGTACACATCTGACCGGCTTTAAGACCATGTTTACAAACGTGATCAATCAGTATGCCCGGGAGCTTAATATCCTGAAGGACAAGGATGTAAATTTCACAGGAACTGATGTCAGAAACGGCATGACAGCAGTAGTATCCATCAAGCATCCGGATCCGAGATTTGAAGGACAGACCAAGACCAAGCTTGACAATCAGGATGCAGCCAAGATTGTTTCCAAGATTACAGGCGAAGAGGTGACAAGATACTTTGACAGAAATCTTGAGACTCTTAAGGCCATCATAGGCTGTGCGGAGAAAGCTGCCAAGATCAGGAAAACAGAGGAGAAGGCCAAGACCAATATGCTTACAAAGCAGAAATACTCCTTTGATTCCAATGGTAAGCTGGCCAACTGCATCAGCAAGGATTCATCAAAGTGCGAGATATTCATTGTCGAGGGAGATTCTGCCGGTGGCAGTGCAAAAATGGCAAGAGACAGAAACTATCAGGCAATCCTTCCAATCAGAGGAAAGATCCTGAATGTTGAAAAGGCGAGTATAGACAAGGTCCTTGCCAATGCAGAGATAAAAACCATGATCAATGCCTTTGGCTGTGGCTTTTCTGAGGGTTATGGCAATGATTTTGACATCAATAAGCTCCGCTATGACAAGATAATAATTATGTCTGATGCCGATGTCGACGGTGAGCATATAGCAACACTTCTTCTGACACTGTTTTACAGGTTTATGCCTGAGCTTATTTATCAGGGGCATGTTTATCTGGCAATGCCTCCTCTTTACAAGGCCATGCCTGCGCGTGGCAAGGAAGAGTATCTCTATGACGATATGGCTCTTACAAAATACAGAAAGACTCACAAATCATCCTTTACTCTTCAAAGATATAAAGGTCTTGGTGAGATGGACCCGGAGCAGCTTTGGGAGACAACTCTGGATCCCGAAAGAAGGCTGCTTAAGCTTGTTGAGATTGAGGATGCCAAAATGGCTTCGCAGATGACAGAGCTTCTTATGGGTGTTGATGTTCCTCCCAGACGGGAGTTTATCCATCTTCATGCAACCGACGCTGAGCTTGATATCTGATGTAAGCTTAAGACAGCGTAGCATAAACGCAGCTTTTCAGAGCCAATGCTCGAAAATGCAGGCGCCTCCCCGTTGTCAGATATCCGCCAAATGAAAATATTTCAAAATGCATGTGCTGGGCCGGCTCAGGATATGAGTTTTCAAATATTTCCGCTTGGCTCTGTATATTTACACATAAACAAAAATAAAGGATCTACATAAATTATGGAAGACAGAATTATCAGAACCGAATATTCTGAAATAATGCAGAAATCCTTCATTGACTATGCCATGAGTGTCATTGTAGCAAGAGCTCTGCCTGATATAAGAGATGGCTTAAAGCCCGTTCAGAGAAGGACTCTGTATGATATGTATGAGCTGGGTATCAGATATGACCGCCCCTACAGGAAGAGTGCGAGAATCGTCGGCGATACAATGGGTAAATATCATCCTCACGGTGACAGCTCCATTTATGAATGCCTTGTGGTAATGACACAGGACTTTAAGAAAGCTGTTCCGCTGGTCGACGGTCATGGTAACTTTGGCAATATAGAAGGCGACGGCGCTGCCGCAATGCGTTACACTGAGGCAAGACTCAGTAAGCTGACTCAGGAAAATTTTCTTGAGGATCTTGATAAGAATGTAATTGATTTTTTGCCAAATTTCGATGAGACAGAAAAAGAGCCCTCCGTTCTTCCGGTAAAGATTCCCAATTTCCTGATCAACGGATCTGAAGGAATAGCCGTAGGTATGGCTACTAGCACGCCTCCCCACAATCTTGCTGAAGTCATCGACGCTGAAATTGCATATATCAAGGATGATTCTCTTTCCACAAGAGATCTTCTGAAATATATAAAAGGACCTGATTTCCCCACCGGCGGAATTGTGATCAACAAGGATGAGCTCTATGACATCTACAATACCGGCTCCGGCAAAATCCGCATACGTGGAAAGGTTGAGACAGAAAAGGGCAGGAATGGTCACATAAATCTTGTCATCACAGAGATTCCATACACCATGATTGGCATGGGTATCGGCAAATTCATGGCCGATGTTGCAGAGCTTGCCGAGAAAAAGGTCACGAATGACATTGTAGACATCTCCAACCAGTCATCAAAAGAGGGAATCCGTATTGTCATTGAGCTCAAAAAGGATACAAATGTAGAGAATTTCACCAATCTTCTCTACAAGAAAACAAAGCTCGAGGACACCTTTGGTGTCAATATGCTTGCCATTGACAACGGAAGACCTGAGACGCTGTCCCTAAAAGAAATCATGCGTGCATGCGCTGATTTTCAGTTTGAGATCACGACCAGAAAATACCAGACTCTTCTTAAAAAGGAGCAGGAGAAGAAGGAGATACAGGAGGGTCTTATTAAGGCCTGCAATGTCATAGATCTTGTAATAGAGATACTTAGAGGCTCAAAAGACAGACCTATGGCTAAAAACTGCCTTGTAAACGGTGTGACAGACGGTATAAATTTCAAGTCCAGAGAATCCAAGGCCATGGCTGCCCAGCTTCTTTTTACAGAGGCGCAGGCTGATGCCATACTTGAGATGAGACTGTACAAGCTCATCGGACTGGAGCTCAACGCACTTATAAAGGAGCATGAACAGACAGTAGCCAATATTTACAAATATGAGGACATACTTGAGAGTCATGATTCCATGTCCCTGGTTATTCAGACGGAGCTTTTAAAGATTAAAAAGGAATATCAGAGAGAGCGCCGAACTGTCATAGATAACAGAGAAAACGCAGTTTACGAAGAGAAGCCTGTAGAAGAGGCGGATGTTGCATTTATTATGGACAGATTTGGCTATGCCAAGACAATAGATGTCTCTACCTATGAAAAGAACAAAGAGACTATTGAAGCCGAATTTAAGTATTCTTTCATCATGAAGAACACAGGAAAGGTCTGCTTCTTTACCAATACCGGCAATCTTCATACTGTCAAGGCAATGGATCTGCCGCAGGCCAGAATGAGGGATAAAGGCGTTCCCATTGATAATATAAGCAATTTCGATACCTCCAAGGAGTCAATCGTACTTGCATCAAGTCAGTCAGATCTTAATCTGTACAGGATTCTTTTCACGACCAGGCAAGCTATGATGAAGATTGTTGACGGCGGAGAATTTGACGTATCCAAGAGAACTGTTGCCGCAACAAAGCTGGCTGATGACGATGAAGTTGTAAACGTAGCCGTTCTGCACAACCAGAAAACAGTTGTACTGCGCTCAAACAACGGTTATTTTCTTCGATTCCCGATAGATACCATACCGGAAAAGAAAAAAATTGCTGTTGGCGTTCGTGGGATGAGGCTTTCGAAGAACGACTTCATAAAAGATGTATTTTACCTCGATGAAATGGAGGAGAAGTGCATCGATATGAGTGGAAAAACTCTGAATCTGGGTCACCTCAAGGTCACCAGCAGAGATACTAAGGGAACAAAGGTGAGAATATGAGAGTAATAGCAGGATCTGCAAGAAGGCTGAAGCTTGTAACTCCTGAGGGAAATGACACAAGGCCTACTCAGGACAGGATTAAAGAGACTCTTTTCAATATAATACAGAATCAGGTTCCGGGCTCTGTTTTTGCAGACCTCTATGCCGGAAGCGGCGGAATAGGCATTGAAGCCCTTTCAAGAGGTGCTTCATCTGCATACTTTATTGAGAATGCGCAGAATGCATATAAGTGTATTCTGGAGAATCTTAAAACAACCCATTTAGAAGATAAAGCGACAGTCTTCAAGCAGGATGTTGTTCTTGGGCTGCGTGGAATCCGTGAAAAAGAGGTAGATATTATCTTTATAGATCCGCCTTATCATGCACAGCTTTATGAAAGAACGCTTGCCCAGCTTTCAGCAATGAACTATGTTACGGAAAATACTATGATAATTGTGGAGTGCGGACTTGATATGGACTTTTCCTTTGCTGATGAGTATGGTTTTGAGGTTACAAGAGAAAAGAACTATAAGACAAACAAGCACGTATTCCTTCAAAGAAAGGCACCTAATCCATGAAAATAGCAGTTTATCCCGGAAGCTTTGACCCGGTCACATATGGGCATCTGGATATTATAAAGCGCGCATCATTTATGTTCGATGAGGTTATAGTTGCAGTCATGTGCAATTCGGCTAAAACTCCATTGTTTACGCTTGATGAACGTGTTAAAATGTTAGAAGAGGCAGTAAGTGACTTAAAAAACGTTAAAATTGAATCCTTCAGTGGTTTACTCATTGACTACTGCAGAAAAATGGATATTCATATCGTGATAAGAGGACTTAGGGCGATCACTGATTTTGAATATGAGCTTCAGATAGCTCAGACCAACAAGGAGCTGTCTCATAATGAGGTGGATACCGTATTTTTGACGACAAGTCTTAAGTACTCATATTTGAGCAGCTCTGTCGTCAAGGAAATCGCAAGGTATCATGGGGATGTATCACCTTGTGTTCCGGATTTTATAGCTGATATTCTATACAGCAAATATAATAAGGAGAATTAACCTTTACGGATTCACAATTAGTTAGGGGGGACTTTAAACATGACAAGCAGAATAGAGCAAATGATCGATGAGATTGAGACCTACATTGATAACTGTAAACCACAGCCTCTTTCTCAGACAAAGATTATCGTCAACAAGGAGGAGATTGACGAGCTGCTTCGTGAGCTTCGCAGTAAGACTCCTGAGGAGATCAAGCGTTATCAGAAGATCATCAGCAACAAGGATGCAATTCTGAATGATGCAAGGGCAAAGGCTCAGGAATTGATCGATGAAGCCACCGTTCATACCAATGAGCTTATTAATGAGCATGAAATCATGCAGCAGGCATACGCTCAGGCCAATGAGGTAATATCCCAGGCTGCCGCTCAGGCTGAGAAGATTCTGGACAAGGCTACGGTTGAAGCAAATGAAATGAAGGCCGCTGCGGTTGCTTACACTGATGAGCTGCTTGCAAATGTTGAATCTATTATTTCACAGTCCATTGATGTCACGAGCAGGCGCAATGATGATATCATTGAAAGTGTCAAGCAGAACAGCATCAACATTGTTAAGACTGTTTCTCAAAGCAATGAGAGCATTCTCACTGCACTTACTCAGTACAGCGAGATAATCAGATCTAACAGAGTTGATCTTGGCGCTTCAGCTCCTACCAGAGCAACCGGCTCATCTAATCAAACTTCCCGCTCAGATTCAGGTGCTCAAAGCGAATCAATAAATCTGGATATGCTTAACTAATTTACACGGTTAATGAAGATTTTCGAGCTGCCGCATCTGCGACAGCTCTTTATGTATAGATTATAGTTCTTCTTCAGAAAAACTATGATCGTACCGGACTATCTCCTTGAAGATCAAGGAGCGTATCCTGTTGAACGCAGGATTCCTGGGGCAATTTCCTTTTTGCCGCAAGAAGTCATGACTTCGATAGGTTCAATCGATATGAAAAATGTTTAATGGGGGTGTGTATGAAAAAGTTATTAGCATGTGTTACGTCTTTTATTGTTCTGTCTGTTTCTTCAGTTATTCCCGCAGATATTTCATATGCTGCCCAAAAACCTGTTGTGGTGGTGATTGATCCCGGTCACGGAGGTGAGGGAGGAACACATCCCGGAGCTCAGTACAATGGCCTTGTTGAAAAAGAGCTTACACTTAAGGTGGCCAATTCATTAAAAGCCGAACTGGAAAAATTTGATAATATTACTGTAAAGCTTACGAGAACCTCTGATGTGGATGTAAGTCTCGAGGACAGGGCCGTATTTGCCAAAAGCTCCAATGCTGACTTTATGTACAGTATACATTTCAATGCTTCCAATGAGCATGAATTTTACGGCTCAGAGGTCTGGACATCAGCCTTTGGAAATTATTACAAAAAAGGCTGTGAATTTGGTCAGCTTGTTTCATCTGAATGGAGCAATCTGGGAATTTATCAGAAGGGCACCAAAACGAGAATAGGCTCTTCGGGGAAAGATTACTATGGTGTAATCAGGCAGTCTGTTGCAAGAGGAATTCCCTGCGTAATTTTGGAGCATGCATATTTGGATAATTCCGTTGATGCGGCAAGAGTTAAAGATGACAGCTTTATCAATTCACTTGCCAGGGCTGATGCAACAGCAATAGCAAAGTATTTCAAATTAAAATCCAGGGATGGTTCCTTAGACTATTCAACATTTAATTATCCGACAGTTAAGAAGCCTTCAAAAAAGGTATCGCAGGATGAATCCGGACCTGATGTATGCAGCAGCAAGGTTCTTGCAACAGATACTGCAACCGGCAATATACTGGTGGAAATGACAACCAGTGACAAGCAGAGTCCTGTTATTTATTTCAGCTACAGCTATGACGGCGGCAGGACCTTCTGTCCGTTACAGATGTGGGACCGCTCCAAGGATACTCAGTCCTTTAATGTGAAGGTTCCTTCAGGGACTGTAGATCCTGTGATTGTCTGCAGGTCATACAACAACTACGAAAAGGGAAGTCAGAGTGCTGCCGTACAGGTTACAGGGACATTTAACTATTGATCAGATTAGACAAATTTCTAAGTGAATTTAATATTGGTACAAGAAAGCAGATAAAAGAAATCCTGAAAAACGGCAGATGCAGCGTAAACGGTTTAGTTGCTTTAAGACCTGACCTGCACGTGGACGAGAACTCTGATACAGTAAAACTTGACGGAGAGGTCCTTAGTTATAAAAAATTCAGATATTATCTGATAAATAAACCTGCGGGTGTCGTTTCTGCTACGAGGGATGGTAAAAACAGGACGGTATTGGATCTTCTTGACGGGGAGAATCTGAGGGATGTCAGTCCTTGCGGGAGACTTGATGCCGACACCGAAGGTCTTCTTATTCTCACAAATGACGGAGAACTGATACACAGGCTTCTTTCTCCCAAGAGACATGTAGATAAGGTTTATGAAGTTCATCTTGAAAAGGAGCCTGACGATATAGCCATCCAAAAGCTTGAGAGCGGCGTTGATATCGGTGATCTGCGGGAGGATGGTTCCAAAGACCTTACTTTACCTGCTCATGTGGAGAATGCAGGAACTGATCCTGATGGAAGAGCTGTTATTCTTCTTACCATACATGAGGGGCGTTTTCATCAGGTAAAGAGAATGATGGAGTCTGTGGGGAATAAGGTCTTGTTCCTAAGGCGCATACAGATGGGACCCCTAAAGCTGGATGAAGAGCTTCTCCCGGGTCAGTACAGAGAACTGACAGATGAGGAGATAAGTATTCTGAAAACAAGCTGATCTATCAACGCATATTATCAATATGCACAGTCGAAGCCGGACGTCGAACTTTTGTCCGGCTTTATCATCAATATATTTAAGGATTGTAAGACTAATGGGCATTTTATCCGCAAATAAGAAATTCAAGGGTGAATTTGGATACATTAAGTATCAGAGAAAGATTGGAATCATCAGAACTGTAATCTTTATCTTGATTGCAGTTTTATTATTTTTGACAGGTTTGACTGTTTTCGGCACACAAAAGAATTTTTTAAGCATACTTGCGGCTCTCATCTGCCTTCCTGCAGGATGGAGTGCGGTTAATATGATAATGTTCTTAAAGGCATTGCCCTGCAGTGACAGCGCGCACGAGGCTGTCTTGCAGCATGCAGGAGGTCTTCTTATCCATTATGATCACATTATAACCTCCTATGAGAAAAATTTTAATGTATCCGCATCAACAGTCCTCGACAAAAATATATGCTGTTATATAGAGGATCAAAAGGCAGATCCTGACGATATAGAAAGGCATATAAAGAAGATGATGGCACAGGGTGGATACAGCAACCACAGCATTAAGGTCTTTGATAATCTTGAGCGCTTCTGTGAACGCCTCGATCAGTTGGATAAGCTGCGATCAGATAAATCCATAGATCCAAAGGCCATTGAAGATGCCTGGGTTCCCGGAACCGCCCAGACGCCAGCATCTGTTTTGCTTTCTATCTCATTGTAAAGTGGGCTGTTTTGTTTACATGAGTTGCCCGACAAAAGCTAGCCAGGCCGGCTCCGGCTGTGCATATTGCACAAGCAACTGAGCGGCCCTATGAGCTCGTCGGTACTAAGGCACCGTATTTTGGTGCCTTAGTACCGCTACGAAGCGAAAGGAGCGAAAGCGTGCCCGAAGTGATTGTACAATATGCACAGCCATGGAGACGCAAGGTGACTTTTGACCTCAGCATCAGATTATTACTACATCTAAAATACAAAAAATCCAAATTTGGGATAGCTGGATTTTTATTACTACATCTAAAATCCAAAAATTCTAAATTTAGATGTCTCACCACTCTCTGAGTCATGTTTTGTATACAGCTAAAATACAAAAAATCCAAATTTGGGATAACTGGATTTTTATTACTACATCTAAAATCCAAAAACTCTAAATTTAGATGTCTCACTGATATGTACCCCATGTCAAGGACATTGAGTTTTTTATTTTTACATTTTTTTGGACAGAGAGTTTTGCGCTCCCGTTTTTTCGTGCATTGAGTTTTCTTGCATTGACAGTTACATTTGTCTTGGTGATCAAAAATCAACAT